>NZ_JAAAWJ010000001.1 GCF_009914725.1 Methanogenium sp. MK-MG
CACCTACAGGTATCAAGTGCTACATTCAGTCGTGTCTCTGCAACTGGATTTGGATATGCACGATACTTGTAGGATACTATCATTCATTTCTCCATTTGGAAATTCACATAATGTTTCAGAACATCAGGACTAACCTGTCTGGATGTTGTAAGGAAATATGAGGGAGAACATAACCCATCTCCCCACAACAACTTTATGGTTGCAGGATACTCCTGACGCAATTTGCGTGACGATACACAATATAATTATCGTAGCGAGGAAGGGGCTCTGCTTTCATCCCCGGCCTGAAGACCGGGGACTTCCCGCTCTGCCCCTTCACCCCGCAAGTTAAATTTTATAAGGAAAGCGTAAAACCCCCTGGTCTTTAGCCAAGGGGATGTAAGCGTAAATTTGTAGATTTCACCACTCAGATATTGCAATATGGATAAAACATATATTTTGTCAGGTAGTATATTAACCGGCATGTTGAAAGCCTGCAGGTATCGAATATATCCCAATAAAGAGCAGAGAGAATTGTTCTTTAAACATTTCGGGGCTTGTAGGTTTGTTTACAATTGGGCTTTGGAAAACAAACTGAAATCATATGAATCAGATGGAAAATCGATTTCAGGATTTTCGTTAAATAAGATGTTACCCGGATTAAAAGACGAACACGTTTGGCTAAAGGATGTGTATTCTCAGTCTTTGCAGGGTGCAACACTCAATCTTGAGAATGCTTTTACTCACTTCTTCAGAGAGAAGAAAGGTTTTCCAAAGTTCAAATCACGGAAGAATCCAGTTCAGTCATTTTCAGTCCCTCAACATTATGTTGTGGATTTTGATGCCCATAAGATCAGACTTCCGAAGATCGGTTGGATCAAAACGAAGTTACACCGAAGATATGAGGGTGCAGAGAAATCTGCAACGGTATCAATAACGCCGACCGGCCAATTCTACATCAACATCCTGGTTGATGATGGATTAGATTATCCTGAAAAACAGCCGTTTGACGAGAAGACTACCGTTGATATTGATGTGGGTATTAAGGATTTTGCAGTCCTGTCCAGCGGAAAGAAGATCAACAATCCGAGACATCTCAAAAACTCTCTTCTGCGAATGAAGGCCTTACAGAGACGTTTGAGCAGGAAACAAAGAGGTTCCAACAACAGAGAAAAGTCAAAATTATCAGTAGCGAAACTCCACGAGAAGATCAGCAATCAAAGAAATGATTTCCAGCATAAGATCTCTTTTAGATTAATATGCGAGAACCAGGCAATTGCGCTGGAAACATTAAATGTTGCAGGGATGTTGAAAAATCATCGTCTGGCACAACATATCGCGGATGCCTCGTGGAGTTCGTTTGTTACAAAACTGGAATATAAGGCACAACGTCAGGGGAAAAACATCCTGCGTATCGGTCGGTTTGAACCATCGACCAGGATATGCAGTGTTTGTGGCCATTACAATGGTGGGTTGACTTTGGCCGACAGAGATTGGGTTTGTCCCGACTGTAACACAAATCATGACCGGGATGTCAATGCTGCGATCAATATCAAAAAATTCGCACTTGACAGACAAAATTTAATTGGAGTTTAACACCTTCGGAACGAGGGGTTGGGCCTGTGGACTCGCGAACATAAGTTCGGGGTATGAAGCAGGAAGTCCCTGAGTCTTTAGCTCAGGGGTAGTTCACTGATGGCGATGTATGACTATGGCTGAAGCAATACGTGAAATGAACGATATTCTCTTTCTCCTTCAGAAGATTGAAAGTATCATCGATACACGGCTCATTGGAGAAGTCGAGCCAGATGAAGATGAAATCAGCCTGATTGCGGAGTATCAGGATAGAAAAAAGAAAGGAACTCTGAGACTCCATGAAATATAGGATTTTTCTGGAGAAGCGGGCAAAACGGGATCCTGAATCAATTGAGGAACCCGATCATACGCACATTTACACCAGGCTTCAGCAATTAAAGGAAGGATTCTCTCCGGATCTCGACATTCGCAAATTAAAAGGGATACAGAATACATATCGGCTGAGAGTGGGAACCTGGCGTATTATTTTCGAACTCTGTCCTGATTATCAGATTGTTATCATTGGAATCCGACCAAGAAAAACTGCTTATAGGGACTATTGATATAAATATGACTCTTCTCCATATTTCTGAACCCCAAACTTCACCCTATTTTGTCGCGTTCTAAACTACAGGTGGAGCAAGGGGGAATGCCTGCCCATTCTCCCTGCGACTCATCACATTTCAGGGGGAGGGGGGCTTCCCCCCTCCCCTGTTCATAACCATATGCACTGGTTTAATCCGTACATCTGTCTGATCTTCAAAATGAAATAGTCGGGATCCCTAAATCCAAAAACAGCTCTCTTTATGACATTAATCTTGTTGTTGAAGCCTTCACTTGCAGCGTTTGTGTATCCAAAGCCGAAGTAATTCACAATTCCCTAAAAGTGACGTTTAATTGTATTTATTATTGGCAAAAACACTTTGATTCCGGATTCCACAACATTGTCCATCCCGCCCTGAACAGGCGCCGGATATCATCATTTCATTGAGGTTTTGGATGAGGGGATGGATGCGTCAGGACTACCATTTTGAGATTTGTCTGATCTTCTTCAGCTGTTACCGTTTGATACCTGCACTGGATTTATGTCCTGCATCAACAATTTTCCGGCTGATTTTGTGAGCTGCTGGTATACACTGATAGTATAGCTGAACTTTTTTGAGATATTCATTCAGGTATGCCTGAAGTTATGCGATGATCCGATCAACATTGTGACCCCCTGTTAAGTATAATCGGGGGGTAAAACAGACGTTTTTTGGCTCTTTTCTGACTTCGTCTGGATGCCGGGAAAAGACGGCCAAAATGCCTGTTATTTGCTCAGATGACGGTTGATTGCGGACTATTGAGCGGTCGCTGTTGGCAGGTATTTTGAAAGGATGTGCAGGATGTCTTGGGGTGAGAACGGCCCGCTCTGTGCTTCTGTGTGGATCGGTTTTTCGGGAATTTTGGCATTTTTTGGGGATATATCTGAGAGTAACCTGGATTGAATTAAGGGTGAATTGGGCTTATTTTTTGTCTTTTCAGGCTCTTTTTTGGTCTCATTTTGTGTGGCGTAATTTACGGCAGATATGCGCCTTATTTGCCTTATTATTGGTTATTAATGGGTCATTTGACGGACGCTGTTGGGGTGTGTGCTGCAGAGGATGCATGGCATGTCTTGTGGTGAGATAGGTCCGCTCCGTCCTTCTGTGTGGGTCGGTTTTTGGGGAATTTGGCATTTTTTTGAGTATTTGAGTGATGGTTATCCAAAATGGCTGGTGCGGATACCTGAAAATGCAGTGCGGTAAATATGAGAATGGTTCTAATGGTGTATACGGATTCCGTAAACGATTCATCCGTGAACGGAACCATTCTCATGCTGAGCAATCCGTTGCAATGATTTATATGCCATTTATTTTCAGTATATTAACGTTGTTGTAATTTTCCAAACAAATGTGCACATTATTTATATGAATATTCCAAAAATATATACAGAATGTTACCATATTGATCTGAGGTGCGTATCATCATTTTTGGAACAAATACCATCGGCAACAATACCATATTATCGGATAACGTAACGCTTGGCTTTCCCTCACGCGAGCACATGGGCAAAGAAACATTTCCGGGGACGACCATCGGTGTGGACGGGGTGCTCCGGTCTGGTACGATCATCTATGCTGACGTAGTGATCGGGAAGAATTTCTCCACCGGACACAATGTGATGATCCGGGAAAAGACGACCATCGGTGACAGCGTCTCCGTCGGGACGAACACGATCATCGAGGGGAATACCATCATCGGGAGCCATGTGAATCTCCAGAGTCTGGTCTACATACCAACCGGGGTTTTGATAGAGGACAATGTCTTCATCGGCCCGAATGCGGTGCTCACGAATGATCCCTACCCGCCGCATGGCGGTGATCATCTGAGGGGCCCTGTCATCAGGAAAGGTGCCTCTATCGGTGCCAACGCCACGATTCTGCCGGGCGTGGAGGTAGGTGCCGGTGCCCTTGTCGCAGCCGGTGCGGTTGTCACGCGGGATGTGCCGGCCCGTATGCTTGCGATAGGGAGTCCGGCCCGGTTTAAGGAAATGCCTGAAGGTGCGAAACGATGATCCCGGTCGGACGGCCTCTCGTCGGGGATGAAGAGATTGCCGCTGTTACAGAGGTGATCCGGTCGGGGATGCTTGCCCAGGGTGCGGTTGTTACCGCATTCGAGGATGAGTTTGCAGCCTACTGCGGGGTACAAGAGGCCGTCGGCACAAACTCCGGGACTGCGGCCTTGCATGCCGTTCTTCTGGCGCTTGGTATCAAAGCAGGGGATGAGGTGATTGTTCCTTCATTTACCTTTATTGCAACCGCGACTGCGGTGAGCATGTGCGGTGCAACACCCGTTATGGTTGATGTGGAAATGGATACCTATACCATCAACCCGGAGGAAATTGCTGAGCACATCACTCCCCGGACGAAGGCGGTCATTGGTGTGCATCTCTTTGGTCAGTCGTTTGATATTCTTCCGGTTGCTGCGATCTGTGATGAACATGATCTCTTTCTGGTTGAAGACTGTGCCCAGGCGCATGGGGCGCAGTATAATGGAGAGAAGGTCGGCGGGTTTGGCGCTGCCGGGTGTTTCTCGTTTTATCCGACAAAGAACATGACAACTGGAGAAGGAGGCATGGTCACCACCAATGACCCGGAGCTTGCCGCACGGGTGAGACGGGTTATTAACCACGGCCAGAGTGACAAGTACCTCCACACCGAACTGGGGTTCAATCTGCGGATGAGCAACCTGAATGCCGCCATCGGCCGGGTTCAGCTTGCGAAACTTGACGGGTTTAATGCACAGAGGCAGGCAAATGCCGCCTACTTTAATGAGAATCTAAAGTGTGCGGGGCTTTCCACGCCCTACTGCCGGGATGGTTCAGTCCATGTCTACCACCAGTATGTGGTGGAAGTAGGGGATGATTTTGTGATGGATCGGGAGGCCTTTATGGCCTATCTGCGGGAGAAGGAGATCGGATCTGCCGTGCACTATCCGATGCCGGTGCATATGCAGCCGCTTTATCGTGATTCCGGGAATGTAGTGTGTCCGGTTTCTGACGCATTGTCTTCCCGTGTGCTGAGTCTGCCGGTGCATCCGGGCGTACGTCTTTCTGATTGCGAATATATCTGTAATATCATAAACGAGGTAGAGTAACAATGGATGTTGGAGTTATTGGTGTGGGTGTCATGGGACAGAATCATGCCCGTGTCTACTCAGAGCTGAAAGCGGTTGATTCAGTCCGGGTATTTGATTTGAATGAGACTGCCGCACAAAATGTTGCAGCAAAGAACGGTATCGAGTGTGCCGGGTCGATGGAAGAACTGCTGCGTTCGGTGGATGCGGTGAGTCTGTGTGTGCCGACTCCCTACCATTATACTACGGCAAAAGCGGTAATTGATGCAGGAGTGCATATGCTGATTGAAAAGCCCATCTGTCTGACATCACAGGAAGCAGAAGATTTGATACCGCAGATACCTGATGATCTGGTGGTGGGTGTCGGTCATATCGAGCGCTTTAACCCAATAATTGCTGAGATTCAGCGAATTGTGAAAGATCCTCTCTATGTGGAGATCAAACGCCACAACCCTGCTTCGGCACGGGTGACCGGGAGTTCGGTTGTTGAAGATTTGATGATTCACGATATTGACATTGTCTTTAACGCGCTCTTTGACGGCGAGTATTCCATGCAGTCGTTTTGCACCTTTGATATATGCGGGGCGATGTTTCAGTTTGAAAAGACGCCGGTCTATCTTTCGGCAAGCCGGAAGTCTTCCAAAAAGATGCGCATGATCCACATCGAAGAGGAGGAATTCACGATTCAGGGGGACTTTATGACGCAGGAAGTCTATGTCTACAGGAAGCCCGAGCACTATCATGTGGAAGAGCAGCGGTATGTGCAGGACAATATCATCGAGAAGGTCATGGTCGGAAAGGTTGAGCCCCTGAAGACCGAGCTGAACACATTTATTGACTGTGTGAAGAAGGGTAATCCGTTCACCGTTACGCCCGAGCAGGGACTGGCGAATGTACGGGTCTGTGAATCGATTAAAAACGAGATATCCTGAATGGATTTACAGAGAGGTTCAATGAATTCTCCCCATCCGTTCATCTGATTGCATCGACGGAGAGGGGTAGGGAAGTAATTCAATGAATACATACATTCCACATCCCTTTCTCTGAATAAACGGGAAGGACATATTTAATGCATACAATCCAGAATATTTCATCAAACAAATCATACGAGGGTCACAATATATGAACACAAACACCAGCACAAAACTTCAGCAGCTCTTTGAGAAACGCGGGCCGGTCAAGACCATTGGTGTCATCGGCATGGGCTATGTGGGGATTCCCGCAGCCGTGCTCTTTGCGGATGCATCAGAATTCAGTTTGGTCTATGGGTTCCAGCGGGCATCAAAGAGTTCCGGGTATAAGATTGGAATGCTCAACTCAGGTGTTAGTCCCCTGAAGGGCGAGGAGCCGGGGCTTGAGGATCTGATTGCAAAGGTTGTGGGAAAAGACGGCGGCGAAAATAGTGGCAAACCAAAATTCACCTGCACGTCAGACTTATCGAAGATTGCCGAGTGTGACGCGGTGACGCTTGCCATCCAGACACCGTTTGAAAATCCCAAAGACCTCATTCCAAACTTCACTCCCCTGATTGAAGGCATACGGAATGTCGGCCGGTATCTCACGCCCGGCACCCTCGTTGTCCTGGAGTCAACGATCACCCCCGGCACGACCACAGGCATGGCCCGCGAGATTCTTGAAGAGGAGTCCTGGCTTGTTGCAGGAGAAGACTTCGGCCTTGCCCACGCCCCTGAGCGGGTAATGGTGGGACGGCTCCTGAAAAACATCCGGGAGCATGACCGGATCGTCGGTGGCATAGACAACGTCTCGACCAAGCGTGCGTGTGAACTCTACGGCCCGGTACTCACGAAAGGCGAGTTAATCCCGATGAGTGCGACCGCAGCAGAAGTCACCAAGACTGCAGAGAACACCTTCCGTGACCTGCAGATTGCCGCAGCAAACCAGCTCGCCCTCTACTGTGAGGCGATGGGAATTAATTTCTACGAAGTCCGCACCGGTGTTGACTCACTGAAAGGTGAAGGAATAACTCGTGCCATCCTCTGGCCCGGTGCCGGTGTCGGTGGGCACTGTCTCACCAAGGACACCTATCACCTGGAACGCGGTGTGGAGCAGTTGGGGCCCGAGGCACTTGACTGGCCGGATGACATTGCATCGCTGTATGTTTCATCCCGCCTGATCAATGATTTCATGCCGAGCCACATGCTGCATCTGACGGAGTCTGCTCTTCAACAGGCAGCTCTCGCTCAGGCTGGCGCAGGTAGGACCGATACTGAAACTATGACTGAGACAGATACCGAAACTAAGACACAGATCCTGAAGGGTGCAAAGATCGCTCTCCTTGGCTGGGCCTTCCTCAATGACTCAGATGATGCCCGGAACACACCGGCCGAACCGTTCTATCAGGCGGCTATTGCGGCAGGTGCTGAAGTTCGCATCCATGACCCATGGGTTGACCGGAAGACGGCACCGGATGTGCCGGAAGGTGCGGATATCACCCGTGACCTTGACGCGGTCTTAAGGGGAGCCGATGCTGTTGTTATCTTTGCTGGTCATAAGGAATACCGGACTCTTGCCCCAGCAGAGGTGAAGGAGCTCTGTGGATGTAGCCATCCGGTGCTTGTCGATGGGAGGAATGTCGCTGATCCTGATGCGTGGATTGGAGCAGGCTATGTCTATCGGGGAATTGGTCGTGGGGATAAGAACCAGCATCCGCTCGTGGAGTAGTGCCCTTTGGCAGAAAATAGTAGAAGGTAAAATTCAGATGAAGATCGTCACCATCGTCGGGGCCCGCCCCCAGTTTATCAAGTGTGCGCCTGTTTCGCGTGCACTCCGGACAGAGCATATAGAGATACTCGTCCACACCGGGCAGCATTATGACGCGAATATGTCAGATGTCTTCTTCACCGAACTTGCCATCCCGGCACCGGACTATAATCTGGGCATCGGGTCCGGCCCGCAGGGTGAACAGACGGGCAGAATGCTAGCTGAGATTGAAACTGTCCTTCAAAAGGAACAGCCGGATATGGTGCTTGTCTATGGTGACACGAACTCCACCCTTTCCGGCGCCCTTGCGGCCGTGAAGCTGCATATTCCGGTTGCCCATGTGGAGGCGGGCCTGCGGAGTTTTGACAGGTCGATGCCTGAGGAGATCAACCGGATTGTCACCGATCACATCTCAGACCTGCTCTTCTGCCCGACCCAGACGGCGGTTGACAATCTCGCAGCAGAAGGGATCACGAAGGGGGTGCACCTTACGGGTGATGTGATGGTAGATGCCCTGCTCTACAATACTGAGATTGCGGAGCGATCTTCAACAGTTCTTGAAGACTTGGATCTGGTTGAAGGTGAATATTATGTTGCCACCGTTCACCGGGCATCGAACACAGACACAGAAGAGAACCTGAGAAGTATTGTGGATGCGTTTGGGCAAATCGGTGGCCCGATTGTCTTCCCGGCCCATCCGCGGACGGTGAAATACCTGAAAGAGTATGGTCTCTATGACGACCTCCCTGAGAATATTCGTCTGCTTGAACCCCTTGCGTATCTGGACATGCTCCATCTTATGAAACATGCGAGGATGATTCTTACTGACTCTGGTGGCGTGCAGAAGGAGGCGTATATCCTGAAGGTGCCCTGTGTTACGCTGCGGGAGAATACCGAGTGGGTGGAGACGCTGGAAGACGGGTGGAATGTACTTGTTGGGGCTGACCGAGAGAAGGTAGTCAAAATGGTAAGACAAGCCGTACCTGACGCTCTGCAGTGGGTGGGTCGGTTTGGTGAGGGGAAGAGTGCGGTGCAAATTTGTGATGTTCTTGCGAGTTTTGCTCGTTGTTCCTCCCCTGTGCCGTTTTCATCGACCCCAATCCTGTAATTAATAGCGTTTTTGGGATAGAAAGATGTTATTCGGTTATAAATGTGCAACAATTAAGAAAAGAATTGATCATTAGAATATTAGTTTACCTGGGGTGGATATCAATTATTCTTACAATGAGGCTTTACAGTGCAATCAGATTCAGAAACAAATAAGAAGTTCGCTTCACAGCTCCCGCGAAATCTGGCTGCAAATATTGGGTATTTTCTCGTTAATATTGTTATAGGGCTCCTGCTTGTTCCCTATTTCATCGATACGCTCGGTGTTGCCGCTTACGGCCTCATCCCGCTTGCAACCTCGGTCACTGGGTATGTGGCCATTTTCATCCATTCGCTCAATACTTCAGTGTCCCGGTTCCTCACGGTCGACCTCCGGCGGGAGGATTATGAAGCGGCAAACCGGACATTCAACACGTCGCTTTTTGGGCTCACAGCAGTCATCGCTCTGATGGTCCCCTTCGCTGTAGTTGTCGCATATTTTATCCCTTTAATCTTCAACGTTCCGGCGGGTCAGGAGAGTGGGGCTCAGCTTCTTTTCCTCGGGGTCTGTGCCGCCTTCTTTATCAGGGCATGGAGCGGGAATTTCACGGTCCAGCTCTTTGCCTACAATCGGCTTGATCTGCAGAATATTGTCAATATCAGCAACATCATTGTTCAGGTTGGGCTGATCGTTCTCTTCTTTACACTATTTGGCCCCAGCCTCGTCTTGGTTGGTCTTGCCTATCTGGGGGGTTCTGTTGTATCCTCATGCATCTCTATCATATTCGCAAAAAGGGTCTGCCCCAACCTCCAAGTCTCTCTTCATTCCTTCGACCAAAGAAGAGTGAAATCTCTCTGTGGGATGGGCTGGTGGGTGGTGATCAACCAGATTGGTTCTCTTCTCTTCCTTCAGGTTGATCTCATCGTTGTGAATATGATATTTGGGGCAGATGCGGGGGGTGAGTACGCAATTGCCCTCCAGTGGGTTGTGCTCCTCCGGGCAGTTGCAGGAACGCTCTCGGGAGTGTTGACGCCGATGGTTCTCACATACTATGTTCAGAACCGGACTGAGACCCTCATCAGGGTCACAAAAAGTGCGGTCAAATTCATGGGGCTTGCCATGGCCCTCCCTATTGGTCTTGTCTGTGGGTTTTCCCCGCAGCTCATTACGATCTGGGTCGGTTCTGAGTTTGCGTTTCTCGCCCCGTTGATGATGCTGTTGACCTGTCATCTTGTCATCAACCTCGCGGTTCTTCCCCTCTTTGCTATCAATGTGGCATATAATCGGGTGAGGATACCTGGGATCGTAACATTCTTTATGGGGTTTGCGAATTTTGCCCTTGCAATTGGGTTGTCGATTCTGACCGGGTGGGGTTATTATGGTGTCGCAGCAGCCGGGGTAATCGTCCTCACCCTGAAAAATACTATCTTTACTCCTTGGTATGCGACACGGGTGCTTGGGGTGAGTGCGTATACTTTCATACGATCCATGGTGCCAGGGATTGTAGCTTTCATTCTTGTATTTTTAGCTGCATCAATTCTTGGGAACTTCCTCTTCCTCAGCACAATTGTTCCACTGGTCATTGCTGGCGGTGCGGTTGTTCTTTTTTATGGAATTGCTATCCTGAAATTTGGCCTCAATACGTTTGAACGCCAGCTGTTTTCGTCATATCTGCCCCCTGGAATAAGGAGGATCCTTGCATGAACGTGTTTAATATTACTCAAATCGTAGAAAATGATCTATGCATCGGCTGTGGCCTCTGCGCTGCACTATGCCCACAGGGTGTCCTGGAGATGCGATGGAACCGCCACGGGGAATACAATCCGGTGGCAATTGCGGAGTGCACCACAGAATGCGGCCTCTGCCTGAAGGTCTGCCCGTTTGCAGATCATGAAGAGAATGAGGACACGATCGGAAAGGAACTCTATGCTGATGTGCCGGGTATCAGCCATCGCCCGGAGGCTGGTTACTCCCTTGCCTCTTACGTAGGTTACTCTGATAAACACCGCCCGACAAGTGCCTCGGGTGGTATGGCAACCTGGCTCCTGGAGACGCTGCTCACGGAGGGAATCGTTGACCATGTCATCTGCACCGCCCCTACTGGCGATCCTGAGTGTCTCTTCTCCTTCAGGGTCTTTGATACTCCGGAGGGTGTGCGCACCGGGGCCGGTTCAGCTTACTACCCGGTGGAGATGTCAGAGGTCATCAGTCATATCCTCGACCATCCGGGGCGGTATGCCATCACCGGTCTGCCCTGTTTCATCAAGGCGATCCGGCTTGCCCAGCAGAGAAACAAAAAACTCAGGGAGCGGGTTGTCGTCACCGTTGGCCTTACCTGTGGTCAGCTGAAGAGCAGGCATTTTACCGAGTATATCGCTGCACTTGCCGGCGTGCGGGGGAAGGTGACGGCGGTGCGTCACCGTGGGAAGAGCAAGGATCAACCGGCGAGTAATTTTCACTTTTCTTTCACGACCGAAGATGGTGAAGAAAGCAGAATCTTCTGGAAAGAGGGGATTGCTGAGGCCTGGGTGAACCGGTGGTTTACACCGAATGCCTGTAACTATTGTGATGATGTCTTTGCCGAGTGTGCGGATGTGACCTGTATGGATGCCTGGTTGCCGGGGTATTCGGGGGATAGCAGGGGGTCAAATCTTGTGTTGGTGAGGTCGCCATTACTACAGGATTTGATTGCTGAAGGAGTCAGGCGAAAAGAAGTAAATCTTGATCCAATTCACGTTGATAAAGTTGTTCAGAGTCAGGCAGGTGTCATTGCATCCAAACGACAACACCTTGCACACAGGCTGTATAACGCACAGAAAGAGAATGGGAGGGTGCCAGATAAGCGGGTTCCTCCCAAAAAATTGATGAATCCAATTACAGTTTCTGAAATATCACTCAAAGATCAGATGCAAATTTCAAGTCGGATGAACTGGTCTCTGGGTTCCGATTCCAACGTAGAAAGCTTCCGAAGAACGCTGAAACCCCTCATTAAGAAGTTGAATAATGTAAATCAGGTGAAACGAACTATGCAATTACCGATTTTAAGTATCCGTTATATCCAAAGAAGAATCAGGAGTGCACGCCATGAATGATGAGAGACCGTTGTTTATCCTTGCCGGAAACGGACCATATACGAACCGTGGGTGTGAAGCGATCGTGCGGGGGACAACGAAGATTCTTCGGGAGCATTTTGTTAATCCGAGATTCCTGTGCGTCAGTTTTTTCCAAAATGATGCACAATTTGAAGAACAGCGCCACAACGAATATGATGCATCTATAACACATGTGAACTGCCTCAAACTAAATAAGAAGGAGGCTGTATCCCATTTCTGGAAACCAGAAAATATTAGTTATGTTTATAAGCATCTTTTCAACCGGGATAAAATAAAATATATTACTTACCAGAAGATGCTTCCCTATCTCAAAGATGCTAGTGCGGTTCTTTCTGTGGGCGGGGATAATTATTCGCTTGATTATGGAGTGCCGACCAATATTACTGACCTTGACGATATCGTTGTTGAGAACGGGAAACCAATGTTTATCTGGGGTGCTTCGGTAGGTCCATTCAGTGCCATGCCTGATTATGAACAGTATATGAGCAACCATCTCAAGGATGTCACAGGAATTTTTGCCAGGGAATCGGCAACTGTTGAGTATCTGAGGAGTATTGGAGTTAGGGAAAATGTATCCCCCGTGGCAGACCCTGCATTCCTGATGGACGCCGTTAAGCCATCCGGTATTGAGGATGATTTACCGATAGATGATGATTCTCTGGGAATCAATCTCAGCCCACTTATGGCTAAGTATGTGACAGGTGGAGATCAAGAGGCATGGAAGGGAATCGCCGCGAAAATTGTTGAAAAAATTGCAAAAAAAACCGAAATGCCGATTTATCTGATCCCTCATGTAACGAATAGGGGATCAAATGATTATGAATTTATGAGCACATTACTTTCTCTGGTAGGTGACAAGACAGGGAATATTTCACTTGTGTCCCCCCATTATAATGCCGAAGAAACAAAATATATCATCGGTCAGATGTCTCTTTTTGCAGGTGCACGCACTCATTCGACTATCGCGGCCCTTTCATCCTGTGTCCCGACTCTAAGCTTTGCCTACAGCATCAAGGCAAAGGGGATAAACCGGGATATATTTGGGCACGAGGATTATGTACTGAGTCCTCTGAATCTTAATGCTGATACAGCGGCTCATATGATCTTATCAATGGTAGAGAATCAACATCAGATCAGGAAGGAACTCGAACAAGCGATTCCATCTGTTCAGGAATCTGCGATGAAGGCAGGACAGAACCTAAGGAAAATTATTCAGGAGAATTCAGATGCCTAAAGTATCGGTGGTTATTCCTCTCTATAACAAAGAACCCCATATTGCAAGGGCGCTTAACTCGGTTTTGAGTCAGACAGTTCAGGACTTTGAGGTGATCGTGGTCGATGATGGCTCAACGGATGGAGGTGCAGAGGTTGTCAGGTCATTTGACGACCAAAGAATCCGGCTTATTCAGCAGGAGAACCAGGGAGTTTCAGCGGCGAGGAACTGGGGGATTGAGGCGGCTGAGGCGGAGTTGATCGCGTTTCTGGATGCGGATGATGAGTGGCTGCCAGGTTTTTTGGAGACTATTCAAAGAATGCGAGAAAAATTTGCAAATATTGGAGCATATGCAACTGCATATATGATATGTGAAGATAATTTTGAAAAAAGAATTGCTAAATACAAGGGTTTACCTTCCGCACCATGGGAAGGTATAATTCCTAATTATTTTTATTCGATGGTTTTTGGAGAACCACCTATTTGTTCCTCGGTTGTTGCAATCCCGAAACAGGTTTTTTTAAATATTGGTTTATTTTCAACTGAAAGTAAAATGGGTGAAGATTTGGACATGTGGTTTCGTATAGCTTTGAAATATCCAATCGCCTTTAGTTATAATATCGGAGCAATTTATCATAGGGAAAGTATTAACCGGGCTTGTAATGATATAAGCAACTTTGAAAAAGGAAGTCCAATAATTGAAACTGCTCAAATTGCATTGAAAGAGGATATTACACCATTAAACAAAGAGTTAATTCTTGAATATGTAGCTAAATTAAATATTTATTATTCAATACGTCTAATACGAAGTGGCAATAGGAAAACTGGAAGATTAATACTAATTAACTGTAATACTAGATTGTTTTTAAAAAGGAAACTATTATGGATAATATTATCCTTCTTTCCACAGTCAATATTGGATTCTCTGTAACTTAAGTTTGCCAGTTTTAGTTCAATAGGGAATTTGTCTGTTGAACAGGGAGAACAAGTTGCTCAGTTTCCTTGTTTAATCATTAATTAAAAACACTAACAAATTGTCGTTAGAATATACCTTTTTTATTGAGGTGTCTTGATCAATTCTTTCGAAGTCATTAGGGTTATATCGCCATTTATTTTTAAATTCAGGATATAATTTAGGGTAGAACTCAATACCCTTGCTCGTTAGAATAAAATATTCTGTTCCTATCAATCCTTGGCCCAGAGTTGGATATTTTTGATAATTAAAATGATCTGGGGGACTTAAGACCCCATACCACCTAACATTCTGTTGTAATCCGATCTGACCAAACATTGCATGGTAATATCTACGTTGAGATATGCCAAATTCCATTATTTTGAATTGCGTATTTCTGTGTTCATAAAATTTTTCCATCCCAGAATAGTAACTTTGAGGTACCTGCTGATTTAATCCATTAATTGATGGAGAGAGATGAAGATTAAAAAAAGAAAAATAGGTTAAAGTAACCACAAATATTATGGCAAAAAATAAATATATTGTTCGAGCATTAAATTTTGAATGTAATTTTAATTGCTTATAATAAAAAATTAATGTGGTTGGAATCAATATTATTGAAAATAATTGTGCAAATTTATATACTCTCAGGAATCCAAATGCGCCGCTTTTGAAAAGCAAAAATATTGAAAAAATTGAGAAAAAAAGGAAGCCAACTCCTATGAAAACCAAATCAGTGTTAATTATTAGAAAGTTCTTTTTAATGATTAAAAAACCCATCAATGCTATGCATATAATTGATATTGTCCCCAAAAGTATATATTGTCCATATGTTTTAAAGATTAATTTGCCTAGATAGGTATAATCAAGATTTATGTTACTAACTTTTTGTGAATATCCAACTAATTCAGAATTTGTTTCAATATTATTTAAAAAACCATTGAGGATTGGTTCAAGAATATTATTAACTCCAAGATTAAGGGAGTCACTCCATATAACAAAAAATAATAGACCAATTGCTATTGTCGAAAAGTAAAACCATTGAATGGAATACTGTGCTTTGTCATGCAAATAAATTACTGAAATTAATGCCCCAATTACCATTAAAAATACTATAAATACGAGTGGATGGAAGAAAACAAGGGAAATTGTAAAAATAGTTAATAATACACAGGGCTGCCAAGTATTAATGTTGTGAAATATCTTTAATAGTAAATACATTCCAAGGGTAAAAATGCAGAATGCTTGACCATTTGGAAAAAAAAGAACATTTGATGTACCAAACATTGGTATGGTTGCAAGTGCCAGTACTAACAACTTTTCTCTTTTTCCAATGTGGAGTTCATTGGCGAATATATATATTAGTAATACCATTATAAGTGAGAATAGGGGAGGAATGATAAGAGATATTTTAGCATTAGTTATTCCAGTAAAGTATACAATGATATTTCCCAGAATATGATCCATTGGATAACGGTTATCGATAATAAAATGGAATTTCTGGATATCAATCATATGCCCTATATGAGACAAGATATCCCCGTCTCCATATATATAATACCCTCGAATAGTGGGTAGGAATAACATTATAATGTCGCATAATAATATAGGTAACAAAGCCAAAATAATTTGAATTTTGCTTATATTTTCCTGAAAGATTATCAATAATAATATTGTTAAGCCAATGACAAATGTTAAAAATATTAAAAATATGCCATTTGGATATGCTTCATATATTGAGAATTCATAACCTTCAGCGGGTGTCGTTTGCCAAATTATTATTAATGCCAAAATGAACAAACATACATTGATGAGGATCAATTGCTTTATGGTTCGATTGCCAATTTTATTGATCTGGATCATTTGGATATCACGTCTGCAATTATTTTTTGATAATTATCCAAAACCTTTTGATAAGAATATTTTTGTTCCATTAAATAATGTGCTGAGCTGATGATATCATGAGTATATTGGCAATTTAATGCACATAATACATTCTTTGTGATACATTCAGGAGAATTATCCTTTAGGGAGAAACCTGTCTTTTTGTCTTTTAATAAATCAGGAATCCCTCCTACAGGAGTGGCTAAAACAACTGTACCACAGGCCATTGCCTCAAGTACAATGTTTGGCAACCCTTCTTTATATGAAGGTAGGATCAGAAATTTCAATTTAGATAGATACTGAGGTAGATTTTGTTTTTCAATCCACCCTATATAATTCACCTCTATTTTATAGTTTGATAGTTCTTTAAGTTTGTATTTTAAATTTCCATCTCCAATTATTAACACATTTAAACCAGGGTGTATTTGTGAAATTTCTTTAAGAGATTCGATAAAATCGCTAAACCCTTTTTCTTCTGAAAATCTCCCAATAAAACCAATATCATATTTTTTTAGATTGAAATTATTTTTCATGAAAAAGTAATCTTCAACGTACAATGTCCCAATTTCAATTTTTTTAGTATATGGTAACAATTCATAGTAATTTATCATATGCTGAGCTTCGGATATGATTATATGTGCAAGTGAATAATTTATTCGTTCAATTAATCTATATATTATATATTTTATTGTTCTTTTATTTTTGTATGTGTTTGCAACTGAAGGACGAGAATCTGTTCTAATTATTGTTTTTTTGGCAAAAATACGTGAAACTATTATTGGAATCAAAAAGAGATCCGCACCAAAACAGAAAATTATTATATCTATTTTTTGGGATAAAATCAATTGGATCATAACAACCGTTACTTTTAATTTGTAGAGTGACGTATACATTTGCTCTAATAAATTTGAATTATTGTTACTTCTAGATTTTATTACAATTCCATGGTGTTTGCTATTGAAGTTGTTTATTGGAATATTTGATGATATGGTAATAACTTCTTTTGAAATGGGGCACAAAATATTGAGTAATTTTTCTGCAGTTTTTGAAATTGATTTATTATCGGAATGCCACTTACCGGTTATTGCAATTATTGTTGGTTCGTTCATAAATAATTCTTTAATGATCTGTTTTTCAATTTCGATAATACTTAGGTTAAATTAAATGCTGAACATATACGCGCTTAGTCTCTTTTGCAATATTTTTCCATTTAAATTGCTCTGCGTATGAAAGAATCACATCTCTATCCCATTCCTTGTCCAGTGCTATCAAAATTTTTTCTGATAAATCTTTGTAGTCAGCGGGTTCTACTAACAGACCATACTCATTTGAGTTTATGATCTCAGGTATACCCCCAATTATTGTACCCACAAATGGCTTTCCACAGCCAAGGGCCTCGAACATAACTATGGGGTTGCCTTCTGCCAAACTTGGTAAAACAAAGATATCGCAGGCGTTAATCCATATTGGAATCTGTTCATCGGGTATCCATCCAAGAAATGTAACATAATTTTGTAATTGTAATTCACTTACTTGATCTTTTAGCGTGTTTTCAAAATATCCCTTTCCAGCGATATAACATGAGCAATTATTATTTACCGATATCATCTCTCGAATTGAGGATATCAGGAATTTATGTCCTTTTGACTCGATTAAGTTTGAAATGTTGAATATAATTTTTTTATCAAGTGGCAAATTTAACATATTGCGACATGCCACTTTATCCATGGCATAATATAGTGAATCTTTGAATCCATTCGGTAAAACAATTATTTTCTCTGAAATATCTCCATATAATGAGATTACGGCCTCTTCTTGTTTATGTGAAACCAAGATTAATTTATCCAATTTATTTAATACAAACCCAAAAGCATGTTTATGAACGGTCACAAATCTTTTGGTTTCAGAATTATGAAATGTAACAATCAACCGCTTATTCAATCCATGAGAAGCTATTGCACCTGTTATTGCAGATATAAAACTAAAAATACCGCCCGAAGCTTGAATATGAATAATATCATATTCTGTTCTTTTATTTATCGCTTTAAGCATTAATCCAATTGTTCTTTGATACAATTTTCTAAAGTTTGAACCGGAAAAACTATGCGATATAATCACTACACCTAATTCTTCTAATTCTTCAGTAAGTCGTTTTGTATGGGTTGTAACACCGCCAGACGAAGCATCTGGACCACACATTAGTACTTTAATCATAATGATTCTCCATTATTTTTTTCAAATATAGTTGCTAGTGCCAACATCATCCAAGCCTGTCCCCACCGCATATGGGGGATTTTGTTGGTAATGATTGGCCATTTTTGGTAATAAAAATGACCTGAACTGTTTTGCATATTTTTTATTGTCCACATTGCGATTTTATTTGCAAAATCGATATGTTTGCTATCCAAACTACTCAACTTTGAAAATGTAATAATCCCTTGTGCTTGATTATGGATATCTATAGGATAAGGCATCGGATATCGATAATAGCTACTTCCATTATGACGAAATTGAACATTTTGATAATAGTGAGATGCTTTTTCAATACAATCTTGGATGTTACCTCGATCATTTGAATAAGGTAGATAGGTCAATAATCCATCGATGATGTATCCTTGATGAAAATCTAATTGGATCCTTTTTGTATTGCCGTTATGATATATACTATATACCCACGACCCGTCATCTCTCTGAGTTTTTAGTAATGTATGGGAGATTTTTTCGCATATTGATTGCAAACAACTATCGTTTTTTAGAGATAGGAACGTCGATATTGCTTCCATAGCTTGGGCCGAAGCATTTAATGTAATGTGGTTAGGATTTCCGTTAGATCCAATATATTTAAAAAACGGGAACTCGGTGTCATCGATATACATTTTATTAATGAGATATTTTATTGCACTTGATGCGATTTCCTTTTCTATAGTGTTTTTTGTAATTTTGTAGGATTCAATCAGAGCAATAATCGCCTGGCTTGTGCCAATAATGTCTGGAGTATCTGTTGACAAAGCCCCCCCTTGAATGCCCGTGTATGGGTAATAGTGACTTGCCCAGCAATCATACATCTGCTCATTTTTCAAAGATTTCTCTTTGATAAAATGAATTGCCTTTCCCATTTCATTACAGTATTTTTGTTCACCTGTAACTTTGTAAAGTGAAGCATATGCCTGAGCAAATATGGCCATTCCTTTCAGGTCAATTCCTTTTTCTATGCCTATTATAGGTCTAATGTTGATAGGAGAATACTTGTTGCCCTGTAATACAAGAACTTTAAGAAAGTTTGTCTTAATGTTTTTTGTCAATGGACTGTTTAGACCATCATAAATATCCCATCCAGAATATTGTTGATTTATTACCCAACGATGCAATTTTTCAATTGAATCCTTAACTGTGTATTGTGCAATATTAATAACCATGATAACCATTATCTGAACTTATTTTTTTCATATGGAGTCTGATGAAGTTGGGAATGAATATTAGATGATTTATGCTAAAACAACTCCTAGAACCTTTGGACCTACTGATCATGTTCCATCTCAGGGGTTGTGGTGCAGAAATGCTGCATATCGGGAGCTCCCTTTAGATCAGTAAAACTTTGAGGATAATTTTCGAAGAACCAGACCAAAAATTTTGTTAAATTAATTTTTTCATTAGTTAATTTTTCACATCTTTTTCTATAGATATCTTTAGTGTCATTATTACTCAATAGTTCACAACACTTCTTAACTGCTAGATCTGAATCACTGAAATTATATATTAGATTATATTTATTTTCTAATTCGACAAAGTTCAACATTTCATTATCTGATCCTACCCAGTCATTACAACGGATAGCAGGAGTTCCCAAAACTGCAGCTTCTGTCGTCATCGTTTGAGAGTCAGTAACTAATAAATCTGCAAAGTATAATGCATCATGTATTTTTTCAGGTGGAAATTTTATAACATAATCTTGTAGTTCATGAGGGAGATTCCCTTCACAACTTATAAAGACTTTAGCATATTTACATATCTCCTTCACTAACCTAATTTTATTTGTTTCACTAAACCCTGAAACTTTTTTATCATGAAGTGCTTTAAATGAAACAAATCTGACCACAACAAATCGTTCTGTCTTTTTAAAATTCATAAGGTCATAAATATCTGGATTGGGATTAAACACATCTGGATGTAAATAAGCTAATTCTTTAAAACTTGGCACTTTAATTTGTTTTTTTCCTAAATTATGGGAAAATGATGTCGGAGTAATTATAGTGTCAGCCCATGGATGTGTTATATATTTATCATATTTAAGATAATTGTCTGTGAATATAATTGATTTGGCTTTTGTGATCTTTGAAATCTGTGATGCTGTATTACCGCCGATTCCGGTAACGATATCAGAGTTATGATTTATAGCTGCTTTATAAAATTTGTACTCATACTCAAGTTGATTTGTTATGCGTTTTAATCCAGTAGCCATTTTGGTAGAAATAATCTCATATTTAAATCCATAATTGTCTAATAAAGCAATAGATACATCTTTATTTTTTGTTACAATTTTTATGTCATGTCCCTTTTTTTCCATTTCCCAAATAAAATTCTTGTAAAAATGAACATGTGCTGGGTGTGCTATTCCGATTAGAATTCTCATTGAAAACCTCCATCTGATATATATGACCTAATTTTTTTAGTCCAACGGGAAATTGTATTTATATGAAAGTTGAACGAAAATTTGTGGATATGAAGTATATAATACAATAATATTTCTTTGTTATGTTTTTTATTTAATTGTGAATTTTGTATTTCTAAATTATTGATTGTTTCATTAATATTTGTGGTTAGGAGTTTATTTTTATATTTCATCATTTCAGAGTCAATTTTAACACTGAACTTGTCTTGAATTGTAGGTATAATGTTTGCCTCTAGATTTTTATTTGAATCAATCATTATTTCTAAAATACCTCCCTTTATATTTTCATCACGCCACATGTCAAAGATGAAATTACCCAGACTATAGGCGATGATCTTTCCATTATAAATTTCAACATGTTGAAAAACATGTGAATGGTGACCTAAAATAACATCCACGCCCATATCAATAAGTTTGTGGCCTAGCTCAATTTGCTCTTTAGAAGGTATAAATGAATGTTCCATTCCCCATCCCCAATGTAATGATATAACCAAAATATCAACTAATTGTTTATAATTATTTATGTCGGAATATATGTTTGAATTACTTGATTTGTTCCCTTCATCACAGAGGTTGTAGCCCATAAAGCCAATAGTTATATTTTTTACTTTAATTGTTTCAAGATTTGCTTTCGCATGGTTACCAATTACTCTAATGTTTTCTTTTTTCAAAAATTGAATTGTTTCATCAAAAACCTCTGTACCATAATCCAATGTATGATTATTAGCTATATTTAAAACATCAAAATTACAATATTTAAGTGTGGATACTGCTTCTCCAGGGGCCATTATCAACTTTGGATTATCTAATGAAGCCCAATCAAATTGATTTGAAATTGGAGATTCCAAGTTGCCAAAAAGGATGTCCTTCTTTTTTAAAGAGGGTAAAATGTCTTTAATAATTGATTTATTATCTTGTAAAATTAGATTAGGGATAGTATTCTTATCAGCAATTGCGCGTAAAGAAGATATTCCCAACATTATGTCACCAACTGCCAATATTTTAATATTTTCATCATCAGAATATTTATGGTTCATCTTAAATCCCAACCTCTGTCGAAAATTATTTTTCGTTTTTCTGAATTAAAAAGAAAACTCAAACTTTGAAATATCATCCCAATCAAGGCCATAGGATCTTTTATAGAAATTACGCCATAGCAAGTTTTTTTATCCCAGAAATTTATAAATTCTCTAAATCCCTGAACCTTTTCGGAGGTTTGAGTAAGCCATAATATTTCATTTGGAAATACCCATCGATATTTTAGACCAATCTCATAAGTATTAACAGGACTGATGTTTTCGTCCATTGCCAAATTATAGATCAAATATGGAAAATCAACACCTGATTTTATTGCTAAATTAAGTGGCATCCAAAACCTGGGATTAACTTCGAGCAACAATGGATTTCCATTTTTATCAATTATATATTCAACTTCAGCAACGCCTTTCCATCCTATACTTTTCAACAATTTTAATGAATATTTTTTTACAAGTTCATCATCAGAACTTATTCCTACAACAGTTGGACCGCCATTAATGGGATATTCTTTAACTCTCTCATAGCTAAAGGAAGCTATTTGTTCTTGATGATCATTTAAAAGTAAACATGCAGTACTATACCCAGATTTAGAAATATATTCCTGAATGATAGGTTCGCCATATTCGTCTTTTATTTCCTGATAAGCAAGATCAAATTCTGATTGTGATTTTAAATATTTTATACCCCTTGATCCAGAACTTACT
The DNA here is from genome assembly GCF_009914725.1 of Methanogenium sp. MK-MG. Classification (GTDB taxonomy): domain Archaea; phylum Halobacteriota; class Methanomicrobia; order Methanomicrobiales; family Methanomicrobiaceae; genus Methanogenium. The sequence continues at coordinate 22,593 of NZ_JAAAWJ010000001.1, forward strand.
CTTGCTCTTATCAAAACGGGGTACTTAAGATTACTTTTGATTTCTTCCAAATTCATATCTTCAGGAAAAAATGTATCGGGAACTGGAACATTGGCATTTTGAGCTATTTTAATAGTTTGACCTTTATCTCTGAATTTTTGAATACAATCATAATCTGCAAGATATAAATGGGTATATTTTGAAATTTCTTTTCTATACTTCGACAGAAGAAGTGTAGTATCATCCCTTACTGGAATAATCATAGCATAATTTTCTGTTTTAGCCAGATCTATGATGAAATTAATAAACTCAGATTCTTGCAAATTTGGAGTAGGGTATATAATTCTTTTTTTCACATATCTAGAATATGAGGATAAATTTGATTTAAAATCGTCACCACAATGAATTTCAAATCCCTTTTCTCCAAGAGAACGAATTATAGCTAATGTAGCAAGCGATCTTCCATCTGTAACAAGAATTTTTCCCTTCATTTAATCCTCCAAATCAGGTACATTTTTTATTGGTTTTGCAGGAACTCCACCAACGACAGTATTCTTGGGAACATCTTTTGTTACGACTGCACCAGCACCAACAACTGAATTTTTGTGTATTGTTACACCAGCCAATATAATTGAACCACCGCCAATCCAGACATCGTCCTCTACAGTAATCTTATCAATTTTTCCATACAATTTTGATAACTTTGAATTCTCTGGGTGCATAGAACAAAAAAATGAAACATTAGGACTTATTGCTACTCTATTACCAATCTCTAAAAAAATAGTCCCTTTTTTCTGTTGAAAATAAGACGCACCCCCTCCAAATGGAGTGACTGTAATACTCGGACCAAGATAACAATTTTCGCCAATTATTACATAAGATATCCTATTGAGTGCAGACACCCGCATACCGCTAGTGGGAGCACACCGTGAGAGAATATACCAAAAATACAATGTAAACTTACGAATATACATATTCAACCAACCAATGTTATATACTTGATAAATTAGACAACTCATTAAAACAAATATTATTCTTAGAAGTCTCTTTTAAAACATATTTGATTCTATTTTCTACTACAGTTCCTTTAATTGCCCAGTATAACGGTCTTCCATTACCTATTTCGGGGAATTTTTCAAACGAAATATCTATCGGGTGGAAGTAAAAAACTGCATTTCCTCTTTTTAAACTATTTTGAAGACCTTTGAGAATTATGTGTGATCCAAGAAACCGGAGCATTGGGCCTCCTGAGGTTGGAATCCTGAAACCAGCTAAGTCATAGTATGCCCAAGGATGCTCTATGATCTTTCTCTTTGGCCCCATCTCAAGAGAACCATTCAGTGGATAATAGGGATAGGTGGAAACCCCTCTAAGAGGGGAATCTGTTTTATTGTACAAAGAATTTACACATACAGAAGAATCATATTTAAACCCTATATTCTCAAGAGAATCAAGCATCCAGCCACCAATGAGTGCATTTGGTGCCCTGTAACCTATGACTTTCTGACCGGACGCCTCCTCAAGGATATTTCTTGCCTCTAATGTTTGCTTTTCAAATTCTTTAGGGGTCATTAATGGTTCTTTGGTCTTCGGATCAATTTTGCATTTGTGATGAAGTCCATGGCATGCAATCTCATGCCCTTTCTCAGCAATCGATTCCACAAGACCAGGATAATTCTCAACTACATCGGCAACTACAAAAAAAGTGGCTTTAGCATTAAATTGATCCAGAAGATTCAACACTCTTTTTGTTGGTTCAGAAAGATAGTCGTATCTGGTATTCCATTTTTCAAAGAACTCATCCACATCTTTGTATACAGAAAATGTGGATCCGCAAACAGAAGGAATATGGTACCAGTCCTCAATGTCAACAGTAACTGAGAGACTGGATTTTTCCCCAGCCATCAATTATTCCCCGGAGTAGTTGATCGCATCTCAATACCATCCATTCGTATTCCGCTCCTGTTCCATATCATATAACATAGCAAACAGCAGGAACATCATTCCCATCATGAATATCAGGAATGACAGAATCCCGTGGACAACAAGAACAGGATATCCTGCCACAAACTTCTCCCATAGGGTGCCGATGCCTGCGATGACGCCTACTGCGGTGAGTATTGCTCCGAAGAAATAGAAGAATACCAGCGGGTGGAAGCCGAGGACGATGTACTTCATCTTCAGGCGCCAGAGGAACTTGCGCAGCAGGAGCCAGGAGAGTCTGCAGATGTATGACGAGTAGCGGATGCCGGATGTCTCCCGTCCGTAGCGGGCCGGGTGGGGGACATTCCTCATCTTAAATCCCCAGACATTGAGCTGGACCAGAAGGTCATTGCAGTAGCCGTAGCGGGGATAGATGCTTTTGAGACTGAGGCGTTCCAGGGCCCTTGTCGATACGGCCGAGTATCCGTTCTGCGGATCCATCATCTGCCAGTATCCGGATGCAATCTTTGTGAGGAGGGTAAGTATTGCGTTGCCAAAGAAGCGCCACTTGCTCATCTGCTGACGGTACTCCTGGCTCATGAGGCGGTTTCCAATGGTGTAGTCAACTTTCTTGTCAACAATGGGGTCCAGCAGTTCCGGGAGGAATCCTGGATCCATCTGGTTGTCACCGGCCATGACTGCGGCAATGTCCATGCCGTCTTTGAGGGCTTCCTCGTATCCGGTGACAATCGCTGCACCGACACCCTTGTTCACTTCATGCGTCAGAGGGACAACCCTTCCGTCATGCTCAGAATATTCCGCGATTATTTCTCCGGTGTGGTCCGGGGAAGCGTCATTTACGACATAGACACGGTCTACATATTCCGGTACGGATTTCAGAGTATCTTTGATGAGGAGCTCTTCTTTATATGCGGGTACAACTACGCCTATTTTTTTGTCACGATACAAGTTGGGAATTCCTCCTTGTTGATTTTTGTATGCACTGAGATTCAGGAAACTGGCTGAATGCCATCGATGTTATATTGAATATTATGTATGGGATACAACCTGAACTCTTATATGTATGTATTCATGTTTTTATTAATAATAACTTGCATTTTTATTAATAATGACGGGTGTTTTCATCCATATTTCCTAGATTGTCAGTATTTTGTGATGCCCCATTTGATTTAGTCAGAATTTGACAGCATGTGCCACAATCTTCCATCCAATAGTAACTATGTGAGCATATGTGATTTTATGGCTTCCATTTCTGCCCCACATCCGGCTGTGGTCTATACAAATCATCTGCCAATGCTTAGATCTGCCGGGTCAGGCGGCGTGCCCCTGCGGCTGAACACTGTGGTTCATGAGATCTGTTTAAACTATGGGATCTGAAATACTTCCGGTTGCTGCACAGGGGGTGATTTCTTCTGGAATATTACGGTGGGCAATGTGATGATCTGTTTTGGACGTTTAAAATATCCGAAGAAATTCAAAAAAATGGCCCCGTGGTTAAGCAACGCATATATAACCGCCAAAATGGCCCAAAAACCGGAAATCCGCGTCCACACAGAAGCCCGGAGCGGGCTGTTCTCAGCCGAGACAATGGATAACATCCTCCAAAAATAATCGTCAATGGCGACCCCTCAGTAGTCTGCAATAATCCTTATTTTTGGCAAATAACAGGCATTACAACCGTATTTTTCCGGCAGAAAAGATGACCCAAAAATACGTTCATTCTATCCTCCAATCCTCTAACGCAGGGAATAAAAAAGGGTGGAGAATCGTGAAAAAACGTAGAAAAACGCATCCACACAGAAGCCCAGAGTGACCAGTTCTCAGTTGAGACAAACAATACGTCCTCCTAAAATACCCGTCAATAGCGGCCCCTTATTAGTCTATAATTAACCGTCATTATAGTAAATACATGGTAAAATAGCCGTATTTTTCAGGCAGTAAATATGAGCAGAAAATACGTCCATTCTGGTCTCCAATTCCTCAAAACAGAGGGTCAAAAAGGGTAGGTGGTGGGAAAAAACAAGGATGGCGCAGTATAATCCCCGCTTCCAATATGATTTTGGACATTCAGGGGGCAATCCACAAGTCCCTCAACGCCGAAGCTGAAATAAAATCAAAAAATCACCCGGAAAAATACCAAATGATTCACCAAACAAAAATTCCAAAAAAAACAAATCGGGGAATTCCCGAAAACTGACGCCCCGGCCGGGACTTGAACCCGGGTCAAAAGCTCCGCAAGCTTCTAGGATGTCCACTACCCTACCGGGACACACAGCGTCGCACATCTCTTCTACCGAGGTGCTTACAGAGATTGGTGTTTCTGGATATAATACCTTTGCATTTGTTCCTGTGAATGTGCGGAACGGGATGGGAATGGGCGGGATTTGATGCATTTTTTGTGGCATTTGCGGGTTTTGGGCGGAGTGAACGGGATGTTGCGGGACGAAACAGTGGTGGAGCGCGGGATGAGACGGGAGCTGGAGTGATCTGGCAGGTTTGGATGAGAGAGATGGCGGGGCGAAGGACATATGGAACTCATCACTGTTTTACCAAACCATTTACCCGGCAGGTAAGGCATCTCCTGTCCTGATAATCATCTCCTGATGCAAGGAAAATGCTGCGGGCCTGCAACATAGACGGGCACGGCAAATACGAACCCTTCACCATGCCAAAAAACAGATTGAAATTAATGCGCAGGAGATATCTCCTGCCCGTATTCTTCCCCCCATTTCAGTTCAGTTCATCCAACTTCTCAACTCATCGCGGGCAGTTCATCACGAACCGTTCATCTCGGCTGATCCTCTTTCTTTCTTCCTCTCTCTCCCTCTCTCTCAGTCCGCCGGGACCAGCGCATCATTATCCGCGACATTTTCTTCAGGGACCGATATCGTGATGCCTACATCCACGTTGTTCCCCTCCATCTCAATCTGGTAGAGGCCCGGGTATCTGAGGGTGATGGTCTGCTTTTCGTGCTCCTGGTTGAACTGCGCAAAGTCATACTCTTCAACTACATCGCCGGTGGCGCGGTCAAAGATGGTGACGATGAGGTCGGCGCGTGGGTCAGGGTATGTCTTTTTTATGGTGATCCATTTTTTGCTGCCATAATTACTGAATACTTCATTCGTGTCTGCGACCATATCCGGATCAATCTTTAGATCAATGATCATTGCAGGCACCTTCAGGTCATAGTTGAGCGCTATTACGTCATAGAGCAGGTAGACCTTGTTGGAGTAAATCTCGGTATACACCGGCAGTTCCGGTTCCGGTTCAGCTATGGTCGGAGGTGTCGTCACCACCGGCTCAGGAGCCCTGATGGGTGTGGCCTCCTGCACCCAGTTCGGCGTTGCTGTCGGGGCCGCCGCCTCCCCTTCCCCCCCTGAACCAACGTCACGCCCATCCACCGGCAGCTCTGAGCATCCTGCACATGCAAGCACGAGGACGACGGAGAGAGCGGCTGCTAAAAAAAGCACATGTCTGTTCATTAATAGCTGTATTCTAATAAAAATAATTTAAGCTATGGGTGGTTCCCTCCTGGTAACATTCGGGAATCGGAATGAATTGGCATCACACACAGCAAGAGAGGGGAAAAGTCCCCCTCCCTGCAGCCCTCCCCCTGATCAGTGACAGGTCATATGGGAGGGATGGACGGGCATCCCTCCTGTTTCCGGGCATGTGTCGTGTGTGGTGGTGGTGCTGTATGGCGCGGTGTATCTGCTGCGACAAAAACGGTGAAAACCATCGCAATCAGAGGTCAGAAGAAAGGGAGGCGAATCGTAATGTGTCTGATCATATCGGTTGGGGTTCATTGGCGACAACACTGCCGCAGTCACACGCACGCAAACCAATCAGAGTCCACACATTAACGCGGCAATCACATCTCATGCACATGCAAACCAGTCAGGGCCTGCACACGTTACGCACATTATGCGGCAATCACGTCTCACGCACATACGCGGCGATCAGCGATGCATACACATCTGCGGCCCGCTCCAGCTGGCTGACTCTCACCCGCTCGTCCTGCGCGTGCAGCAGATGAATCTCCCCCGGGCCGTACTCCGCCGCCCGGAACCCTGCCGCCCGCAAAAACCGGGCGTCACTCGCCGCCCACTGCAGTATCGGGCGGGCCGGCATATGGTAGACACCCTCAATTGCTGCAGAGAGGCGACGCACCAGGTGGCAGTCCGGTGACGTGCAGGTCGGCGCAGCGCAGCTCTCTGTAGAGACTGCAGGAGAAGAGACGTCCCTCTCAACTTTCGCCAGCACCGCATCCGGGTTGCAGCCCCACGGCAGGCGCATGTCAAGCGCGACCGTGCACTCCTCGGCCACGATATTGGTCCCCTCGCCGCCGGTGATCAGCCCCGGGTTGCAGGTGATGCGGGTCAAAAGGCGGGCCACGTCGGCGTCCGGGAAGATGGCCGCAATCGCCTCCTCAGAGTTTGCGACAAGCGACTGAACCATCCCCTCCGGGGCATACTCATGTTCAGTAACGCTCATGATACGCTGGATAAAACCGGACGCCTGCACAATGGCATTCTCACCTGCAAACGGATAGAGCGAGCCGTGCCCCGGCGTGCCCCGGAAGGTCGCCCGGAAGCGGCACAGCCCCTTCTGGCCCACAGCCGGGTTCAGGCAGGGCGTCGGCTCTGCAATCAGGCAGTCGCACGGCATAATTTCCCGTTCCCGCAGCAGGTGCTGTACACCGTCCACCCGGCCCGTCTCCTCGTCACAGACAAAGGCCACAGACACCGCACCACACATCTCCGGTTGATCTGATCTGCTCCGACCATCCAGCGCCTCCTCCAGTGCTGCAAGAATCGCTGCACACCCGCCCTTCATATCCGTCGAGCCGCGGCCCCAGACGAAGCCGTCCTCAATTGTTCCGGAGAAAGGGTCATGCGTCCAGCCCTCCTCACCTGCGGGCACCACATCCAGGTGGCCGCAGAAGAGCAGTTTGCAGTCGCGCGGACCGGCACAGACATTCCAGTGCCCGCCCGGATTTTTAGAAATGCGGGGGCGATACCCCATACTATCGAGCATGCCTGCGACATACTCCACCGCCTCATCCGTTCGTCCCGGCGGGTTTTCTGTATTAATCTGTACAAGGTCTGAACAGACCTGTGCGACATCCATCATCTCTCCCTCTCCTCAATACATAACTCTACTGTACTTCGGGATAAATTCCCCCTCTGTACTCAGGGTAGGATTATGCCTGACAACTTTGAGCAGGGGGGATGCCTGCCTGTCCTTTCCCTTGCCTTTTCACTTTATTTGTTTGGAGACTGGTGGAATTTGTGTGTTCAGGGATCGATTTGTGTAACAAATTGAAACTTTGGCGATTCCATGGTTTCTTTGATCATCACAATGTGCGATCACAGGGTTGTTCGTATTCATGAACAGCAAGGGAGGGGGTGCCCCCCTCCTGTTCCAGTGTTGGATTTTCACACAATCCGGCGTAAAAATTAACGGGGAAAATTGATGCGTGAAGAGCTGCAGAAAGAAGTCGCTGGTGGGAATTCCGGGGGGGATTTCAGGTGCAGTTCGATTGCTTCTGCGATGTTTTTCTTTGCCTCTTCTTCTGTTCTCCCCTGAGAGATACATCCCGGAAGGGAAGGGACAGTTGCAGTAAACCATCCATCCTCATCCTTTTCAAGCAATATTCTAAACTGAATCATGGTGTATCCGGTCCTTTGCCTCTTGATTGAATACTACAGTCTTGCGATTTATCATATATAAATGAATGGAGGGGTATGTTCCGGGAAAAAATGATGAGTAATTGTTTGTATGGGGATTGTTGCGGCATCCGGCCAGACAATTCCCTGATGGGTCAACCCTCGTGATGAGCCGGTCCCGACGATGAGATTCATATCACGAAGAAAGCAGGCAGGAAGCCCACGACTTTAGTCTTGGGTAGTTGACTTCCCAATAAATTCCTGATATAACCTGCCGAGAGAGGCATCCGCATACAGGCTCTTTAAAAATCCCTTGTCAAAGAACTCGTCAATACATGTGGTAAAGAACTGGACGGGCAGGGGCTTGAGCGCTGCCGGGTCCATGGCAATCCGGAAGGAGCGGTAGGAGGCCGGACTCTCTGTGTCATAAATTTCCCGCCAGAGGGTGGGCAGTGCATCAAAGGTCTCGCGGTGGTTTGCCTTCAGCCAGTTGATGAAGGCAGGGAACCGGTCACGGCCGTCCTTCTTCTCCTCACCGATGCGCCACTTCATGTACTCCATATTCATGATATTTCTCATGGACTGGATATTGTATCCCTGGATACAGAGCGTAAAGTCAAGGTGGGCAATGGCGTCCTTAAAATAAAACCAGAATACGGGTTCAAACTCGTTTGGTGACTGCAGAATCAGTGATTTCTCATAGAGTTTTTTAAGAACCGGAGTATATTCGTTCGTTTCAAGCATAGTATCAGGTGGTGCCACACCTGAAATAAGTATTTGGAAGGTATCAGCAGTAGTACGGCTGACGAAGCATCACTGTCTCTCTGAACGCATCTTCCAGTGCCGCACCCCTGAGTCCGCGGATATTGACATGATTGTCATGGCGCATCAGGCAGGGCTTCAAAAATCCGTCCGATGTCACCCGCAGGCGGTTGCAGAAGGCGCAGAATTCGGTGTTGTGCATTGGCCGGACTATTTCAATCTCCGCCCCGTCCAGCAGGTACTTCTTCCGGTGGTGCATCCGCCGGGTGACCACCGTCTTTGCGATGCGCTGCAGCTCCTCCTCAAGACTGATCAGCTCCATATGGTAGGGGCAGTCCCTGAACTCGTCCATCAGTTCGATGAACTGTAAAATCAGGTGGTCACGGCTGCGGGCAAACTCAATGAAATCTGCAATCTCATCGTCATTGATGCCCTTCATCAGGACCACATTCAGCTTCACCGGCGTCAGCCCCGCCTCAATCGCCGCGTCAATCCCGACAAGCACATCCGACAGGCAGTCCTTCCCGGCAATTGATTTATAGCGCTCATGCCGCAGTGAATCCAGACTGATATTCACCCGTGAGAGTCCGGCATCCTTGAGATCCTGTGCCACTGACTCAAGAATCGTGCCGTTCGTGGTCATGGATGACTCCATGCCCTCAGGCACCATCGAGACAATATCGACCAGATCTGTTCTCATCAGCGGCTCCCCGCCGGTGAACTTGATGCTGCGCATATCAAAATGCTTTGCGACACGCATTATTTCCCCGATGTCTTCTGCCGACATCAGGGATTTGGGTGCCACCTCGCCTTCCGCGTGGCAGTAGATGCAGTTCAGATTACATCTCGGCGTAAGTGAAATGCGCAGGTTTGTGACCGTTCTTCCGTAGTTATCCTTCAGAATCATTCCGTCGCCCTTTGAATTTCTTTCCGATTATGTATACTTCAGTGCTTCCTTTTCGAGCTGCCTCTGAACGGTATACCTTCACGCCATAGAAATTCCGGCGCATTTTATCGAGAATCAGATGAAACATGTCGCCGTGGAAGGTCTTTACCACAAAATTGCCGCCGGGTTTCAGGAAATCCACGGCAAAATCACAGGCCTCCTCAGAGAGTCCGACCGAACGGGCCTGATCAAAGCTCTTGTTCCCGGAGAAATTCGGTGCCGCATCACAGACGATGACATTGACCTCAGTGATCATTGCCCCGACCTTTTCGCGTATATACTCCGTGGTGAAGTCACCTGTAAGTATAACGGCGCCCTCAACCGGTGGCACCGGGTTTAAATCAATACCGATCACCTGCTCATCGGTGAGCCCGCGGAGCACCTGCAGCCAGCTCCCCGGGGCGCACCCGAGGTCTATTACAACATCATCCCTGCGAATGACCTGGAACCGTTTCTGTATGTCTAAAAGCTTGTAGGCCGCACGGGATCGATAACCCTCCGTACGCGCCTTTCGGTAATATCCGTCTCTTCCCCACTGTGAACCCATAATCTAAAATCCTCTGCATGATGTTTATATCACGCAAAAACCTACATATTAATAAAAATTATGCCGGTATAACTTATAATAGACTTTGTAAAGGGGTAAAATAATGTTAAAAGCAGCCATTGATACAGATACCTTCAGGGAAACAATAGACGTCATTGCAGCTCTTGTCACCGAGTGCCGCATGCATGTCGGAGAAGACGGACTAAAGACACGCGCAGTAGACACGGCAAATGTCGCGATGATCTCACTCGCCCTCAGCCGTGAGGCATTCTCGTCCTTTGTTGCGACAGAGTGTGAGCTGGGCATTGATATCACAAAGATGAAGAATGTCATCGGGATGATGGGAAAAGGGGATGTATTGTCCCTTGAACTCCCGGAAGACGGGCATAAGATGGAGATGGTCTTCTCCGGCTACCAGTACTCGGTCACCCTTCTTGATGTCAATACCTTAAGAAAAGATCCCCAGCCGCCGACCATTGAACTGCCGGCAAAGATCCGGATCTCCGGTGCGCTGATCAACGACGGCATCAAGGCAGCCTCGGTCATATCCGACAAGATTGCACTGGGTGTGGACGCAGCCACCGGTACATTCTTCATGGAAGCAGAAGGGGACTCTGATCATATCCGGATTGAGCGCGGCGCAGACGAGCTCATATCACTCGAAGCCACAGACGTACGCTCACTCTTCTCTCTGGACTACCTGCGTGACATCGGCAAGGTGATGGCCCGTACAGCCGAGGTGGATGTGCAGATTGGAAACGACCACCCGGTCAGGGTGTCCTTTGACTTTGCAGACGGTCACGGGCATGTTGATTTCCTCCTTGCCCCGCGCATTGAGGCGGATTGATGCGAAGGCTCGATATCCGAGACCTTGCAAAATATCCATTTTTAAAAGAAGCAAAGGCATACGTCCAGAGCTCCGGCATACCGATTGACTCCCTTGTCTGCAGAGATTCCGGCAAAGGGGAAGATCTGGTGAAGCTGGCAGCAGACCGCGTGAAGGCTTCACTGCGCCCGCCTGCCTTTGATGACGTCAACACGGCGATCACACATCCCGATGACGAAATATACTCCTATGCCATCGCACGACTGCTTGTCTCCTGCATGGACGACACGTCAGTGCTGGACAAACTCGCCCGGTATGAAGCGGAGCGTTCCGCCTATTTTCTGAAGGCAGAAGATCCGGAGGTAACTGCGTATATTGCGACAGCAGTAAAAATTGACATCACGGCGCCCGACATGAGTGTCAAACAGTATGTCAGTCTTGTCTCGCGTATGCGCGAACCCCGCTGGCGCCTCGTCAACCGGGATGTCTCGCACGGCCGGGTCGTATGCACACCGGACGATTATGTGTCCATCCTCAGGGAGCAGATCCGCCAGGACATACGCTCGCCGCTGCCGCTTGCCGTCCCCGGTCCCGTTGCCGTCCGCCTCCGCACGTATGCAGAGGATGTATCCCATGTCTACCAGGAGCAGATCCTCGAACAGTATGGCAAGGTGGATGAAGGCTGTTTTCCGCCCTGCATTCGTGCCATCATTGCTGCTGTCACGGACGGCACCAATATACCGCATACCGCACGCTTTACTCTGACGGCATTCCTGCATGTCATCGGTCTGGATGAGACCGCGATTGTCGAGGTATTTGCCCGGGCGCCTGACTTTGACATACAGCGCACGATGTACCAGGTGGAGCATATATCCGGGTCAGGCGGAACAGAGTATGCGCCACCGGGTTGTGCGATGCTGAAGACCTACGGTCTCTGCGTCAATCCGGATAAATACTGTAAAAAAATCGCGCATCCGCTGAGTTATTACAAATACCTCAAGAAAATACCGGGAAAGAAGGCCTAAATGGTCTGCCGTCCGATGTAATGTCCGCCGGTGCTTATGCAGGCGATGAAGAGGACGATTGCTGCAATATATGCATATGGTGCCGGAAGCAGAACGGGCAGCAGAACAACAGCTGCAATCAGCACAATGAGGCTTGTGATGGCTGTTACACTGTCAAGGACGACGGGTTTCATCTGAGTATATTCTCTGTCGTGACGTAAATGTCTATTCATCCCCTGCAATCTCCTTAAACAATCTGAAAAACCGATATGTTCTGTATGCAGACCCGCAAAGAGGTGGCCGCAGCCCTGTGCGAGGCAGCCCTCATCATAAGGAAGGCCGATCCGCGATTGATCCCGGACGGGGGCATCAGCATGGGCTATGCCCTCCCCGGTGCCGGCACGCAATATTATTATGCTCTCGGGTTGCATTGGCCGCAAAGAAAGTGCGTAAATCCCCCTGGTCTTTAGTCAGGGGGATGTAAACGTTTGCTTTCATGGGCATAAATTAAGTATTTGTAATACTAATAAGAGGGAACCTGATTACGAGATCCAAGTAATCATTTCACCTTCGGAACGAGGGGAAGGGCCTGTGGACTAATGGAGAATACTCCGGAGAATGAAGCAGGAAGCCACTAAGTCTTTGGCTTTGTGGTAGTTCACAGGAGCATCTGAATGGGAGTCAAACCAACGTACATTAAATCACTGGCCCAGGAATTGATCGTAAAGCACGGCAGCCGGTTCACCGGAAATTTTGATGAAAACAAGTGTGCCGTTTCTGAAGTGGCAATTATCGACAGCAAACGCATCAGAAACCGTGTGGCAGGCTATATCACGAGAAAGGTAAATAGAAGGAAAGAAATATAATCCTTTTATGTTTGAGGGCGTTTATCCTGCACTTATCACTCCGTTCGAAGATACCGCTGACGCGGGCCTGAATCTTTTGGGTCTTCGCGCCAACATTGAGTATCTGATTGAAAACGGAGTGCACGGGGTTGTGCCCTGTGGTTCAACCGGTGAGTCAGCAACACTGACATTTGAAGAGCATGAGATTGTCATTGGAGAGACAATTGATGCCGTCAATGGCAGGGTGCCGGTCGTTGCCGGTACTGGTTCAAATAATACCGCCGAAGCCCTGCGATTTACCAAATCCGCATCAGATCAGGGCGCGGATGCGGTGCTTGTTCTTTCTCCGTATTACAATAAACCGAACCGTTCCGGTCTTATTAAGCATTATACCAGAATCGCAGATATTGGCGTCCCGGTCATCATATACAATGTGCCTTCCCGTACTGGCCAGAACCTGACGCCTGACCTGATCACCGAACTGGCCGCCCACCCGGGCATCGTCGGTGTCAAAGAGGCGAGCGGCGACATCAACCAGATATCAGAGATCATCGAAGGGACCCGTGACAAGGACTTCTCGGTCTTCTCCGGCGATGATGCAATGACCCTGCCCGTGCTCGCACTGGGCGGCGCCGGTGTGATTACGGTTACGGCGAACGTTGAACCCGCGCGGTTTGTCGCCCTCTATGAGCGCTTCCGTGCGGGCGACTATGCCGGTGCACGGGATATGCATTACGAACTGTCCCCTCTGATGCGTGCCCTCTTCATCGACACCAACCCCATTCCCGTCAAGCGGGCCGTCGGCATGCGGGGCATGGCCGCAGGACCCCTGCGCCTGCCGCTTGACTCCATGACAGACGCTGCAGAGGCAGAGTTAAAGGAGGTGTTGTCCCGTTATGACTAAAATAGCCATATGCGGGGCCCTCGGGCGCATGGGCACGACGATTGCACACCTCATCAATGAGGCAGACGGCCTGACGTTTGTCGGCGGCGTGGACATCAGGGATGGCAGCCTCCTGGGGCAACCCGTGTACCCGTCAACAGAAATCCGCACCTTTTTGCAGGAGATGAAACCTGACGTCCTCATCGATTTCACGATCGCCCACGCAGCGGTTGAAAATATCATCGCAGGTGCAGAGGCGGGCACAGCGCTTGTGGTCGGCACCACCGGTTTCACCCCTGAACAGCGTTCGAAGATCGACGAAGCCATCGCTGGCAGTGTCCCTGCGGTCATCTCCAGCAACTACAGTGTCGGCATGAACATCTTCTGGAGACTTGTCCGTGAGGCGGCACAGCGCCTGGGGGACTATGACATCGAGGTCATTGAAGCCCATCACCGCTACAAGAAGGATGCGCCGTCCGGGACCGCGCGGACCATTCTTGAGATTATCGGTGAGGAGACCGGCAGGACGGAATGCCTCTATGGCAGAGAGGGGATGACCGAGCGAAAGGATGAGATCGGGGTGCACGTCATTCGCGGCGGAGATATTGTCGGCGACCATACGGTTCTTTTTGCAGCAAACAACGAGACTATCGAGCTTTCCCACCGTGCCTATGATCGGGCGGTCTTTGCCCATGGCGTCATCCGTGCGGCCCGTTTTGTCACCGGAAAAACGCCCGGCATCTACTCGATGGACGACGTCCTCGGTCTCTGATACATCCAGACCCAATCGAACCTTTTTTATGGCTTTTCTGATAACGAGGATAAAGAGGATTACCCATGGTAGCAGTAGTTGATAAAGATAAATGTACCGGCTGTGAAGCGTGTGTTGACATCTGCCCCGCAGCAGCGATTGAGATGCAGGACGGTATCGCAGTAGTTGACGCTGATCTCTGTATTGACTGTGAATCCTGTGTGGATGAATGCCCGGCTGAAGCCATCCGCATGGAGTGAACCAAACCTTTTATACCCCCTTCAGCTATAATATAAAATATCTATGATTAATGTAGGTGTGCTCGGAGCTACGGGTGCGGTTGGGCAGAGGTTTGTAGAACTTCTTGCCAACCACCCGTGGTTCAGGCTCACAACTCTGACTGCGTCTGATCGCAGTGCGGGGAAACGGTATCAGGACGTTGTTAACTGGCGTCTTGATGTCCCGTTCCCGGAAGAGATTGGGAGCCTTGTTGTGGAACCAACGACGGTGTCGGCAGTGTCAGACCTGGATCTGGTATTCTCTGCGCTTCCCGCAGATATTGCAACCACTCTTGAAACAGATATTGCTGCTGCGGGTGTCGGTGTCTGCAGTAATGCATCTTCTCACCGGATGGACCGTAATGTACCTCTTGTCGTGCCTGAGGTAAATCCCGATCATCTCGGGCTCATTGACGTGCAGCGTGACAAGGGCACTGACGGCTTCATTGTTGCCAATCCAAACTGTTCAACCATTGTGCTCTGCCTCTCTCTTGCTCCGCTCATGCCGTTTGGGTTCTCAAACCTCACGGTGGCAACCATGCAGGCGATTTCAGGCGCTGGATTTCAGGGGATTCCCGCCATGGAAATTTATGACAATGTTGTCCCATACATCGGGTCGGAGGAGGAGAAGATGGAGCGTGAGCCACTGAAGATCATGGGGTCATTCGATGGGGCAGAAGTTCAGAATGCACCATTCCGGGTATCTGCGAGCTGCCACCGTGTGCCGGTCATTGACGGGCACACCATGGCGATCTGGGCAGACACCAAAGCACCGGTGGCAGATGTCATTGAAGCCTACAGGGCTTACACTCCGCCCATATCGGGGCTTCCCCACCTTCCGGCAGAGTCTGTTCATTATGCCGACGAACCCAACCGGCCGCAGCCGCGGCTGGACAGGAATCGCGGCGGGGGGATGACGGTCTCTGTCGGAAGAATGCGTGAGGGTCTGCGGTATGTGGCGATGGGACACAATACCATCCGGGGTGCAGCCGGTGCCTCTGTGCTTAATGCAGAACTCATCGTCTCAAAGAAGTACGTATGAGGTGAACAGCAAATGATTAAGGATAACACAGTATTCGTCGGAAACAAACCAGTGATGAACTATGTACTGGCAGTCATTACCCAGTTTAACAACGGTGCGGAGGAGGTCTCGATAAAGGCACGGGGGAAGGCCATATCGCGGGCCGTTGATACTGCAGAAATTTCACTGAACCGGTTTCTCCAGGATGTCACAAAAAAAGAGATCGTCACATCCACTGAAGTAATCGACACTGAAAGCGGACAGACCAATGTCTCAAGCATTGAGATCCTGCTTGCACAGAAATAAATCATCTCTTCTTTTTTCCGCGACCATAAAGGCTATAATCATCTCTGACAGACAGTGTAGTATGAAACTGCTGCCGGTGATATGTTGCGCTCTTCTGCTCCTTGCAATGATCATACCGGCAGGGGCCGCAGACCCGAACCAGTACAGCTACATCACGGTAGAGGGCTGCACCATACACCTGAATGACGAGGATGCGGTGATCGACCTCAATTATTCAATAGATGAGGGCATTGTGCTCCTTGTCCATCTTCTGGGGAAGTCCGATCTGAAACGCAAACTGGGTGCTATTACAGGGTACCCGGATGCGCGCTACCGGACGATTGATATGGATCACGCGACAATTGTCGTCAGCAGTGTCTCCCAGGACTATGGGGAAGGGTCATACTGGTTCCCTGCCCATACGTTTGGGATTGAAATGCCCGAGGTGACTGTCATCTCCCCTCAGGTGAACCGCAGTTATAATCAGACCTCTTCGCTTCCGGGGATGGGCTACTTCGGGACAGCGGGTCAGGCATAATCACGACTTTAGCCGTGGGTGGTTGACACAACCACGGCAGACGGCATTTCATGTGCCTGTGAACCTTTTTTCCCGTAAGAACACTTCCCTCCCACTATCTGTCTGTGCTTAGCGCGGGCAGGGCTGATTTATTTGTGGTGCGGTCATGCGTCGCCATGAAGAGAACGTTTGCCTGCAGTCTTTTTCTCCGGCATATGGCACACCACTTTTTTGAAAAATGCAGTAACGAGGGGGACTGCATAATACTGCTTTTCAGGCAGGCATGTGGGCAGAAGATACCCGGATGTACGGCCTGCAAAATAATGGATTAATGCCGTGAAAACCGTTTGCTGCTCTTTTCTTTCACTTCCGGTGCGTACTTCTCGACCTTCTGCAGCACCTTCTGGATGTAGAAGCCGATGAACGCCAGTATCAGGCCTGCAATGGTGGTGAGCATCATGATGCGTAAACCGTCCACACCGTCAATCGGAAAGCCCTCGATAGTGGGGAGGGAGATGACATAGACGGATGCTCCATAGGCAATGAGCCCGAGACCCGTTACAAAGAACGGCAGTGTGATTGTACGCGGCAGCATCTTCGGTTCATTCTGTATCACATCGATGATCTTGCCGAGAAGGGCAATCAGGATGGCAGCGACGATGTAGCCGACGGAACCGTAGATGAAGGTGAGCAGATAAAAGAGCACTCCCGCATCAGGAGTATACCATGTGAGGAAACTTGAGAGTCCCATGACAATCCCCAGGAGGCCGATGAATATTGAGGCGATGTAACATACAAACGATATTCTGCCGCCGATAAACGATTCCTTCAACCCACGCAGGGCTAAACTGAAGTATTCATCAATACCCAGTCCCTTAAAGAGCAGGAACACACCAAGCACACCGACCACGATAAATATTGCCAGCTCTGTCGTCCCGAGGAGACTGCCGATGGCGAAAATGAGCATCACGAGCCCGACAGGCATCAGGATGGACTGTGCATGCTTCGGGTCGTCAAGGATCTTTTTGATGATATAGTAGGTGCCCTCAAGGTTTGGCATCTGGTTGACAATGACGCGCTGGACGCTTGAGACCGATACATGTGACTGGATCACAGGCAGAATAAATTCATCCTCTGCACCGTCTGTTACAAGAATACACTCAGTTACCTCCAGATCCCAGACTATCTTCCTCAGGTCTTCTGCTATCTTCCGGTCGCCGTCAATCGAATTGTAATGATTGCCTGCAATCACTGCGATGCGGACATCGTCCCCCTTCTCAAGGCGCTCATCGTATATTTTTATTCCCTGAAAAATTGCATTGACGTCAGAATCTTCCGGATCCTCAAGACCCAGACGGGTGGCGGCATCAAGACATTCGTCCCTCCCCGTAACCGGGCTCTGGATCCCAGCCTTAAAGCCGATATCATCATCCCTGTCAACACAGAGAATGAGCATCCGGTCACCTGACATATATACATAGAAGTCAATTCGCTTCTATAAAAGTCTGATGAAAGGACTGATAAAAAAAGATTATATGAGTCTTGCACGCTGCAGAAGCAGAATGTCGTCTGTAGTAAGTTTTTCGCCGGCCCGGAACTGCTGGAAGACCAGTTCTGCTTCCTCTCTGACCGCTTTCTGTTCCTTGTTGACCCTTGTCTTCTTACCCTTCTTGCGGATTCCGCCGATCACTTTATCGTAGTCACGGAGTTCCTTCTGGCATGCAATAAACTGGTTGTGCTCAGCATCTGCAGCCTCCTGTGCCTCAACAAATTTCCGGTGTCCTTCGTCCGCGGCTTCGCGTGACTTGTCGGCATTCCGGTAGCATTCGACCATCAGGTCGTGGTGCTGCTGGGCAAGTTCTGCCTTCTCGGTAACGGTTGCATGAAACTCTGATGCTGCCCGGCGGAATTCCCGTGCTTCCTGGAGCTTGGTGTGAACTTCCTTGTTCTGCTCGATCTCCTCTTCCTGCTCTTTGATCTGGAGTCTGAGCTGTTTGATCTGATCAATGAGTTCCCGCTCCTTGTCAGTATTCATGACGCGGGTCTGCTGGTCCATCTCGAGCTTATCGATTCTCTTCTGAACGTCCTTTATCCCGCGGGAGTTATTGATGGCGCCATGCTCTTTTTTGTATTCATCAATCTCCTCAAAGAGTGCATTTGCCTTCTCATTGAGCTGGTTGCGCTCAACTTTTATGGACTGCACTGCTTTGTTGTTCTCGTCACGAAGCTCCTTGTGCTTCTGTGCTTCGTCAACAAATTCACGCGTCTGCCCGTTAAGCTGGTTGCGCTCACGTGCACAGGTGCTTGCAAGAGCGTTCAGTTCATTTCTGTTGTCTTTGTGCTGTTCAGAATCTGTCAGCATATTCTTTCTTTTGTCAATAAGTTCAGTCAACATGCCCTACCTTACCTTTTGTATTTATGGCACAACAATTCATCTTCAGTTGATCCGCAGGAAACATATGTACAGGATAAACTCCTGATGATAACCATTTCAAAAGAGTTCTTACGAAATCCGGAGAACCGACTTTGTTCATATGGCTGTTCATGATGTTCAACTCCTGTACGGCCTGTCCATGCGGGCAGGCATTCCCGGGGCCAGTGAAGGGTTCACTGTAGTTCTTTAATATTGCATAGTTGCCGCATATTAATGTTTCGTAACACAACCCTCTGTTCGGTTGTAAAATGGATAAATTAACAAAATGGGTTGCCTCCCCGCATGCAGGGAGGAGTGTTTTTCCCTATTGTATCGTGCGGGGACGATTTTTGGGAGTGGGGGTGATTTTTTGGTTTGGTTTGGCGAATGACGGGTAATGATGAGTTGGAATTGTTAGTTTTAATCAGCGGATGAAGTCAATCAGTCCGCCGCTGGTCTGTTCATGGGCCACCTGACGCCCGGAGGATCGCATCAGGCCGGAAACATCCCCACGTCCGACTGACCGGGTCATAGGTGCTGAAGCTGAGTTTGAAATGTCATAGCTCTGCCCGAGGATCTGTGCGCTCTTCACGCCGGTCATGATGGCCATGACACGTACTTTGCCCTCGTATTCCTTCTTGACGCGTGCTCCCCAGATGACATCTGCATGTGCATCCAGTTCGTAGGTGAGTGAACTTGCAATCTCTTCGGCATCAGAGAGTGTCAGGTCACTGCCGCCGGTGATGTGGATGAGGCTGCCGGTTGCGCCGCGGTAGTCAATGTCGAGGAGCGGGTGGTTCAGGCATTCATGAACGACGCTCTCTGCCTTGTTCTGCTGTTTGCTCTCTCCGACAAGCATGACTGCAACACCGCCCTTGCTCATGATGGCACGGACGTCTGCGTAATCGATGTTGATGAGGGATGGTTCGGTGATGGTCTCTGATATGCCTTTGACCGTCTCTGCGATGAGCTGGTCCATGACTGAGAACGCCTGTCCGAGGGGCAGGTTTGGCACAAAGCTCATGAGCCGGTTGTTGTCAAGAACAATGACGGAGTCAGCTGCGTTTGCAAGTGCCTCCAGCCCTTCCTCTGCCCTGAGGAGGCGGGCCTTCTCCACCTGGAAGGGATAACTCACCATTGCAACGACGATGGCGCCCTGTTCTTTTGCAATCTGTGCGACGACCGGTGCGACACCGGTACCGGTTCCGCCTCCCATGCCTGCTGTGGCGAAGCAGAGATCTGCATCGGCGAGAAGACCCTCAAGGGTGGTGCGGGCCATCTCTGCGGCACGCTTGCCGATATCCGGGAATCCGCCGGCGCCAAGGCCCTTGGTGAGCGACTTTCCGACGAGAACACGCTTGTCGGCCTGGATCATCTCAAGGTGCTGTTTATCTGTGTTAACAGCGATGGTCTCCGCACCACTAACCTTCATATGATACAGTCGGTTGATGGTGTTGTTTCCGGCACCGCCGCACCCGACAATGACAATCCGGGGTTTCCCGATTAAGTCATCGTCTCCGATGACGCCGCGGGCCACCTGCTTTTCCTGTTCAGCGTTCTTCAAAGCTTCCTTAATAATAGTCTGCATCCTAAACCTCCAGGGTCTGATAAATTTTCTCGTACATGCGAGGAACTGAGTAGGAATGATTATCAATGGACTGCATCAGTCGCCCAGCATTCTGAAGACCGCCTGTGATAATTCCCTCCAGGTAATTATCGTCGTAGCAGGCATACAGTATTCTCTCCATTGTATTTTCCCCCCCTAAACCTCAAACGAGATCTGTTCGCTGTCTCTCAGAACACGGTTCGCTTTCTTTTCAATGAGTTCCCGCACTGCGTATCTCACCGCTTCAGATACGGTTGGAAACTCCCCGGCATCAACAAGTTTTTCGAGCATGGCAATCTGTTGCCGGGGTAAACGAATCGTGATACGCTCCATCATGTAAATCTCCGGTGTCTGACATTTGGCAGCTCCGTGCCATCTATTTGTCTGACATGAAGCTGCTTTATGACAGACTTTTTTCAGACAATCTAACATCTATAACCACGTCATATAACCTTTGCGTATTGGTGCGCCCTCATCTGCGGTTTCCGGCAGATGCCCAAATGTTCAATAATTTGTAAAATAAACGAATATATGTGAGATTTCGGCGGATTGAAAAAACAGAGCATGGCGGGAGAACCCATCTGGTATCGAGCAGCAGTGCTGAGGTCATTCTGGACTTCAGTGAAAATTTAAATCCTTTTCCGCCGTCCTTTTCCTGGAATCCCGATGGGATACCGGTATCTTCCTATCCTGACAACCGGTATGCCGCCCTGAAGGAACATATTGCGCGTATTGAGGAGCGCAGGCCTGATGAGATCTGTGTGGGGAACGGGTCGGTGGAAATTATCCGTTCTTTTTGTCTTGCCGCCCTGAGTCCGGGTGATCAGGTCACGGTCCCCCCCCATACCTTTGGGGAATATGCTGTTTCTGTCAGGTGCGCTGGTGGAATCCCCGTTGTCCGGCAGGATGATTGTGTGGCAGAATTCTTCTGTAATCCCAATAACCCGACCGGATCTCTTCTGCAAAAGAATGCTGTGCTGGAAAAGATACAGAAGCATGAGGATGCAGGGACTCAGCTCTTTATCGACGAGGCGTTCATTGACCTTGCAGACCCTGCGGAAAGTGTCACCGGCGTACGTTCTGAACATGTCTTTGTCCTCCGTTCTCTCACAAAGGCCTTTGCGGTTCCCGGCATCCGGTTTGGCTGGGGCGTGGGCAGTCCTGATCTCGTGGCGGCAATTGAGGCCATACGCCCCCCATGGAGCGTGAATGCATATGCGGAGAGCTATGCGCATGTGGCACTCGACAATGCATACCAGCTGCAGGCATCACGCACACAGATTGCTGAAGAACGGGCTTTCCTTGCAGGTGCACTGGAGATGCGTGGCATATCTGTCTGTCCGTCTGCAGTGAACTTCCTGCTTTTCCAGGCTCCTGTCCGTGCATCAGACCTGAAATCCCGTCTCCTCTCCCACGGTATCCTGGTCCGCGACTGTGCCTCATTCGGTCTTCCTGAGTATGTGCGTATCGCGGTGCGCACGCGTGATGAGAACTGTATGCTGCTGGAGGCACTGGATGCATGCTTGCCCTGATCGTTGCAGGCGGCAGGGGTACGCGGCTGAATATGGGGGAGAAACCGCTGCTGCGCATCTGCGACCGCCCCATGATTGCATACATCACCGATGCCTTTCTTGCGGCAGGCATTGAACCGGTTGCGGTTCTCTCACCATATGTGCCGCAGACAGGAAACTGGTGCCGGGCAAACGGCATTACCACCTTCCAGGCAGAAGGGGCGGGATATGTGGAGGACATAACAGCATGCATTGCGATGCTTGACATTACAGAACCGGTCTTCACCTCAGTGAGTGATATACCCTGCCTGACGCCTGAGATCATATCGGCAGTGTGGGACACCTATCTGGCGGCCGGAACAGACGCCTGTTCTGTCTGGGTGCCTGCCGCCTTCTGCCGGATGCGTGGGGCAGACCCTGCCTATGTACAGAGAATAGACGAAACCGATGCCGTGCCATGCGGGATTAATATCCTGAACGGTGCAAAAAACGGTGAGGAGCAACAGGAGACTACCATCCTCATGGACTCCCGCCGTCTCGCCGTGAATGTCAATGCGCCGGCAGATATTGCAGCAGCGCAGCAGATTCTTCTCTCCCGCTAACGGATAGATCGCCCGGGTCCGGGGGTGTGATGCATCAAGCCATTTTTATCATGAGAATTACCAATAGGTATTGTATGGAATATTCTCGGGAGATTGAACTGAAGGGGCACATCATAGATTCCGGAATTATGACCCGGGTCTTTGACGCCATCATGGAGATGGGGGGCAATTTCGAGATCACTGTCTTTGATATCGGGAAAAAAAAGCAGGATGAAAGCTATGCACGTATCCTGGTCAGTACGGGCGAAGAACCCCTGCTTTTAGAGATCCTGAGCGTTCTTCACCGCCTCGGCGCCCGGCCTCCGGTCGTTGAGGATGTGGCACTTGCTGAAGCTGAGGCAGACCGTGTCGTTCCCAAGGGATTCTATTCCACGACCAATCACCCGACGATGGTGAAATACGAGGATGAATGGCTGCGTGTGGAGGCAATCGAGATGGACTGTCTGATTGTCGTCGTTCCTGCAGAGAAACGGGCACTCTGTACGCCGATGTCCAAACTCCGTAAAGGCGACCGGGTTGTCATGGGTGAAACAGGTGTTCGTGTCGAACCCCCCGAGCGGCCGCGTAAGGTCAGTACATTTGAGTTTATGCATGGCACCGTCTCCTCTGAACGGCCCAGTGAGACGGTCATATCGCAGATCGCTCAGGAGATGAAGGACATGAAAGCCCGGGGCGGGAAGATTGGCATCGTCGGCGGCCCTGCCATCATCCATACCCGTGGTGCCCCGGCACTGGCAGAGATCATCCGGGAGGGGTATGTAGACGTACTCTTTGCCGGGAATGCCCTTGCCACCCATGATATTGAGTACGATCTCTTTGGCACCTCCCTCGGGATGAACCTTGATACCGGGACGCTGGCTGCGGGCGGGCATAAAAACCATATCTATGCCATCAGTGAGATCATTAGGGCAGGTTCTATACGTGCTGCGGTGGAACAGGGTGTGATTAAAAAGGGCATCATGTACGAATGCATCAAAAACGATGTGCCGTTTGTCCTCGCAGGCTCCATACGCGATGACGGCCCCCTTCCGGATGTAATAACAGACGTGATGGTGGCACAGGACCGCATGCGTGAATATCTCAGAGACCTTGACATGGTCATCATGATAGGCACTCTGCTCCATTCAGTTGCCGTCGGCAACTGCCTGCCGTCATACGTGAAGACCATCTGCGTGGACATCAATCCCGCGTCGGTGACAAAACTGATGGACCGCGGGACGATGCAGGCCATTGGGGTTGTCAGTGATGCCGGCACATTCCTGCCGATGCTGGCAAAGTATCTTCAAAAATAAAAATATTATATTTTCTTTGGGGGATGGCCCCCCTCTGTTCTTTACATACGGGTGGAAAAATCCCGGTATTGTGAATGATTATTTTGTCAGCGGCATGCACCAGGGTTCTTCATTCTCCAGTACATATCTCCATTCTTCCACACAGGCACACCCGGCATCCACACACCGCTTCAGGTGAATCTTGTTGCCCGTACGGTTATACTCATTGATGGCATCCACAATCTCGTAATCACATTCGCCACAGTTGTGCGGCCCCCGCCGTTTGCCTCCGCCGACCGGGTCGCACTGCACGTAGTGGTCTGTGGAGAGCAGTGCATCGAGTGCACTCCAGAGATAGGGCGGGCGGTACGACCCCTGTCTCCAGTACTGCTCCACTTCGGTGCGTTTCTGGATGGTGCAGAGGTTCATGGAGATGATATCAGAGTATGGGATGGCCTCACGGATGGACTGTTTCATGTCACTGAGAGCCTCACGTTCGGTGAGATACGGCGGTTTCATCATCAGGTAGGTCTTGACACCGACATCTGCCCGTCGGGCCGTCTCTACAGCGTCCTTAAAATCGTCAAAGGTGAGTCCTTTGTGGATGCATTTCTCCCTGATGTAGTCATTGGTGGTCTCAAGACCCATCGCCACATAGAGTGCGGCATCCCCGCCTGCCTCCAGTGCCTCCCGGAAGGAGGTGAGCGCGTCCTCTGCCACATATTCCGTTCGTGTCTCGGCGATGACAACCTTGCCGGCAAAGAGTGCCGCCACGTCATCCAGAAATGCCGGGGGGACTTCCTGCGGGTCAAAAAATGAGCCTGACGTGAATATCTTCACCATTGCATAGGAGTCAGACGGGTAATTCTCTGCCACCCAGCGCAGCTGGCCGCGGAGTTCTGCGAGGATCTCATCACGGTTCCTGCTGTGGGAGCGTTCAAACCGGTAGCCGCACATCAGGCACTGGTTCCAGCTGCACCCTCCGCTACGGAAGATGACAGTCAGGCAGGGAGTCTCTTCATTCTGATACAGGTCTGTCCCTGTCCAGCATGCGAGAGGTTTTAGTATTGCGTCTGATATCATTAGTGTACAATGATTTGGTATCTGAATATGAAAAAGGTGGCATGCCTGCTCGGACTTATTCTTCTCTGTTCGGGGGCGGCGTCAGCCTATGAAATCAAGTGTTCATGCCCGGATGAGGTCTATCGCGGCGACATTGTCACCATCGGGGGGACAAGCACCCTTCCTCCCGGATACAGCACCTGGATACAGTTGTATGAAGTTCAGCCCATGTCACGTGAACTGACATCGCAGGCCCTTGTCATACAGCAGGACGGCACCTGGTCCATTCAGCTCCAGACACTCTCACTGGAAGAGGGGACCTACAAGTTTGAAATTGTTGAGGATGTTATGGACTATCCCCTCAGTTCAGGGTCGGACCGGACAACGATGTTTAAGGTCATTGACAGATCCGGTGAGATTACCATTCTCTCTCCTTCCACCCAGACATCACGGGACACACTGTCCATCTATGGTCGTGCCCCTGACATCGGGCCAGCCGGCCTGCAGATTGAAGTGACAGACAGTCGTGGCACGGTCATATACGGGCCGCTCTACATCCGGACCGATGCAGACGGATACTTCTCCAAGGATGTGCCCGTCCCCGGGCCCGGCCGGTATTACACTGAATTTTCTGACTTCAGGAATAATGAGGCCCGGTTTATTACCTGTGTGAGTTTCACCCTGGAAGACCCCGGCACGTCTGCAGAGTCCACGCCCACACCGACGGCCCCTGCCCCTGGTCAGACTGTTTCAGCGTCTGCCACCGCGACACGGGACGCACCGGCCTACTTTATTGTCGATACCCTGCCGGGCAGAGTGGAGGTCACCACGTCCACTGGCACTGACTGGCGCATATATCACACGGACGGAACAGCATCTGCCACGCGAATCGACGATACCGGCAGCACTGCACCGGAGGTGTTCACCGTGACCTCTCCGGGGGGCATGCTCTACCTGAAGGTTGAGCCTGTGCGTGCCGGTGATGAAGGCACAGTCACCGTCACTGTGGAAAATGCGAAATCTGTTGCCAGTGGCCCGGCTGCCGCATCCTATTTTGGTGATGTAATTCCTGTTTCTGAGCCCACCGAGTCGCCATTTCCGCTCGTGATGCTGATCTTTGCACTGCTTGTCATCGGATGCGCAGGGATTCGCAAATAACACCATTTTTTAACCCGGAGCACTGATTATTATATGGGCCGGGATAGTCTAGCCCGGAAAGGCGGTGGCCTTGAAAGCCACTGGTGTTTCACCTCAGGAGTTCAAATCTCCTTCCCGGCGCTCAATAATCATTTTTCATATCACACTACCGGTGTGTTCAGGAGGAGAACATATGTGCATAGCAATACCGGCTGAAGTGCTCGAAATCAAAGACGGCAACATTGGGGTTGTTGACTACGGCGACCTGAAACAGGAAGTCCGTATTGACCTTGTTGATGTTGAAGTTGGCGAGTATGTCCTTGTCCATGTTGGATTTGCAATCCAGAAACTGAGCAGGGAAGAGGCACTGAAGACGCTCAAGGTTTTTGAAGAAGTGTATGCGGCAATGGAGGAATAATGCACGAGTACACGGTTGCATATGACATATATGCAACGGCACGCCGTGCCGCCACCGAGAATGCCGCAACCAGGGTACGTAAGATCTCAGCTGATTTTGGCGAGATGAGTATGATCAACCCGGAACAGGTCGAATTTCTGTTTTCTGCCCTCTCTGAGGAGGATGAACTGTTTCAGGGCGCAGTGCTTGAATATCGGAATATTCCGGTGAAGACTGCCTGTTCATGCGGATATGAAGGCAATGAACGGTATGTCTGTCCGAATTGTGGAAAACTTCCGAAGATTGTTTCAGGACGTGAAATATCTGTGACAAATATTGAGATAGAAGTTGATGACGAATGAAAGTCAATTTGATGCATGGCGCCGGCGGCGCAGTCTTTTCTGAACTGCTTGGTGAGACGCTAACAAAGTATACCCATAATAACGCAGGCGGTATCGGGCTGGAGGCACTCGACGATGGTGCGGTGATTCCCCTTGGGGACACCAATCTGGTATTTACCACAGACAGCCATGTCGTAAAACCACTCTTTTTTCCCGGTGGCGATATCGGGAGAATTGCGGTGTCCGGCACCGTAAACGATCTGGCGATGATGGGTGCACGGCCGGTGGCCCTCTCCTGTGCGATGATCATCGAAGAAGGGTTTGACATTGAAATCCTCGAAAAAATCGTCGCGTCGATGGATACAGCCCTGGGCGAGTGCGGTGCAGCCATTGTGACAGGCGACACCAAAGTGCTTGAGCGGGGTGCGATAGATGGTATTGCCATCAACACCGCAGGTGTGGGTGTGGCTGAAAAACCGGTGCGTGACTGCGGCCTTCAGCCGGGTGATGTGATCATTGTGAGCGGCACGTTAGGCGATCACGGCATGGCGATCATGGCCCACCGTGAGGGCTTTGATCTCGGTGAGCAAATAGTATCAGACGTTGCCCCACTCTGGCCGCTGGTAAAAGCCGCCCTTGCGGCAGGTGACATTCACGCAATGAAAGATCCGACCCGCGGCGGGTTCTCCAATGCCATCAATGAGATGGCAGAGAAGTCCGGTGTGCAGGTGCGCATCAAAGAAGATGCCCTCCCCATCCGGCGCAGTGTGAGAAGCGCCTCAGAACTGCTCGGGATAAACCCCCTCGATGTGGCAAATGAAGGCAAGGTCGTGATGGGTGTCGCACCGGAAGATGCAGCAGCCATCCTCGCTGCCATCCGGTCACACCCGGAGGGCAGGGATGCGACCATTATAGGCGTTGTGAAAGAGGGCACATCCGTTATTCTTGAGACCTCTATTGGTGGAGAACGCTTCATCGAGGCACCCATCGGCGATCCTGTCCCGCGGGTCTGCTGATACATCCCTTTTTTTTATATTTCTGCTGAATCTATTCCGGCAGAATGAAGAAATCCGGCGTCAACTACTCACGACTAAAGTCGTGGGCTTCCTGCCTGCTTTCTTCGTGAAGGCAATTACAAGGTGATCAACCAGGAGACGGCCCGCTACCTTGAAGAACATAAGGGATATGCCTTCATCAACCGTGAATCAGACCTCGGGGTGCCCGGTCTCAGGGAGGCAAAACTCCGGTATTACCCGCACCATTTTGCAGAAGTATGGTATGCAGAAAAAAAAGATATCCTGCGTGCCCCTGAATGAGGAACAATGACTTATGAGAACAACCAGAGTATAAATAATGTCTTCTGACGCTGAACTGGTGCTGAAAGGGGCACTTTTGCCTGACGGGAGAGTGGCGGACATCTCCATTGCGGGCGGCAAAATAATTCATGTCGGGGCTGCCCGCCGGGCCGACCAGACGATTGACTGCACAGGCCAACTCTGTCTCCCCGGTGCTGTTGATATGCATGTGCATATGCGGGGCGGGGCAACACAGGGATACAAGGAGGACTGGGTGTCCGGGTCACAGAGTGCGCTTGCAGGGGGAGTGACTGCGGTCGTCGACCAGCCGAATACCATCCCGCCCCTGACCGGCACCGATGCATTCGGGGCACGTGTGGCAGAGGCCACGCGGGATGCATACTGCCGGTTTGGAATAAACGGGTATGTCTCGGGCGAATCGGATATCACCGGCCTCTGGGAGGCAGGCGCCCTCGCCTTTGGCGAGACCTTCGCTGCCGCCTCCAGTTATGGAGGTGCCGTCTCTCCCAAAGAGCTTGCACAGGTATTCCCCGTTATTGCAGACCTGGGCGCGCTTGTCACGCTTCACTGTGAGGATGTGCTCCCCGGGGATGACACCTCACTTGCAGCGCATGCAGCGCTCCGCCCGGAGGAGGGTGAAACAACATGTATGGAGATGGTGGCAGCACAATTCCCCCCGGGTTTGTCCGCCCATTTCTGCCATCTCTCCTCCCCTCTGAGTGCGGCGGCGGCCATGACGGCTCTGCCGGCATCCTTTGAGGTGATGCCCCACCACCTCTTTCTCTCCATTGAAGAGCACGGCACGGTTCCGGAGGGGTGCTGCAAGGTAAACCCGCCTGTTCGTTATGAAAAGACCCGCAAGGCGCTCTGGGAGATGTGGGATGCCATACCTGTCATTGCATCCGACCATGCGCCCCATACCGCAGAGGAGAAGTCGCAGCCGTTTTCTGCGGCGCCCTCCGGCATTCCGGGCGTAGAAACGCTGGTGCCGCTCCTTTTGGCACAGGTATACCGGGGCAGAATTGCCCTCTCCTCGCTCCTCGAGAAGGTGGTGTATACACCTGCACATCTGCTGGGCATCCCCGTATCAACACTGTTGCCCGGCGCTCCCGCAGACCTGGCCCTCTATCCCCGGCAAAAGACCGAGACTATCACGGCAGACCTGCTCCATTCCCGCGCCGGCTGGACACCCTATGAAGGAATGCAGGGGGTATTTCCCGGTATCACGTGCGTTGGCGGCCACCTCTCCTACCGGCGCAACGAATTTTCCCGTAGAGACGACCTGTGGCTACCCGGCAGAGGTTATAAGTGCACACAGGCAGAATAATAGTTAGCTGACACACTGCACATCAATAGGTCCCCGGGTGATCGATTGGCAAAGTTCTGGATATGATCCATGGGACAACCCAGGTGTGCAACAGGCGGCCTGACAATGGGTTTAGAACAGGTGATGGACGGCGCATGCCACATATGATCCATGTTTGTTAATGTCAGGTCACAATTTACATATATTTGATTTTTATGACATCAGCAGCATGTGCCATGGAGAACGGGGATGGCTGTGTCTATTGCATGCTTGATGTGCATGCAGGTGCCAAAAGGGACGCATTTCCCGCGGGAGTAAATGTCTGGCGTTCTGCTGTCGGATGCAGTATTCGTGCGCCGCCTGTTGAAGGTAAAGCGAATAAAGCGATTGTAAAACTTGTTTCATCTGTTCTTGGTATCCCAAAGTCGTCCGTCACCATCGTCAGCGGCCAGACGTCGTCTGTGAAACGGGTCTGTATTACAGGCATGGACAAAGCTGCGCTCGTGAAGACTCTGGACAACCGTCTTTAGCTGATGTGGGATGGTTGTGTGCGCGGGCCCGAACATTACCTGATCCGGTGGTTCCTTTCTCTGGTCTCATTTATCTGAAGTATTTTTCTGACCCATACGGACTACATACACAGTATCGACCATCTGCGTGACACATCTTTGTATCAGATTTCAATTCATTTATATAGCGGCGGACAGTAATTACAAATATGCTGACGCAGTCGCTACCGCAGGACTACGCAGACATGGCATTTTCATTATTATTCGGAGGATTATTCAATGCATTCACAGGATACAACAAAGTATCTCATACACATGAAGCTCGAAGCAGAGGGGGTGGTGCAGAAGTCTGATGTTGTCGGCGCCATCTTTGGCCAGACGGAAGGCTTGTTGGGAGAGGAACTTGACCTCCGTGAGCTTCAGCGCACCGGCAGGATGGGACGGATAGACGTCCAGATAGCGAGCGTAAAAGGTGATACGAAGGGGGATATCCACATGGCCTCATCCCTTGACAAGGCCGAGACTGCCATTGTCGCGGCATCCCTGGAGACCATTGACCGTGTCGGACCCTGTTTTGCACGGGTAAATGTTGACCGTATCGAAGATATCAGGGTCACGAAACGCCAGAAAATCATCAGCCGTGCCAAGGAACTCTTAATTGAATCATTTGATGAAGGGTCTATTAACACAAATGAGATTATGGACTCTGTCCGGGAGTCCTCACGTATAGAGAAAATAATCGAAGTAGGTGAGGAGAAACTGCCTGCAGGTCCCAATGCGCCGGGTTCCGATGCCATTATTGTGGTCGAGGGGCGCGCGGACGTCATCAATCTCCTGAAATATGGGATAAAGAATGCGATTGCAGTTGAAGGAACCAATGTTCCGGAAACAATTATCAGTCTCTGCAGCCAGAAGACGGCAACGGCATTTGTCGATGGTGACCGGGGCGGCGACCTGATTCTCAGTGAACTGGTGCAGGTGGCAGAAATTGATTTTGTCGCCATCAGTCCGCGGGGCAGGTCTGTGGAGGATATGTCCAGAAAAGAGATCATCAAACCTCTGCGTAACAAGATACCGGTTAATATATCAGCAATAAAGACGGTGAGGTGGACATCCCTGAACTGCATCACAGGATGGATATGATCGATTCGGGCACGCGGGAACGGGCACGCAGGCACAGGGAAGAGGTGCGAATCCAGAAACAGCCAGGGTCCATGGAGTGGCATATGGCAGAGGTAAAAGAAAAACATACTGCCCGGATTCTCTCGGAAAAACGGGATATTCTTAAAGAATCAGATGCGGATCTCGTTGATGATCTGCTCATGCACATACCTCCTGACGGGCATGGCCTGATCATTGACCGGATGGTGGATCAGAAGATCGTTGATTATGCGTTTTCTGCTGATCTGGAATACATTGCAGCACCGGATTTTTCCGGGATTGTTAAAAAGCCGGTGTCCATGAAACTGATAAAAATCTCCTGATCACGGGTCATTTATTGTTGAATTGGCTTAATCTGCCGGTTCTGTCCTTTTTTTGTCATGCTCCAATACCTTAAATGCATAAACAGAGATACAGTATACTACATGACCGGTGGCAGAAAGTCATCCCTTCATGGATGATTTCTTTGTGATGCATCAGTAAGATTGGACGGGTGAGTGAGAGACAAGTGCACAAGGAAGAGTTAATCAGGCTCCACAAGATTATGGCAGAGATTCGGGACAGTTTCGAGGAAGATAATCCTGAGAATGATTTTTCGGAATATTACGCCCTGAAAATTGATCCCAGTCAGGTTCATAAAAGCAAAATGGAGCATAAACACGCAATCTTTATTCTCGGCCAGGAGATTGCAGAGATTATGAAAGACAATGAACATTCAGCTCCGAACCGTATCGCTGCACGCATGCGTGAACTGGCACAGCGGACGGAAAAAGAGATTGATTCTCTCTCCTGAATCAGTTATTTTTTTATATCTTCTCCAATGAGGTATTCTGCGAGAAGGGCGGGTATGGGTGCTTCCATACAGTGCCAGTTCGGCGTGCCGTTGACTTCAAGAACTGTATAGCTGTTGCCCCGTTCCAGCAGATCGACACCGCAGTAGTCAATTCCGACTGCCCGGGCAGCAGCTCCTGCAACCTCTTTCATCGCATCCGGCAAATCCATCAGTGCAGCCCCTGTCCCGCCCTGGTGGATATTGTGGGCAAAGGTGTCAGAGACACGGACAATGGCACCGACAGCAACGCCGTCAATAACAAATACCCGATAATCACGGTCATTTTCTATGTATTCCTGAAGATAATATGGCCCTTCAGGGAGTTCACTTGTGTCGGTGAACGGGAATATTCCATTCCCGTCATACCCGTAGAGGGGTTTGTAGACTGCCATTTTATGACGGGAAAGAAACCGCTCTGCCTCAGTGAGTGAACCGGTGAATATGGTCTTTGGTGTCGGGACACCTGCCGCCAGCAGACGGGCGGTGGTCTGTGCCTTGCTTGCACACACTGCAATTGCGTACGGGTCGTTAACCATTCTGTTTGTAAGCCCAAGAGCGCTGATGACTTCAAACTGGACTCCGTCCTGTCTGATGCCGCAGACCCAGACCGTTTCTCCTGAAATTTCATGTGAGAAGGGGTCTGTCGTGTCCAGATCAAGCAGTGCATACGGGTAATCCCGCTCTTTCAGTGCGCGAATGACCATCCCGGTGGAGTTGTCTTCCGGCGTGTCGGTTGGTTTTGGAACAATGTATATCATCGGTGTAGTCCGTGTGATAGAAAAAAAAGAGTTTTTTCGTCCTTGTGTGGCGCCTGTTTCTTTAGATGATGGTGTCAGGATCAACAATTTCATCTGTTGTGACGATGGGCTGTGCATATCTTTGCCATATTTCTTCCCGGTATACAGGACCGCTGTTGTAGGTGCAGAAGGGAATAAGTGTCCCGTCCGGGGTGGCATAATGGATACAGCAGCGCTGCACACGTGCCGTGTCGTAATTGAAGTTATCCATGAAATGCATGGTGCCTATAAAAAGAGCATTCAGGTGGAACTTTCGCAGTGCCGCAAAATCATGCTTGACAAGAGTCTGTGCGATTATTTTCCAGAAAAGGGTGTTGCTGCTGACTTTGTTGTCTTTGAGAGAGACTCTCATGTCATTGATGCCTTCGATGAGGGTCTTGTACTTGTTCAGTGACCCGTCACCGTGGTTCAGTTTCTCTTCCATATGTCTGACGGCATCAAAGAATTCGTCCACATCAATCATTTCATTAATCGGAATAATTCCATCTTCTGTGACAAACCCATAGGTGGCAGCCCCGCAGTGCTGGTGGGTGGTGAACCTCACCTGTGGCTCACCGGTATAGGTCTCGATCAGATCAGAGAGTGGCAGCACACAGGGCACCGGGTAGAAGTAATCCTTTTTAATTACCCCCCCTGTCTGTTCCTCGATTCTCTCGACAAGGTCGGGGATGGTCACCCGTTCCTTTGCCACATTCTCTGCCGAGGCAGCACCGGTGAATGCCACCGGCTGATAATTTACGCCACGGACAACATCGACATTGTCTGCTGCAAACCGTATGATGTCTCCGACTTCGTGATCATTTCTGCCGTTGATGATGGTCGGTACCAGCACAACCCCCAGATTTGCTTTCCTGCAGTGTTCAATTACTTTTTTGCTTATTTTTATAAGTGGATTCGTCTGTCGGGTGACCCCGTCAAAATGCAGATAGAGGGTGCTCGTTCCTGCTTCAGCAAGATCTGCTGCGTACTGCGGGTTCTGTGCTATTTTGATACCGTTTGTGGCAATCTGTATCTGGCTGAATCCCATCTCTCTTGCTTTTTTAATAATTGCAAAGAGATCATCCCGCATGGTAGGTTCGCCACCGGAGAACTGCACCGCCGGAGCCGGCACCGGTTTCTGGTCCCGCAGCATCTGCAGCATGCTCGTCACCTCATCAAAGGATGGTTCATAGACATAGCCGCAGGCATGGGCGTTTGCAAAACAGAAATCACAGGCAAGGTTGCAGCGGTTTGTCAGGTCAATATTTGCAAGCAGGGTCCCTGATTTATGGTTGCTGCACAGGCCGCAGTCCAGCGGACACCCGTCTGCCGCTTCTTTCTGAGGATTGTCGATGCCAGGTCCTATTCCCTCGAAGAGATCAAATTTCTTATACATCTCTGCATCGGACCAGTAGAGATCTTTACTGACGCCATGTTCAGGACATTCCCGCACGATGTATATCATTCCATCCTCTTCTATTACATCTGCCGGCAGGATTGCCCCGCATTTCGGGCACAGGCTTGTTGTTTGTTTTAATGCCACCATTGAACATCACACTGGGTTATCATTTATTTAAAATTAACCAACATTCTCTATTATCCATCCCGTCTGTATTAAGGATTGTTTTTCAGACAATTTCTGTGTTTAACAGAGATCCGATACATTAATGATCTCTTTCAGTCTTATATTCTTGTACTTCCGGGGAGGTATTGGCATCGGTATATATGACATTCTGTTTCCTTTACTCCTCGCTTTCTGGATTATGATTCCTGCCTATGTCCCGAATTCGGCGGCTGCTGTGTTCGGCGGCGGAAGACCGATTGACGGCGGGAGGAACTGGCGTGACGGGAGACGAATGCTGGGCGATGGAAAGACCTGGCGGGGTCTTTTTGGCGGTGTAATGTCCGGAATCTGTATCGGGATGATTCAGGTGGCAGCTGAGCCCTGCCTTGGCCTCTCGCTTCTGACACCCCCGGTGGTGGTCTGCCTTGCCGCAGGCGCGCTCCTGGGGGATATGGTGAAGAGTTTTGCCAAACGGCGTCTCAACAAGACCCGCGGAGAGGAATGGCTGATTGCCGATCAGTATGATCTCGTTTTCGGGGCATTTGCCCTGCTTTTGATCGTTAACTTTGAGTGGGTCATCTCCACTATCACCCCTCTCATACTGGTCTGGATCATCATCCTGACTCCGCTTCTGCATCGCGGAGCAAATATTATTGGCTATCTCATAGGAGTGAAAGACGTACCATGGTAGATAATGCAGTGAAAGAATCCCTGATAAAATACGGGGCAATACAGTTCGGTGAGTTTACGCTCGCTTCCGGAGCAAAGAGTTCGTATTATATTGACATAAAAGAGGCAGCGACCCAGCCCGCACTGCTTGCGGCAATCGGCTGTGCCATATCAGAGCAGGAATCATTTGACTGTGTCGCGGGTGTTGCGGTCGGTGCGGTGCCCATTGCAGTGGCCGCATCCCTGGCGTCCGACAAACCCTATGCCATCATACGCAAGGGGGAGAAGGAGTATGGCGTCGGCGGCACCATCATTGGTGATGTGAAAGGGAAGCATGTGTTGCTGGTGGAGGATGTGACAACCTCCGGTGGCAGTGTCATCTACGGCATCGGTGCACTGCGTGCTGCCGGTGCAGTGGTCGAGACTGTCGTGACCGTTGTGGATCGTGAACAGGGGGCATCCGCCCGTCTGGCTGATGCCGGAGTGACCCTGGTCCCGCTCGTCCGTGTCTCTGACCTTCTCCGTCAATAATAACCTTTTAGCAGTCTGCTATGCAATGATAGGTATGAAAATTCTTGTTGTGGGTGGAGGTGGCAGAGAGCATGCGCTGGCTGATGCCCTTTCACGCAGCAGCAACGTTGAAATCTATTCTGTAATGAGGAAGGAAAACCCCGGTATCGCTGCACTCTCTGCAGATGTGTACATCTGTACAGAGACGGACATCCACCGGGTTGCTGACTATGCAGAGGCGCATGGGATTGAATACGCGGTTATCGGTCCTGAGGCACCTCTGGAGGCAGGCCTCGCCAATGAACTGACTGCCCGCGGCATCTCCTGCATTGGTCCACAAAAGGAAGCCGCACGGCTTGAGACAGACAAGGAGTTCTGCCGGAACCTGATGCGCGACCATGGGATTGAGGGTTGTCCGGGATATCAGGCATTCCATGACCCCGGGGAGGCATGCAGGTATATTGATGCACATGATGCAGACCTTGCCATAAAGCCGATTGGCCTGACCGGTGGCAAAGGGGTGAAAATAATGGGTGAACACCTCGACTGCGCGGGTGCAAAGGCCTACATCCGTGAGATTGGAGGAGAGGTGGTACTCGAAGAGCGGCTCATCGGAGAAGAGTTCACCCTGATGGCGTTCGTTGACGGCACGCATCTTGTGCCAATGCCCCTTGTCCAGGACCACAAACGAGCGTATGAAGGGGATGTCGGTCCAAACACCGGTGGAATGGGATCGTACTCCATGGAAGATCATTCGTTCCCGTTTGTCACTGATGCAGACCGGAATCGGGCATTTGCCATTATGGAGAAGGTCATTGCTGCGCTGAATGCAGAAGGTCTCCCCTATGTCGGTTTCCTGTATGGTCAGTTCATGAATACAACAGACGGGCCAAAGGTGATTGAGTTCAATGCACGGTTTGGTGACCCCGAGGCGATGAACCTGCTTGCGCTTCTGACATCTGACTTTGCAGAGATACTTGTCAAAATGGCAGCGGGCACACTTACACCGGCTGACGTCTCCTTTGCACAGCAGGCATCGGTCTGTAAATATCTGGTGCCGGAAGGCTATCCTGACGCGCCGCAGAATGGGCAGCGCCTCAGCATTGGTGATTATGGGGATGCGAAACTATTTTTTGCAAATATTTCCCTTAAAGAGGGCGTCTATTATACCCAGACGTCCCGGACTCTTGCGTTTGTCGGCCTCGGTGACAGCCTTGCAGAGGCTGAGATGCAGGCACAGCAGGCCGCAGAGTCGGTAACAGGTGCTGTCCGCTACCGCCGCGATATCGGTACCCTGGAAGTCCTTGAGAAGCGGATTTCCCACATGAGGGATATCAGATGAAACGCGATGTCCTCTCCATCCGGGATCTCTCCCGCACTGAACTGCATAAGGTTGTGGATCAGGCTATCCATCTCAAAGCCCTGCGCAATGCAGGTACTGATCATGCTCTTCCCCGGAAGAACACATTGGGTATGATCTTTGAGAAGGCGTCCACCCGGACGCGCATATCCTTTGAAGTGGGGATGTTTGAACTGGGAGGGCATGCCCTTTTTCTGAACCCGAATGATATGCAGCTGGGTCGTGGGGAAGAGGTGCGGGACACCGCCCGTGTTCTCTCACGGTATCTCTCCCTCATCATGATCCGTTCCTACCGGCATGAGACGGCAGTTGAACTGGCAAAGTATGCTGATATTCCGGTCATAAACGGCCTGTCTGACCGCGAGCACCCCTGTCAGATCCTGGCAGACATTATGACGATGAAAGAGGAGTTCAAAACAACTGAAGGCCTCCGGGTGGCCTACATCGGTGACAGCAATAATGTCTGTAACTCCCTTCTCCTCGCAGCACCGATGGCAGGCTATGAACTGGCAGTTGCATCCCCGGACGGATTTCAGCCGAAAGAGGAGATACTGCATGAGGCAGATCGTGCGGGAGTGCGGTATGAAGTATATACATCTCCTGAAGAGGCAGCGTCAGGTGCGGATGTCATATATACAGATACCTGGGTTTCAATGGGGAGTGAAGGCGAACATGATAAACGGCTTCGCGCCTTTGCGGGGTTCACTGTGGACAAGGCACTGATGCAGAAAGCCGCTGACCATGCAAAGGTGATGCACTGTCTGCCTGCCCATCGGGGAGAGGAGATCTCCGGTGCAGTGATGGACGGGCCGTCCTCACTCATATGGAATCAGGCTGAGAACCGTTTACATGCTCAAAAGGCACTCATCATGATGCTTCTCTGAGTAACAGTTCTTTGGTTAATAATCCAGCAGCTTCATAAAATCAATAATCGGCCAGTCACCGCTTTTTTTTGCATCCTCAATGATCAGGATCATATCTTCCAGGATTTCATCATCCCCCCTGGGTGACGTGCCCTGCAGAATGTTTTCCAGTGCCTTATGCTGGTATATCTTGTGCTGAAGCCTGACATCACGGTGGCCGACTACTGCCACAAATGCATTGCACTTCGTGTCAAAGGTGATTGAGATGATGGCGTCGACGTTGACATAATTATTTTCGATAGACTTTACCCACACCATTATGAACAGAGTATTCGGGATGCAGAATAATAGGGTTTTGGAATTTGTTTTAAAAAAAATACTCAGTCGGTCCCTGATATATAGGCTTCCAGCCGGTTATAAAGGTCTTCCTGCACTTTTTCGACGACTTCCCGTGTACCACGGAAGGCAAGCAGTTCCCGGGTGTCCCCTTCCATGTTTGCAAAGTAGAGCTGCCGTTTTCTCATGACCACTTCAACGTCATACTGTTCTTTAATTTCATAGATCATGCTGCGGGGAACGCCCGGAGGTATGATAAGGTCAAATTTATCGTCTGTCATGGTATTTTTCCATTCACTTTCCAATCTTCATGCGTCTGTTCATGATACACGGCCCGCCGCGTACTCCCCCAATTGGTTCTTTGGGTTTCCCGAGGGAGAGCATGCAGCGTCCCATAAGTGCCGCACCGCGTGCCAGACCGTCATCAACAAAGATGACATGGTCATCAGGTTTTTCAAAGAGACCACGTGCTGTGATCCCTTCCATAATGATCTCCGGCTTTCTGCCGGATATCGCTGCCCGCCCGGTGAATCCGATGGATGCGTTCGGGGGTATCAGATTCTCTTCTGCTGCGACATCCACGAGGCGCAGGGCCATTCGTGCACAGACATGGTCGATAATCTGTGTAAGGACATCTTTCCCATGATTTCTATATATATCTGCCCCAATTTCTTCCAGTATGTCTTCTCCGCTGTAATCTCTGCCGCAGTCACAGCCGATCATCGCGATGCCGGATTTCATGGCAATGTCAGCACAGACCGGCACCTTGCCGAAGTGGTTGCGATCAGGTGGGACAATCCGGATGTCAATATTTTCATGGATCTGTCTCTCATATTCCAGGACTATCGCGGTCTTTTTCCTGGAGAGACCACCTACAATGCTCTTTTCTCCAAAGAGGTCAAGGGCCGTTCCCTTCCCTTCCTCTACCAGCCCGGTGCCGCGGACGATTGCGTCGGGGATGGCGCCTGCAAGACCGCAGAAATTGCCGATGGTCCGCGCAAAGGGATATTCGGCCTTTGGATCGACGTAACCGGTGATTCTGCCGTCCAGAGTGGTGCCGAAATCAATGGAGAGACAGGGATTTCTGAAGTCAACAGAGGTCCATTTTGCACCTTCCTTCATTCCTGCCATCGCGAGTTCCCCCTCCATCTCGTTTGCAACCAGTTCAACTCCTGATGAACCGATGGGGGGAGTGACGCCTGCCACCGTACCGCAGAAGGTTACTTTGTCTGCAAAACTGAATGCCTGCAGTTTTTTCGGGAGATTCTCTTTTGACATGGGGGGGGTCATCTTCTTTGGCGGTACGCCTGCCATCAGACACCCGTTTGCCAGTGACTTAACAAAGTCACCGACCTGGTCAGGGGAATCCATTGCGGCGACCACACCTGTTGAGCGCACCACAAAGTCCAGATCATCCTGTATGGAGAGTCCTGCGTCTTTATGGCATTTAATCAGGGTATCCCTGACGAGTTCTGCGACAGACTCTTTTGTGATAGGCGTCCCGACAAGGGTCGTACCAAATACCTCTTCTCCGGGTTTGGGCAGCCGGACGTCACGGCTCATCGATACCGTTTTATGAATAATATAGGAACGCCCGGTCTCCATGTTTGTGCCGGTCAGGATGCATTTGGTGGTGGTATTGCCCATTTCAACAGATGCAACGATAAAATATGGCTTCACGCGGTATTCCGGTTTCTGAAGCCCGGCACCCTGTCCAGACACCGGCGGAGGGGGGCTCTCAACAATATTTGGTGTTGGTTTTTTAAACCGGTCGAAAAAGGCACACATGACAGACCGTTTCCGGTTATCTGATGTTATATTTATCGATACCACCGGGCAGCAGGTGAACCAAAGAAAAAAGAAGAAGATTTGAGTTATTTTCTGAGCTGTGCGAGTAATCTGGCCTGGAAACCATAGTAGGCAGAGAAGCCGACTGCATCATTCTGGTCAATTGTCGTACTCTCAAAGGATACGAGATCATCAGAATAGATGGCTTCCTTTGCGCTTCTTCCGACAACCGTCACACTGCCTTTATAGAGCACGACGTCAACGGTGCCGGTGACCCGTTCCTGTGTCTTGTCGACAAAGGCGGAGAGTGCCGGGAAGAGCGGTTCATCCACAAGACCCATGTATCCCAGTTCAGACCATTTTTCATCCACTATCGACTTGAATGCCAGTTCCTGCCGGGTCAGAACCAGGCGTTCAAGGTCAGCGTGCGTTTTCAGAAGCACCGTTGCTGCCGGGTGTTCATAGACTTCACGGGCCTTGATACCTAAAATCCGGTCTTCTATCATGTCATTTCTGCCGACACCGCAGGCACCTGCAATATCATTCAGTCTCCTGATGAGTGCATACCCGTCAAGGCGTTCGCCGTCCAGTGAGACGGGCACACCGTTCTCAAAGCCAATCGCCAGTTCGCGTGGTTCATCGGGTGCTGCAGAGGCCGATACGGTCCATGCATAGATGTCTTCGGGGGGATGAAATGCCGGGTCTTCCAGCTTTCCGCCTTCAATGGACCTGCTCCAGCAGTTCTCATCGACGGAATATGGTTTATCCTTTGCGACGGGTACCGGAATGCCGTGCTTTTCAGCATATTCCATCTCCCATTCACGTGTCAGGTTCATCTCACGCATTGGTGCGATGATATCAAGACCTGCCTTGCGGAAGATAAAGTCAAACCGCAGCTGGTCATTGCCCTTCCCCGTACAGCCGTGGGAGACGGTGGTCGCCCCTTCTGCCCGGGCGATTTTTACGATTTCTTCGGCTATAAGCGGGCGTGCAAGGGCTGTTCCCATCGGATAGCCTTCATATGAACCGTTTGCCTTGATTGACGGGAAGAGCTGTTCTGTAACAAACCGCTCTTTGATGTCTATGGTGTAGTGCTTGTCTGCAATGAGTTCACCTTTCTCGGTTGCCATCCGGATGTCCTTTTCCGGCTGACCCACATCGACTGCAACGGTAACAACGGTGTCAAACCCATACTGTTCTTTGAGGAGGGGTACACAGATTGATGTGTCAAGGCCTCCGGAAAATGCAAGAATTACTGTTCCCTTTCCCATGATTGTATTCTCCTGTATATCTTAAATGAATGATTCTGCTTCTATATTATGCGTCAGAATGTGTATAAAGTCATATCATTCCTGCGGATTATTTTCTTCATCCTCCCAGAGACGAAATCCACGAAGATACGGCAGTATTGGTATGCATCCGGCAGGTTTTCCGGGGAAACCGCACCAGTTTTCCTGTAGCCTCTTCTTCCGTGTGAGAGAGAGAGAGAGAGCCCTGTGGCACACCTCCCCGGATGCCGGGAGGGGCGGGAGATGATCTGGTGCCATGTGGACACACGCATACTGAGGAGGTATGTCCCATTACTCCCGGTCACCGGGGTACTGGATCAGGGTTCATACACATTCCGCCTGAACTTCATCCCGGATGAGAAGGCCCTGCCTGCAGGTTCCCCGATGTTGTAATAGGTCTTCTTCTGTGAATCATACAGAAGCGGCCGGACCAGACTGATATCCGGGATTCCGTCTTCCCCGCAGGCATCCTCATCTGCGAGTATCGAGAGAATTTCACCGACAATAAGGGTGTGCGAACCGATGGGCACCAGGTTGCGAGC
Organism: Methanogenium sp. MK-MG; assembly: GCF_009914725.1. Classification (GTDB taxonomy): domain Archaea; phylum Halobacteriota; class Methanomicrobia; order Methanomicrobiales; family Methanomicrobiaceae; genus Methanogenium. The sequence goes on from NZ_JAAAWJ010000001.1 coordinate 64,011, forward strand.
CCTGCAGGCAATTGCAATCGGGCATTCTTCAATGTACGGGGCTTCAATGATGTCGCTTTTTACCGGTGTCAGACCGGTTTCCTGAAATTTATCCAGATTTCTTCCTGAAGCAATGCCAAAGAAATCCGTCTCTTCGACGAGTGCTTCAGATGGAATACAGACCATAAACTCTCCATGTTTTGTGATATTTTCCCAGGTATACCGGGTCTGTTGTATACCGAGCGAGATGCAGGGAGGTTCAGAACAGCATATGCCGCCCCATGCTGCGGTCATTGCATCCGGCCGCCCGTCACTTCCATACGTACAGATGATAAGCACCGGGCCGGGGCAGAGAAGCGGCACCGGGCTGATGGATTTTTTCATGCACCACATAACTGGCGGTATCCAGATAATCTTTGTGCTGTCAGGCTACCGGATGATGAAGATACAGAGGTCCGGTCTGCGCTACAGCGGTCACTCTCTTTGTGCAGATCTGATGGCAATCCGGAAAAAATGATGCCTTCTGCTGTGGCAGGCCCGAATTTCGGCGAACCTTTATATAGTGATATTCCATATGAGGGGTAGTGTTTACATGCCTCATGGGAAATTTGAAATTTATAAAGACCGCTCCGGGGAATATCGGTTCCGTCTGAAGGCAGCAAATGGGCAGACCATTGCAATCGGTCAGGGGTATTCCTCCAAAGCGTCCTGTATGAAAGGTATTGCGAGTATTCGAAAAAACGCTCCCGATGCAGAGATTATTGAACTTGAACTGTAACACCTGAACGAGAATCGGGCATCTCTTTGCACATCCCCCCCCCCGCGAGTCCCGGACGTTTCTGTTTTCCGGTTATATGTTCAAAAATATTCGAAGTCAAAGATACTTAATTATCCTTCATTCTCCAATAGAAGCACATTCGGGCATACCTGAGTGTGGTGTAAAAAATGAATGAGAATGTAATCCGGGGACTGCTGGGTGCCGGTATCGTGGTTATCTGTGTAATCATCGGTGCAGGGATTCTTGCAGAACGGCCTCCTGAAACAGAGAATGGAACCGGGATGCAGGTATTTACCACGGCATCCGATCTGGCTGCATATCTGGACAGCATGCCACAGGCAGAGAATGGGTATACAACCGGTTTTATGGGTATAATGGATGACAACTCCCGTTTTGCTGCACAGGAAGCAGCTGTAGATGGTGCAATGCCGCCGGTCCCGCAGGCATGGAAAGGCGCAGCATCCGTGTCAGGGGAGGCGGAGGAGTATTCATCCACCAATGTCCAGGTGGCAGGAGTTGATGAAGCCGATTTCATCAAAAATGACGGGACATACATATATCTTATCAGCGGTGGCCGGCTGGTGATTGTGAATGCCTATCCACCCCTCGGTGCGGGAATTATATCTGAGACACCGCTTTCCGGCACTCCCTCAGCACTCTTTCTCTCCGGTGACCGGCTTGCGGTCTTTTCATCGGTCCGTGAAACTGTCTTTATTCACCCCGAAGGGAGTGCGGCCCCCGTCCCCAACACACGGGATGTAACGCATGTCTGTGTGTATGATGTCAGTGACCGGAAAGCACCGGAAATCGTCCGCGATCTGACGGTGAGCGGCACATATTATGACGGCCGCATGAAAGGGGATGATGTCTTTCTCTTTACCCGTGAACCGGTATCCCGCTACGGTGATACGTTGCATATGCCGGAGGTGCGCGACGGTGACACGCTCATTGCACAGCCGCCGGTCTCTGTGCCGGATATGCCGGGATATGCCTGGCAGTTTACCACCGTGACCTCCTTTGATATCCGTGACGGGACGGTTACCGATGCAGAATCATTTTTGCTGGGATACGGGACCACGCTCTATGTGTCTGAAGACAATATCTACATCGCCTACGAGTGGCAGCAGCCATATTCACGGGGAGGATGGGACGGGTTTAACGAGGTGCCTGCAGATGCCCGTGAACAATCAGTGGTCCACCGGTTCTCTGTGGAAAACGGTGATATTTCCTATGCGGCCACCGGCACATTCCCCGGCACGCTGCTGAACCAGTTCTCTCTGGACGAATACAACGGCAACCTCAGGGTGGCCACCACAGTCGACGACTGGACGCGGGATACGCGGGTGCAATACAACAATGTCTATGTCCTTGGCCCTGACCTTGCCATTACAGGAAAACTGGAGTACATTGCCCCGGATGAGAGAATCTATGCGGCCCGGTTCATCGGTGACCGGCTCTACCTGGTCACCTTCAAACAGATGGACCCGTTCTTTGTCATCGACCTTTCAGACCCAAAGAGGCCTGCTGTCCTCGGCGAACTGAAGCTGCCCGGCTACTCTGACTACCTGCATCCGTATGACGATACCCATATCATTGGCATCGGCAAGGAGACGGTGGCAAATGAGTGGGGCGGGTTTACCACCGGCGGCCTGAAGATGGCGCTCTTTGATGTCTCTGATGTGAACCACCCCACCGAGGTTGACACGGTGGAGATAGGCCTTCCGGGCACAGACTCTGAAGCACTGCACGACCACAAGGCGTTTCTCTTTGATGCATCGCGGGGCATTCTCGTCCTTCCGGTGCATGAGATTGTGAAGGTGCCGGTCACTGGCAGATCATATGATGCATACTCAACAAAATACTGGCAGGGTGCCTATGTCTATGGTCTGACACCGGAGACAGGCTTTGTTCTGAAGGGGACGGTGACGCACAACGCAGAGCCACAGTCCGGGTATTACCGGGGATCGCCTGACTCTGTTCTGCGGTCTCTCTTTATGGATGATGTGCTCTACACCGTTTCACGCACCAAGCTGGTGATCAGTGGTCTGGAGCACCCGGAGATGGTGTATGGGACGATAAGCCTTCCATACGGCAGCGAACGGTATGGTGGCGGCTACTGGCCGATTCCGGAACCGCTGTCTGACTAATCCGGTGGGATAAAA
>NZ_JAAAWJ010000010.1 GCF_009914725.1 Methanogenium sp. MK-MG
TCTCGATATCAGATTCAGTGTCCTCCGCAGCGCCAGCTACAGTGGCAAGAGCGCCAGCCAAAGCGCTGATACCGATGCCAAATAGTATTTCTTCCATTCAGGCATCCTCCTGTGTGTCAAAGCACCAGAGTAACACGTTACACAAACCCTTTTTGGTTCAATTAAACCTCGATAGGGATTTTATTAAAGGTTTCGAAAAAAAGAGAATCACTATTTTACAATCGAAACGGAATGCAAGCTACGTTGTAAAACAAGCAGGAGTTTCCTTTTGTTAAATAAAAAAAAAATGAGTTGATCTTACCTTGCCGGTATGATCAGTGAGCGCTCGCCTGCTGGCTTGAACTCGCGGATTGCACCCTTTGCGAATTCGCGGCGGGGTTCGGAGAAGTCGAATGTGAGTGACGGATCTGCGAAACAGATCTTCACAAGTGGGTCGAAGCAGAATGCGTCGCCGCGTCCGTAGTGCGCACCACCGACGATAGCTGCGTATTCTCCCTGGTGACCGACATTCATTGCGTAGTTCGGGTAGTTTGGTCCACGGAGTTCGCCCATCAGACCGCGGTCAGGCTCCATTGAAAGGGAGTTTGCTGAACCACACTGGTCCTGAAGATCGTATCCGAAGAAACCAAGACGTGACCAGCCTTCCTTGTGCATAAGCATGGAAAGGTACCATCCGTTCAGACCGGCATTGGAGTTTCCGGTACCGATGGAACAGGTCAGACCACAGGCTGCTGCCATAACACCAGCACGCTGTGACCCGCCAAAGTGGTCTTCCATCATGGTGGGGTACTGCTCGTACTGCTCCATTGCATTGAGGTTGACCTCGGTTGCAAGGTCGTTGACGATCTCCTGGGTAGGAGTGATGGTTGCTGCAGGGTCCGGGTTGGAGTAGTCGAAGCCGTACTTGTCCTTCAGGTAGTCCATACCGTAGTAGGTGTACTCATCGAGGATGTTATCAGTGTATGCTGCTGTTGCATACTGCGTGAAACCGACACCACCGGACATGTAGGAACCAAGCCAGATCTGATCGAAGAGCATGGTACCTGCACCGACAACCTCAAGGGATGCACGTGCGGGGTCGTTCGGGTATTTCCGGTTTGCCTGGATAATATCGGAGAAGACACCGAATTTGATTCCACCGGGCTCGTTAGGGCCACGGGCACGGCGTGCCGGAAGGATGGATGCCATCTGTGAGACACCGGCGTGCTTTGCGGCGAATGAAAGGTCAGCGACTGCTGCTTCACCAGCGCACATTCTGTATGCTGCGATGAAGGACATACCGATCTGCATTGCGGACCATCTGGAGGTGGTTCCACCATCACAGGTACGTGAGACAATGGTCGGTATGTGGATTGCCTGGTACATGGACTTGCCGACCTGTGCTTTCAGGACTTCTGCCTGTTCAGAGGTGAAGAGCTTGTCGATGTTGATCAGGAACTGTGGCTCAATGTCATCTGCCATTGCGTCGTCGCCAGTGAAGACCTTCACGTAACAGTCATCGACAAGGCCCGGGTGGGTCTCGACCATGTGTTCCTGAACCACTGCTGCACCTGGCATTGCGTGGTTGAGGATGTGGAGGTATTCGTTGATGGTCTCAGGAGTTACTTCCTTACCGAGACGCTTCTGGAGAGTTGCGTGTGCAAGGTCCATACCGACAACGACAGTACGGCGGATGTCATCCCACATCTGCTGCATTGCAGCGTTGTTGACGAAGTGAAGGTCATCACCCTCTACGAAGACACCGGTGTTGGAGACTTCGTAGGTCATGAGCTGTCTCTGACCCATTGGCATACCACCAAGGTGGCAGTGTTCGGGGTCATACATGGAGATTCCACGTTCCATCTCGATGCCCTTTGCAGCAGCCATAAATTCGCGCTTACGCGGGGACTGGCGGACACCGTTGAAGTTGTAGAACGTGGTCTTTACGGACTCAGGATCCTGGCCCTGGAACTTCTCTTTGAGTGCGTCAAGGAAAAGCTTCTGTGATCTCTCTATTTTTGCCATTAAAATCACTCCTCAACCGGCATGAAGCCGTATTTTGTTCTCAGCGAGTGGATGCGCTGGATGTATTCAATGTACTCCACGTCATCACGGTATGCTAAACCGACGAGTGAGTGGAAGATGGTCGAGTGAGCCTTGACCCATGCGTCATCGAGTGGCTTGCCGACTGCGACTGCACGGTCGAGGGGTTCTCCGATCTGGTCTTTCACGTAGGTAACGACACCTTCGTCACCGATGATACATCTCTGGAGCATGTCGAACATCAGGCCGTCTTCTGCAAGACGGAGTGAGTGTCCGTGTACAGTTGCGCCACGGATGCTGGTAAGAGCGGGCTCGAACATTTCGGTCTCGATGAGCCACTTGGAGTATGACTCAAGGTCACGCTCACGGCACTCGACGATCTGGCGACCGGAGAGTGTACCGGGGTCAATACCACGGAAGCGGTAGCATTCTGCGTAGGTACGCTGGTATGGCTGGGACGGACCGTTGTACATAGAGTCAACAAACTGTATGTAGCGGACGCGGTCTCCTGCCTTTGCACCATCGGTTGGCTCGACAATCTTGCGGATTGGGCAGTCAGGTTCCTGCTGCTCTGCGAGTGGTGGGTGTGCAGTTGGATATGCGGAGCCCGGTGCGCGGTGACCGAGAACCAGCACAACATCTTCATCAGTTACATCTCGAACTTTGTCAAGTTCGACGTTCGGGTTCATCTGGCGGCGCCTGTTTTCAGCGACGACGGAGGTGCCCGGACCATACTGTGGTGTGTATGCCATAATTATTTTCACCTTAATTAGGATTTTTCATTACATTCAATACTGCCTGAACGACTTCGGCGAGTTTATCCCGCGGCGGGGTCTGACCCCTGGTCACACCGCTGACAATTGCTGCCACCTCACCCTTTGTCCGGATGTGCTCCGGTGACGGCATGACATATGCGGTTTTGACACCGACTTTTGCGAGATCTTCGTAGTCAATTGGTGCCTGTGAGACAACAACTGCGCGGACATCTGCCTGTGAGAGAATAAAGCGCACCTTCTCCACCACATGGGAACGTACATTCCCGTGGTGCAGAACAGCCACTTTATGCTGCTCAATCTGTGACACCTCTCTTCCTGAAAGGCCAAAGTATGCCCCCAGGACAGAACCGGCCAGTTTTGGAGCATCGGCAGGGACGCCACTTCCCGAGTTGAGCACAAGGGTGCTCACCGAGAATTCCACGCCCTCTCTTCTCAGGGCAGACGTGATATCACATACCGGCTTCGTCACATGGCGCCTCCCCGGGGACATGCCGACGACAATCACATCAGGATGACGGCACTCTGAAATAGTGCCACGCTGAGCAAGGCCTCCGCCTTTACCCATCCCCATGGATTCGCGGCAGTCAACAACCTGGGTTATGCGACCAATCGGCATGAATATCTTATCTTCCCTGAATAATTACCGGCCCTTCTTTATTCCGTGGATCCATGAGACCTATCAGGTTTGGATCCACGTCAGGACCGTATTTAGCATAGTCCGCAACAGTTGGCTGGGTTCTCATGTACTTCTTCCCGGTCTGGAGCTGATACGGGAATTTCGTGAAGAACCGATCACATAGTGCACGGATTTTTTCAGTCACACTGTCATCCAGCACCTCAAAGATCATGGTCCCGACCTGAACACGGAGTTCAAATTCAGACCCGCCAACCATAATGACTTTACGGTTGGAATTGGGGTTGGGTTTCCCCCGCGCAGGCCCGTAAGGGACCGTACGCGGAAGATTCGGACCATTTATCATCATCCGGCGTATTCCGGGAATCTTTACTACCTCATTGAGGAGTGCTTCCGCGGAGTCCGGTTTGAGCATGCGGAGGGGTGTGATCCGGCACTGGGGATAATCAACGACAGCTTCAGTCATTCAAATCAGTTCTCTGTTCAGATACCGTCTGCGATATTCTGGATCGGTCTCTTGAACACGTCAATCTGACCGTATGTTTCGCCCATGATAGCGGAAGTGCCTTCAGGAGTGAACATCTGTGTACCTGCATCGAGTGCACATGCTGCAACGACACATGGAATTGCACAGCCGTTTGCGTGACGTGTTACGACGTGGTTACCATTGAAGATACCAGGACCACCGCCACCATAGATGGAGTGGCTGAAGAATGAGAAACCGACTGCAGTTCCCATTAGACGACCGAAGTCAGTGCCGGGGAGACCGGTCTCGTGTTCAAGCAGGTCGTTGAAGTACAGGAGAGTCGAGGAGACTGCCTGTGCGAAACGTCCTGCACCACAGTTGACCAGTGTTGCTGCCATGGTACCTGCTGCTGCGTATGCGTTCCACATCATGGGGTCCTTGGTGTCGTAGAACTGGAAGTAGCCGCCCTTCTTGCCTGCAACGATGACCTTGTCTTCAATTGCACGCTCAACAAGGGACTGGACAACAGTACCGATGGTACCGGACTGGCCGTTCTCCTTGACGAGTTCGTAGACGAGGTTGTTTGCATTAAGGCCCTGGTATGCGTACTGCAGAAGCATGTGGCGCTCGAATGGGCCGATTGCGCCACCCATCTCAAACTCTCCTGCGGTCTCGAGGGTTGCTGCGAGTGCTGCACCCTGCATTGCATTCCTTCCGGTCATCATAACAAAGTGGTTGACACCGATGTTACGAAGTGCAAAGCCGATACCCTCATTGTTCTGTGGAATGTTGAGGACAGATGTTACACCTGAGCCCGGCATGTCCATAGTGTGTGGGTATCCACCCCAGCATGCTGCCTTAACGGTGGATGCGTTGAATGCATCGACGTTAAACTGGTCAACAACCGCATAGGTGGTTGCTGCTGCAACAGCTGAGATAGCTGCATCGTAGGTTGCTGCTGAATCGAGACGTGCCTTCGGGACCTCGACGAGGAGAAGGTTGCCGCCCTTGAATTCGTTTACAACTGTGTCGCCGCCCTCGACGTCAACCATCTCTTTGATCTTTGCGACGATTGCGTCTTTGTTATCCATAATCGGGAGATCAAGCTCACGGCCAGGAATGGTACCCTTGCCGAGTTTACCGGCTTTGAGGCCTGCCTGAATGCCGCCGAGGTTGACTGCGATTGACCTCTTGGTGAGGTCAATGATCTTCCTTGATGCCGGGTTGACGAGCGGGCTGACCTTGTCGATGGTTACGCCGCTCTTCAGAAGCTTACCGTCATCTGAATAGAGATCAATAGTGTCGGAATATTTTGCCATTTATTTTCCTCCAATTACCCTTTTGTGCAATGCATTTCATTTTCTGAACAAAGACAGGAATAAATCCTGACGGAAATCGATGATAGTAACTACTGCACGTCCCCGCATGGGACAGGAAAGATATACACAATGTCAGAATATAAGGATTCCTAATCCTGAATAATATAATCTGAAAAAAATAAAATCTAAACTGTGAGAAACAGGCAAATCAACCGTTAGTTCAGGTAAGATTAACACTCGGTATTACGAAACTTACTAATTCGTAACACAAGATACGACAAAGATTCCATTTTTTTATCATTTGAATGATGCGCTTCTTTTAAGCTTTTTTTTCAGAAATTAACGCGCATTTAGAGTGAAAATATATCGATTATAGAGAGATGGGGAGAAAATTCAGAATAGCCCCCCCATCAGGACAGGAACTTACAGATGTTCCACAACCGAATCTTCCGGAAGTTTGGCCAGGACGGATTTCACAATCAGATCAAACCCAATCTCATCCAGCTGGTCTGCAAGAAGGTGAGTGCCCACCGCCTGACGGTAGATACGGTACATTGCCTCATCAACCGCCAGCTCTGCTGCTTCCAGGGAATTTACTAAAACCAGACACCTGCCAATCTTCGGATGACGCCCGCGCCTGCCGCCGAAGGTGATCTCGTAGACCGGGTCTTCTGCTGTTATAACCCCATACGGGCAGGTATGCACACAGGCACCGCAGCTAATACAGCGCTCATCATTAAGGACAATAACGCCGTTTATCACCTCAAGAGCATCTTCATTGCAGTAATCAACACATGCCCCACAGCCTGTACACTTTTCCGGGTGGCGGATAGGTTTTAAGTGACCGGTCACCCCCACTTCACAGAGGCGCTCACTCACACAGGAATTAGGACATGCAGAGATACCAATACGCGTCTTTACAGGCATTTCACGCCCGAAGTATTTCCGGTCAATATTGAGGGCAAACGGGATGGCATCAATATTTGCAAGCCGGCAGCGTTCATTCCCCGGGCATGCCGTCACATTGACCACATTCTGGAATTCTGCACCAAACGGCGTCCCGTTCTTCCTGAGTTCCTCACCGAGTGCCTGCAGATTTTTCTCAGGCACATGCGGAATTTCCACAGTCTGCCGTGTGGTGAGATGAATGCCAGCCCCGCCGTACTTCTGTGCAGCGTCAGCAATGCCCCGCAGTTGGTCCGGTGTAACAATGCCCGCCGGGATGCGGAGCCTGACGGTGTATGCCTCCATACCGTCCTCCACAATTACCCCGCTCTGGGAATCAGGATCATACGAGTGCTTCATTACCTGTACCATACTTTCTCCAGCGTATTAATTTTCACGTCCTCAACATAAATTCTGCCACACCGACACACATCCGCACCCGTATCACAGAGCTATGTTGATTAAATTGACAATACGGCGACAATACCTCAATAATTTTCATCATTTCCGGCATGCCTGAGACAATTAAAAGAGTTAACATCATGAATGGATTAATGAAAGACTGTGTCAGCCAAATATGTTTCAACAGTAATCCTTAGTACATTCACCCATGGCACGGGCTTAGGAAGGCCAACATGCAGTTTCACGGTGAAAAATGCATCGGGGTAACGCGGCAAAAAAAAAGGATTTAGTATTTCATATAAAGCTGACCGTAGATGACCTCACCCTTGCGCTTAGGGTGACGTTCGCCCATATCTCCTTCATACAGGGCAAACCGTCCATTATCACCATCTACTTCAAGGTCAGCATCATTGCGATACTGGAACCCTGGCATCATTACGTCAATGTCACCATAAACGTAAATTGTTCCTTTCACCATCTGTCCGCCGACACGACTCTTTGCGTCACCTTTGACGATGATCGTGCCGCCTTCCATGTGTGTACCGACATGCACGTCGATGTTGCCACCGACGACAATGGTGCCGCCACGCATGAATGTACCGACATCACTGCCGGCATTGCCGCTGACACGAATTTCTCCGCCCTGCATACCACGCCAGTCGCCACGATATGCTGCGCCGAGATAATTGCCTGCATTGCCGTTGACGATAAGTTCGCCGCCGGTCATGCCAAGCCCTGCGAATGCTTCGATGTCACCGTTAACGGTGAGTCTGCCGCCGGTCATCCAGCCGCCGACATACATGTCTGCATTGCCGTTGACGATAAGTTCGCCTGCGGACATCTTCATGCCGATGTACTTCACACGGCTGACATCGCCATTGATGACAACTGTGGTATCGGCTGCCGTCTGGCCGCCTGCACCTTCAACCGTGAAGTAGTCACCAAGGGTGACTGTGGTCTTGCCGACAAATCCGTGCAGTGCTGCAATCTCCGCTGCATTCTTCCCTGCAAAGACATCGGGTGTGATGTTCTCTGCCTCAAGGAAGAGTGTGGGGGTCTGGGTTGGGGTAAGAATTACTTTTGCCATATCTCCGTCACCTCACTTTGTTGCATCGACCTCGATGACATACGGATTCGGCACATAGTGGTGTCCCTCAACCGCGTAGTTGTTCTGTGTCACGGTGTAATACCGGCGGAACTTCTCTGAAATATCACGCTCAACCATCGGGTTGTCATTGACTGTGGCATTGACCCAGAAGGTGCGCTTGTTGCCCATGTCAACGATCTCGCCCTCCTTCACGATCAATTTGCCGCCCTTGATGAGATATGCTGCATTACCGAATGCATACTCAATCTTCTCAGGGTCGTCGGTGTCAGTTTCCGGGTTGTACGGATAGACTGCGACATCACCCTCAAGACCTGGTTTGAGTGAACCGAACATGTGGCCGAGACCAAGGGTCTTTGCCGGTCCTGCACGGGTCATCATTGCAAGTTCGTAGAGTGAAATTTCGCGATCAAGTTCACCGATGTAACAGCGCTCGCGGATCCTGTCGCCGTATTTGAGCGTGTTGTCAAGCATGTCATCACGTGCCTTTGCACTCATGAGCCACTTGTAGACACGCGGGTAGCGGCAGAGTGGTCCTGCATTTGGTGCATCGGTGGTGATGTATGCACGCATCGGGTCCTTGATGAAGAGACCACACTCAAGACCGACTGCCCACTGGGCGCCGGCGATGAACGTCTTCGGGTTGTAGATGAACGGAACAACACCGGATCCGGTCTCAAGCTCCACATCCGTGTTTGCCCACTTGAGATTATTCATGTGGGAGAGATGGTGCTCGAAAGGACCGTCTGCCGTCATCGTGGTGGTCTCGTCAAGGGTTACGACACCAAGGTCATAGCTGATGTTGTCAACTGAGTTGATGTAGTCAACAACTTCCTTAGACTTAGACTCAAAGAACTTGGACGAATAGCTTTCACCACCGTAGCAGTGGAACTGCAGGTGCGTGTTGTGAAGCACAACGTCACGGCCGAAGTCATTCTGCGGCTTGAAGCCCTCTGCAATCTTCAGGGTGTCAAGGGTGATCTCGTAGTTGCCCGGTTCACCAAGACCGTTCCCATGCACATGCATACAGTGCGGAAGGCCGAGGTACTCGTTTGCTTCGATGAGGCCGGAGACAATCTGCCGGGGGGTCACGTCAAAGTACGGGACCACATCATCGACGGTCTCACAGTTCAGTCCCCATCCCCAGGACTCGGTACCACCAGGGTTCACACACTTGATGCCATATCCCTTGGTCTGGTTGAGAAGCCATGCAATGTATGCTGCGGTGTTCTCAATCTCATTCTCCTTGAGGTATTCAAGGACAAACCAGTTGTTACCAAAGACAGGAAGTGCTCCCTGGTCGATGATCGGAGTGTCGCGGATCTCCTCATGGGTATGGCGTGCATACAGAGGCGGCATTGCTGCCTCCATAGAGAAGCCGAATCCCATGCGTGCATACAGGTATGCGGTTCTGAAAACGGTAGGGACGGAGAATCCACCCTCCATGCGCTTAATACCGCTGCCTGCCGTACCATTGAAGAGCTTATCTTCCGGACGGAAATTCCGGCCCGTATTCACTTTGGGACCTGCGACATGTGCGTGTACGTCAACACCTGCCGCCATCACGGTCATGCCAGTGGCATCGATGATGGTCGGGTTTGTGACATCGCCTGCATCGGCCATCTTGCCGTCTTTGATGGCGACATCCACTTTGTCTCCGTTAATCCCCAGGATTGGGTCGTAGACAAAACCATTTTTGATGAGATAATCTGTCATGATTATGCTGCCCCCTTCAGTTCCCGTACACGGGTAAGAACCAGCTGGAGGAACTCATCATCTGTGAGCATTCCCTCAGGGGGTTCAACAACCTTTCTGGTCTCAATCGGGACATTATCCATACGGTATGCACAACCGCCGACTTCAACGCCCACAAATGCCACCGGGACATGCAGCTTTGACACTGCGGATGTCGGAGTGATGTGCGGGTCGATACAGACAGACGGAAGCTTGGCAATCTTCTTCACGGAACCGACCGGGAAGTGTGCACCGGGGTCAGACCCGAGTACAAAGACTGCATCAACCTCGTCACGAATAAGCAGATCATTGGATGACGAATCGCCGGGATTATATCGGGCAAATCCGCGGGTCAGGTCAAGACAGAACGGGAAACCGAACTCCCATCCCCAGACCTGTCCGGAGCCGGTCACATTGTAATGACCCCGCATCGCTACGATGGCTGCTTTCGTGTAGTCATTGAGGTCACGGGTGACCATGATTGCAATATCGATGTTGTGGTTCTTCCCGAGTGAATGGGTCACACCCATACCGAAGAAGATGGCCGTAAACCGGCCGGACTTGAGTGTATCTGCGATTTCGTAGATCTGCTCTTTGGGTATGCCCGCAACAACATCCGGAAGCTTTTCGCCACGGATGGCGACACGGATAGCGCTCAGGAGCTCATAGTCACGACCCTGCTCAAGCTGGACATGTACATCTGCCATCTTGGCGGTGTCGGTGTTCCGTGGGTCGACCACGATCATCTTTCTTGACTTTGAACCCTTGCCGGTGAAGAAACCACGGGGGTATATTGAGTACCGCGACATGTGACGCGGGTGAGCATGTGCCGGGTTGCATCCCCAGAAGACCACACGGTCTGCACGGTTTGCAATCTCACCGAGGGTTGCTGACGGCACACCGACATCCTGCACAGCAATCAGGGTTGAACCGTGACAAACTGTTGCAGTGTTGTCCATGCATGCACCGACTTCCTCACCGATCTCTGAGCCTGTGCTCTGTGCAGTACAGTTGGTCGATGACCAGCCGTACATCAGTGGCTTCTTGGCATCAACGAGCAGGTTTGCAGTATAGTCGGCTGCCTCATCATACGTTACTTCTTTCCAGGAGCCATCTTCCTGCTTCATCCGGGGACGGGTCAGACGATCCTTTGCCTGGGAATGGAGAAACTTTGCCGCTCCAATGGCGCAGGCATTGTACACCTCAAGGATCTCCTCTCCGTCATCGGAGAGAGCAACCTCAAGATCATCGCAGAGCGTCCCGCAGAATGGACAGACGACATCTGTTACTATTTTAGCCATCTTTCATACCGCCTATAAGCACTCCTCTGTAATCAGAGCAATGGCGTCAAGGACAATTTCTTCCTCAGCGGCATCAACTGTCACTGGAGTGCCCTTGAATGTTGGCATCCCGGTGGAGTAGGTATTGGGGTCAACAAGTGCATTGGCCCATGGTCCCATGGGGATCCACCCGAGCCCGGGGTGCGGGCCCTGGGTTGCGCCGATTGCCTTGACCACAACAGTCCCAAATTCACTGGAGACACGAACATTCGTATTCTTAAAGCACCCGAGACGCTTGAAATCAACGTCATCGAGTTCAAGGATCCCGCAGGCATCCCGATAGGCAAGCTTCTCCTTGCCATTTTCCATCGAGACGCCCTGCTGGATCGTCCTGCCTGAAATCAGGTTTATCTGAATAGCTGCCACACCTTCATCTCCGATTCAGTTATCTCTCGTACTTTTTCAGCGGACTTGGGCCAAGTTCTTTGACCGTTTTAACAACATCTTCCATGACTGCTCCCCACTTTGCACCCTCGGATGCAGAGACGAAGGTCATTCTCAGACGGTTGTCATCAAGACCGATATTCTTCAGGAGATTCTTCACGAGGAACATGCGCTTTGCGCACTTGTAGTTGCCCTCAAGGTAGTGGCAGTCACCGAAGTGGCACCCTGAGATCAGCATCCCATCTGCACCATCCTGAAACGCCTTCATGATGAAGAGCGGATCAACACGGCCTGTGCACATCACACGGATGGCACGGACATCAGGCGGATACTGAACACGGGCACCACCGGCAAGGTCTGCACCTGCGTATGAACACCAGTTACAGATGATTGCAATAATTTTTGGATTCCAGTTCTCATCTGTCATTACTACTCCCCTCCCTTAAGAAGGAATGCGTCTATCTGAGCACAGATCTGTGGTGACGTGAAGTGCTGCATCTTAATTGCACCACCCGGACAGAATCCTCCACAGGTACCACAGCCCTTACACTTTGCTTCGGTTACTTCCATCACGGTGCGGCCATTCTTCTCAATAAGGTCAAGTGCACCATACGGGCACTGCTGAAGACACAGACCACAGCCTGCACAGATATCATCCATACACTGTGCAAAGTACGGCTCAAGCTGCACTTCACCGGTGTGAATTGGAATCGATGCTGCGGATGCGGCACCCTCTGCCTGTGCAACGGTGTCAGGAATATCCTTTGGTCCCTGACATACACCGGCAAGGTAGATACCTGCGGTGGTGGTGCCACACGGGTTGAGTTTCGGGTGTGCTTCAAGCAGCCAGCCATCCTGTGACTTGGAGACACCGAACATCTGGCGGATCTTCTCTGATTCAGGCGTCGGCTGAACTGCTGCAGCAAGGACGACCATGTCCATCTCCATACTGACAGGCCTGCCAAGAAGCGTGTCTTCTGTGTTGACGATGAGGTTCTTTGTGATCGGGTCTTCCAGAATGTTTGCCACACGGCCGCGGATGAACTTTGCACCCTCGTTCTGAATACGGTAGTAGAACTCCTCATACATCTTTCCAAAGGAACGGATATCCATGTAGAAGAGGTAGGGCACTGCACCAGGGATCTTTTCCATGATCTGGTGGGCGTGCTTGAGCGAATACATACAGCAGAAGCGGGAACAATACGGTTTGTTAACGCCGCCGGTGTTGTCACGGGAACCTGCACAGAGCACAAATCCGACTTTCATCGGGGTCTGCCCGTCAGACGGACGAATCAGGTGACCGCCGGTAGGACCGGATGCACAGATGAGACGCTCGAACTCAAGACCGGTGATGACATTGTCAAACCGCTTGTATCCCCATTCCTTCTTCTGCTCAATCGGGATGTAATCATACCCGATGGCGAGAATACAGGTACCGACTTTGATCTCCTCAAAGGTGTCAACCATGTCAAGGTCAATCGCACGCTTTTCAGGGCCACATATGTCAACACAGAGACCACACTTCACACAGGAGTCAAAGTCAATGGTGTAGAGGAGAGGCATAACCTGCGGATGATAGATGTAGATTGCCTTACGGGGTGCCATGCCCATCTCAAATGGATTCGGTTTGATGACAGGACATACTTCAGCACAGTCTCCACAGCCGTTACAGCCGCCGCCGACAATGCCGCGTTCCAATGCTTCGGTTGGGTCAAGGACACCACGTGCCTTCTTCCGGAGGGTAATAGTGAAGTTACCGATGTAGCCTTCTACTTTCTCAACTTCAGTGTAGGTCCTGAGTTCAATGTTGGGGTGACGTCCGACATCCACCATCTTTGGTGTCAGGATACACTGTGAACAGTCAAGTGTCGGGAAGGTCTTGTCGAGCTGGGACATGCGTCCGCCAACGGTCGGGGCCTTCTCTATGAGGTAGGTCTTGATCCCTGCGCTTGCAAGGTCGAGTGCAGCCTGCATACCACCGACACCGCCTCCAAGGACGAGTGCGGAGTGCTCCACAGGCACACTCTTTGGCTGGAGGTCTTCAAGCATCCGGGCCTTTGCAACAGCAATAAGGACCTGGTCCTTTGCTTTTTCGGTTGCGCCTTCCCAGTCGTGCATGTGCACCCAGGAGTTCTGGTCACGGATGTTTGCCATCTCGAACCGGAACATGTTCAGTCCGCCTTCCTGTGTTGCGGTACGGAACGTCGGCTCATGGAGACGCGGCGAACATGCTGCAACGACAATGCCGTTCAGGTTGTGCTCTTTGATGGCGTCGATGATCATTGATTGTCCCGGAGTTGAACACATATACTGGTATTCATCAGCGACAACGACACCGTCAAGAGTCTCGGCGTATTTTTTAACCTCTTCAATAGAGATGGATCCTGCGATGTTTGTACCGCAGTGACAGATAAACACGCCAATTCGTGGTTCTTCTTTAGTTTCAGCCATTCATTTCACCTCTTAAAGGATCTTCTCCAGGAATGGTTTGCAGTCAACAGCGTGCAGATCAAGAGCAAGCTCCTGCGGAGTCATACCCTGTGCAAGACCAAGGAGTTCGTTGTAGTGAAGAACCGGAAGGTTATAGACCTGACCGAATTTCTCCTGAATTTCAACCTGACCACGGTCGTACTGAAGCTGGCAGAACGGACAGAACTCAGTGATTGCGTCAGCCCCGACTTCCTGTACATTGATCAGTTTCTCATTGGTAATATCCAGTGAGTGAGTCAGGTCAAACCCACGGACACCGCCGCCGGCACCACAGCACTGCATCTTGTTGCGGTACTGAACAGACTCTGCTCCCAGTGCATCGATGAGTTCCTCAAACCACATGGGGTTCTCGGTGTCACCGAAGTGGCGCTCCTTCTTAGGCTTCATCAGATGGCATCCATAGTGTGGCGCGATCTTTGTTCCGTTAAGCGGGCGGGTAACGCTCGCACGAACCTTCTCAACACCACAGATCTTCTCATCATAATAGAGTTCAATCAGGTGCCAGACATCAATGGAACCCTTGAATTCCATATCGACTTCTGCAAGCACTTCGTTCACACCGTCACGGAGTTCGTCGTTGTGCTTGAGGATGTGGTTGACTTCCCAGATAGACTTGTAGCACCCGTTACAGATGAGGGTGATGTCCATCTTCATCTCTTCTGCAAGCACGAGGTTGCGTGCTGCAAGTGCATACCATACGTTCAGGTCAATTGACCCAAACGCACCAGGCGCAGGACAACAGCTTGCTCCTTTCAGCGGCAGAAGTTCAATACCCAGTTTTTCACTGGTTTTAATAGCTGCAGCTTCACATCCGGGGTACCGGTTTGGTGCAATACAGCCAAGGAAGAATGCGTACTGTTTCATATCTCCAGACATTTACTTACTCTCCTCGGCGAGAATCCGGTCTGCATTCTCTTTCATCTTGTAGAAATCCATGATCTTCTGAATTCCCGGAATAAATTCGGGATAACTGTGTGTCGTTGGCGGATCTGCCGGCAGGCCGAGCTTTACACGGGCTGCTCTGTTGACATCGTTATTTGGCACACCATGTCCGGTGTTATAGATAAGCTGCACGGTCTTGAGGAAGTTGCGTGGCACAATATCAATCTTGAACGCAAGGTTCCTCATTGCCATGATCACATCAGTTGGTGCGAGGTCACGCGGGCAGCGATCTGTACACGAATAGCAGGTAGTACAGAGCCACAGGTCCGGGTCATTAAGTGCTTCCTGCTCGAGCCCAAGCACTCCTTTTCTCATGAAGAGACGAATCCGATACGAACTGCGTGGTGCTGACGGACATGAACCTGTGCATGTTCCGCACTGGTAGCACATATTGGCAGCCGTACGACTGAGTTTTTTCACATCTTCGAGAAACTGAGGGTTGGAATCATTAGCATAATAACTCGTATCTCTGAGTTTCTCTTCCAGTTCGGCATTGCCGTATTCTTTTACTCTTGCCATTTCCTTTTCCTCACGCGGTTTCCATCATCTTGAGTTCAACCTCGTCCTTTGCGGCCTCTTTTACCATAGAGGTGCGCGGAGTGCAGAGTTTGTCCTTGATTCTCAGGAAGAGATCCGTCTCCTTACCCTTCACACGGATATTAGTCCGCGTCAGAGTAATGATATCCTCACCGGGACATGCGTTCACACACGCACCACAGAGAATACAGAAGTCCTTGTTGACTGCAATTACAGGTTCATTCTCGCCTCTCAGGTCCTTTGCAGGCTTCGGAGTAGGGAGATAGATTGCATTTGCGGGACAGACCTCAACACAGGTGGAACACCCGGCAGGGCACTTATCTGCATTGAACTCAATGTCACCTTCAAAGATCTTCTCAACGGTGATTGCCTCGGCCGGACAGTTGATGTCACACCAGCGGCAGGTACAGCAGTTCTCTTCAATGATTTCTACCTTGCCACTGAGCTTTGCTGATTCAACCGTCCTCTCAACGACGATTGCATCTTCAGGACATGCTTCAACACAGATCTGACAGGCGTCACAGAGTTTCTCGTCCCAGACAACATCGCCCACGACTGCACCGGACTCTGCGGAGAACGGTTTGCGCTTCACATCAATTGCCTGACAAAGTTCTGAACAGATACCACAGCGAGTACACTTTTCATCATCAACGGTGAAAGTGGTCTTTGCTGCGAGTACTGACTGCTTCTCAAGTGCTCCGTCAACCGTTCCCTCAAATGCAGGGACTTCACGGCTGATTGCATCGCGGGGACAGACGTCCTCACAGATGGTACAGCGGACACACTTGTCCTGGTCAATCTTTGTGACCATATCATATTCAGGGAACCCTTCACGCTCGATAATCGGAAGAGCTTCCTCGCCGTCAACTTTGAGAGTCAGGGAGTTGAACGGGCACATAACGACGCAGACACCACAATATGAGCACTTTTTCTCATCAATATTAATGGGTTCTGCATAGTCTACTACACCACGACGGACAGCGCCTACCAGTCCTAGACTGATCGCTTCCTCCGGACAGGATTCTGCACAGATTCCGCATCCGGTACATGTCTGTCCGTTCAGAATCAGGCTGCTAACGCTCGTGAGGAGCTTCTGCTCCATAATAACGTTAACGCCGTCTCTCTTTTTGGAGAATTTCGGGAAGAATGTATCCATGTTAAACCTCACTCCATACCTTCTGCCAGGGATTTGGATCTCGAATCCCACGGTCCTGCCAGCCGTATCACATTAAACGGGCATGCCTCAACACATACGCCACACCCGGCGCAGAGTTCGTGATCTACATCGAGAACAATGGCCTTGCCATTCTTCACCTGGTAGATCTTCTCGTCGGTCACCGGATCTACTGTAAACAGCTCCAGTGCATCGACAGGACATGCAACCACACATGCGTTACAACCGGTACACCGCTCCATGTTAATATGCAATGCAAATGCCATGGTTTCACGCACCAGTATCGATCAAATCGATTACAGGAAAAGTTGTTGAAAAGAATAGATAAAGGTATTGAAGCGAGGTGCTTTCGAAAGAACAGAGCACAACCCATGTTTTCCGATAAAAAACATTTACAATCAGCAAAAATCAATACCCTTTCATTAATTTTAGAAATGCACATCCACCGATAATAACCAGGAAAAAACCAGAAGTTTTTCTCGTATTCTGCAATTTAGTGATAGTTTCACCTCCTACCCTGAAATTCCCTTTTTAAAATGCCACACCCCGACATTATTCATCATTTTGCGAACAATAATGCAGGATTCAGGTAACTTTCTCCCAATATCAACAGAGATTCCAATATCAGAAAAATAATATCCGCACGCTGACATTTTCACACAGTAAATCTAATTTCAATCAAAGACCACCATAATGTTAGCATGACAACAGATGACCTTGCGAAAATATTCGAAGAGTGCGGAATTGAAAATGAGATCACCTGTATACAGGCATTTGAGATATCTGAAAAATATGCCATATCAAAAACAGCCATTGCCCGCTACTGCAACAGCCGGGACCCCCGGGTTAAGATCAGGGGCTGCCAGCTGGGCTGTTTCAAATGAGCATTTTTCTTGAGCTTATTCCGGTCTCTGAAGCGGAGGAGATACTGCGGAAGATTGCACCGCTCATGGGAGAAGAGGCAGTCGCCCTCTCCGAGGCATACGACAGAGTCCTCTTTCGGCCGGCCGCAGCAGCAGAAGACATACCCGGTTTCACCCGTAGCGTGGTGGACGGATATGCCGTCCGTGCGGCGGATACGGTCGGCGCAGGGGAGGCGTTGCCTGCAATGCTCACGATCACCGGCCGCGTCGGGATGGGAGACGGAGATGCCGGACAGGTCGCACCGGGTGAATGCAGGTATGTCCCGACAGGCGCAGTCATCCCGGAGGGTGCCGATGCCGTTGCCATGATCGAGTATGCAGAGGAGTCAGGGGATGATCTTCTCGTCTACCGGGCAGTCGCACCAGGGGAGAACCTGACTCTCCGGGGAGACGATTTCCGAAACGGTGATGTTATATTTCCGGCAGGCAGGCGCCTGTCACCCCGTGACCTCGGGGTTCTGGGTGCACTCGGCATCACCACTGTGCCGGTCTGCAGGCGGCCGGTAACAGGGATCATCAGCACCGGCAATGAACTCATCAGCCCGGACCAGACACCCGGACCCGGAGAGATACGGGACGTCAACACCTACCTCTGTTACGGATATGCACAAACACGAGGAACCATCCCACGCGTCTATGGCATCATCCCTGACGAACGCGGCCCCCTTGAGAAGGCCATCCGGCAGGCGGTCGCCGAGTGCGACCTGGTCTGCATATCCGGCGGCAGCTCCAAAGGGGAACGGGACATGTGTGCTGCCATTCTTGCAGACCTCGGCACCGTCCATGCACACGGCATTGCTCTTGCACCCGGCAAACCGACGATCATCGGCACCATTGACAACGTCCCTGTGCTGGGCCTTCCCGGCCACCCGGCATCTGCGTATGTGGTCATGGTGGCGCTTGCCGATGTGCTCATCGCTGCCATGACGGGATGCGAGGTAACGCGTATTACTGTGCCTGCCCGCTGCGCCGCCCCAGTCCCATCCACACGCGGACGGGAAGACTATGTACGTGTCAGGCTTGAGGGCCGGGACGCATACCCGCTCTTCGGGAAATCCGGCCTCACCAACACTCTCATCGAAAGCAGCGGACTGCTCCGTGTCCCTGATGGCAGGGAAGGCTACGAGAAGGGTGCAGAGGTTGAGGTGATCCTGTGGTAACACGATATCTCGAACTGGTCTCCCTTGAGAAAGCTCTGGAAAGAACACTCTCATCATTTCCGTTCACACCCACCGTGGAGGAGATCCCACTATCTGACGCGGCAGGCAGGGTGACGGCAGCACCGGTCTTTACCCGGCAGTCTGTTCCGCCGGTCCACCTCTCAGCGATGGACGGGATTGCAGTGAAGAGCCAGGATACGCACGGTGCCGGTGAACAGCGTCCGGTGACCCTGCGGGACTTCCTGCGGGTCAACACCGGCAATGTGGTTTCCTCAGAGTACGATGCGGTCATCATGATCGAGGATGTTGAGGAGGATGACGCGGGACATTACCTCATCCGCAGGGCCGCCGCCCCATGGCAGCACATCAGGCCGGTGGGTGAAGACATCGGCGAATCAGAGATGATCGTCCCTTCATCACACCGCATCCGCCCCCACGAGATCGGCGCACTGGCGGCCTACGGGGTGACAACCGTCCCTGTGCGGACCGTGCGGACAGGGCTCATCGCCACCGGCAGTGAACTGGTGCCCCCCGGCACCCGGCCTGAAGCAGGACAGGTCATCGAGAGCAATATGCAGATGGCCGCGGCATGCCTCCGTGACCTCGGCGCCACACCCACCCATTACGGCATCGTACCGGATGAACCTGATAACATCCGCGAGGTAGTCATCCGTGGCATCAAAGAGAATGACATGCTCATCATCTCTGCCGGCTCCTCCAAAGGAACCCGTGACTACACGGCATCCATCGTCGAAGACCTGGGCGAGGTGTTCATCCACGGTGTTGCCATCAAACCGGCACGCCCGGTCATCATCGGTGCCATTGGCGGCAAACCCATCATCGGCACACCGGGATACCCGCTCGCCGCCTACACCATCATCCGTGAGTTCATTGGCCCGATGATGGGAGCATATGGCCTGCAGCCACCGGTGCCGGAGACCATCCCTGCCATCCTTTCCACACGGCTGGACTCAGCAGGAGGCACGGATGAGTTTGTCCTGCTCTCTGTGGGGAAAGTCAGCGGCCGGTGGGTGGCCGTCCCCCAGTCCCGCGGTGCCGGCGTGCAGATGAGTGCGGTCCGTGCCAATGCCTGCATGAAAATTCCCGCACGAAAAGAGGGAGTGATGATGGGTGAAGAAGTGCAGGCGACCCTGATGGTTCCCAGGTCTGTTGCTGCAGAATCCCTCCTCATCACCGGCAGCCATGACCCGTGCATTGACTATCTCGCAGACATGCTCGGAAAACATGCAGTCACCCTTCACCCCACCCATGCCGGCAGCATGGGCGGTGTCCTCTCCTTAAAACAGGATACCTGCCACGTGGCACCGATGCATCTTCTCGCAGATGACGGCACCTACAATATCCGGTATCTGGAGAAGTACCTGCCGGATACACCGCTCACCCTCATCTGCGTGGCAGAACGGGAACAGGGCATCATCGCACCCGAACCGGTCACGTTTGATGAGGTCATCGGCAAACGGATCATCAACCGCCAGAAGGGCTCGGGGACCCGCATCCTCTTTGACCATCTCCTGAAGGAGAAGGAAGTCAACCCCGCAGAGATCACAGGATATGAACGGGAGGCAACCACCCATCTTGCCGTAGCCCTTGCCGTCCGTTCAGGCGAGGCAGAAGCAGGCATCGGTGTATACAGTGCGGCAAAGGCTCTGGGTCTTTCGTTCACCCCCATCGGAACGGAACGCTATGAACTGGTGACACGGACAGCAACCTGTGAGACCATGCCTGAGGTCAGGCAGCTCTTTGACACAGTGGCATCAGAACAATTTAAAGAAATACTGCACCGTCTTGGCGGTTACCGTACAGAAGAAACAGGGATAATAAGAAAAATTCCCTGATATCTTTTTTAAATTCAGAAAAAAATTATTCGGCGGGAAGAACCTTCTTCCACCAGATGACCTGTCCATCCTCAACTTTGAGCACTTTAAGGTAATTGATCATCACATCGCCAGGCACTGCAGAGACATCTGCACCGGTCGGCACAAAGAGCATCAGTGGTTCAAGTGCCACCCCTGCCTCACGGGCCGCATCGCAATGCTGCTGCATCAGGCCTGCCTTCTCTGGAGATACACCCGCTTCCATGCAGACCTCCACAGGATAGCATGAAGTTTTGCCGAAGCGCTTCCTCGATACGACATATGCAAATGATGCACCGCCGCACTCGGGTTCTCTGTCAATATTCCATCCCTCGCCCGGTGAGAACATCTTTCTCAGGTCACGGGTAACATATGAATTCATTACATCTCTGGAATCGCCCATGTTCCAATCTCCTCTATAATATGAGATTTCATCTTACTAAATTTAAACTTATCTCATTTGTTGGACCGGCATTTTGGCGGAAAAAAGGATATATTCGCAATTTTTTGAAAATAACCGAAAATATAACGATATACTCAGCATCAGTCCTACTGTCAGCACCTCCTTCGGTTGCCCTCATCTGCCGCAAATAACTGCGAAAAAGAAAGCTTATAGTAAGGAGGTGCACCACATATTGTATTGTTATCGAGAGGTTTAATATGGAATTAAACGGCGTTTTTATCGAAGATGAGTATGCAGAGGCATTCCCCAACTGGGCATGCCGTGTCATTATCACAGCAATCAATGAGAAATGGGCAGTGAACGCAGCTACAGAAGCAACCGGTTTTGCCACATCAGCAATCGGCTGCCCCTGTGAAGCAGGAATTGAACGTATTCTCTCTGCCGAAGAGACACCGGACGGGCGTCCCGGTGTTGCCATCATGATCTTTACCGGCGGCAAGAAGAAGCTAAAAGAACAGGTTGTCGAGCGCCTTGCAGAGTGTGTGCTCACCTCACCTACCGCAGCAGTCTTTGACGGCATGCCCGAGGCAGAGGAACGCATTGACGTCAAACTCCACTTCTTCGGCGACAAATTTGAGCACAAGGTGGAAGTCGGCGGACGCAAATGCTGGGCCATCCCCATCATGAACGGCGAATACATCGGTGAGGAAGAGTTCGGCATTGTCAAAGGCATTGCAGGCGGCAACTTCTTTATCATGGGAGAGTCCGTTGAAGCCGCACTCGAAGCATCAGAGAAGGCAATCGAGGCCATTAAGACCGTGCCCGGCTCCATCACATCATTCCCTGTTGTGGCATCCGGTTCAAAGGTCGGCTCAAATGCCTACAAGTTCATGGTGGCCACCACCAATGAGAAGTACTGCCCGAGCATCCGTGACCAGGTGGAAGACACCAATGTCCCCGAGGGTGTTGCATGCATCTATGAGATTGTGATCGACGGTGTTGACGAAGCAGCCATCAAAGCAGCCACCAAGGCAGGCGTTGAGGCAGCAGTCACGGTGCCCGGCATCAAACGGATCACCTCAGGAAACTTTGGCGGCACCCTTGGTCCGTACAAGTTCCAGCTCTCCGAGATTCTCTAAAACCCCTTTTTTTATCCCGGTGCACTGCGCATTCCTTAAATACCTTTGTTGCCGATAATTCTGTTAACGAAAATTTCGGTGACAAGCATATATGATAGTATTCACACCTGACGAGATACAGAAACGGTTCGGGCGCCTCTTTTCACAGCGCCTGCTGGTAATGGTTGACGAAGACGCAGGACGGGCAGAGATCCTCGAGGAATGCCGGTGCCGTGGGTCCATTGAATGGGATGTAATGAACCGGAAGCGTGCCGGCGGGGCTGTCATCGGCATCACGGTCGAAGGCACATCGATGACCATGCAGGCAAAAATCGGCCACTATCCCGCCCGCTTCGGCCCGGCTGACAAGGAACTTGGCGGTCAGGCACTCGAAGGTGTGGAGATATGCGGTGACGAGGTCGCCACATCCTGGGCAGGCATTGCAGGCGCCGGCGTCGGTGTTGCAGCATGCCTACCGCAGGCACCGGGCGTCATCCGGACAGAATATGAATCTGAAGATGACCTGAAGATAGGCGGTGCCCACCTCAGCCGGTCACGGATCATCACCCCCCGCTATGAGAAGGTGACCATCGGCATCGATGACACGGATACCAAAGAGGAGGGGGCCACATGGGTGCTTGCAAGCCAGTGTGCCGAGGCATGCCCGGTTGAAGGTGTGGAGTATCTGAATATGCGCCTCATCCAGCTGAACCCAAAGGTCCCGGACAAGACGACAAACTGCGTCGGTTCGGCCCTGAATTTCGCGGTCCGCCCGGATAAAATTGAAGAACTGCTCACCTATGTGCGTGACTTCATCCAGAAGAACTCTGTCAGTGATGACACCGGCATTGCCGTGTACCGCGGCATCGGCCTTCCGGAAGAGTCAGCCTACCAGACGAAAGTAAAGACCGAGGTCTTAAACCAGGAGGAATGTGAAGCAGAGGCGAAACGCCTTGGCATCACCTATATCGACACCTGCGCGGGGAAGGGCAGAATAGGGGCACTCGGTGCAGTGCTCTGGGCAAACAAAGGCATTGAAGCGGCCGGGTTGTATGGCGAACATCTCTGACCCATATACAATCCGCTACCCGGAGATCTGCGCAGTCGCAGATGAAGACGGCACCACAGTAGAACTCATCGAAGAGTTTGCCTGCACCGGCGGGGCGATGTGGGCCGGCCACAATTACCAGAAGAGCCCTCTGGTGCAGTCGGTCCGGGTAATCGGCAACACCCAGCGCTTCCTGCTCTCTGCAGGGGAGGCAGACCTCCCGCTGGAAGGATCTTACTTCCCGGCAGGGATTGCCGCTGTGGAAGTCACCGGCGATGAGATAGGCATCACCTACCGCGGCGTGGGCGGCGGCGGTGTGGGTGCCACCGTCTGCCGTGCAGCAGCAGCAGGCGTCATCCGGTCGAAGAGCGACCCCTGTGGCGGCGGGCGTGAGGCGGGTGCCCAAATCTGGCTGCCCCGGCGTGAACGGGTCATCATCGGGGTGGACGACACCGATACCCCGGAGGAGGGGGCCACATGGACACTGGCACACAACATCGCTGAAGCGGTGCAGACCCCGGAGACCCGCTATATCTCCCATACCATTGTCCAGCTCTTCCCGGTGCCCTACCGGACCAAAAACTGCGTGGGCGTGGCATGTGAGTTTGCCACATCAGAACCGGAACAGCTGGTGAACGCATTCGAGGAACTGCTCCGCCGTTATACCCTCTCGGATGAGACCGGCATGGCGGTCTTCCGCGGGTTTTCCCCGGCACCCCTCACCGAATATGGATGGCAGGTGAAACGCGGCGAGGTCACACGCGATGACCTCAATGCCATTCGTGAGCATATCGAATGCCGCCTGAACGGGCGGGGCATCATCGGTGCTGCAGCGGCCATCCCGTTTGCAACCCGCTACAATGAGGCACTGTCAATATGCACTGGGGAGCACTGAAAGCCCGGATCCTTGCCTGCGGAACCGTGCGCCTGACAGGGACCTGCCGGTTCCACCCGGAACAGTCTACCGCAGGCCCGGGGGCAGGCGGCAGTGGATCCATCTTTTTTACGACACCTCATGGCCGTATCCGGCTTGCCGTTGATGAACAGTCCTCTCTGACACTGACCGCAGATGCAGACGGCAGTGCACGCCTCACCGGACCGGAGATTGACGTCTGCGGCCGCATTGAAGAGGCCGTATACCACTGCCCCCGGCAGGCCTACATCACCCTCTCGGAGGGGTGTATCTTCTCCTGCCGCTACTGTGCGGTGCCAACCCTGCCCAAACGCATCAAAACGACAGAGGAGGTTTGCGCAATGATTGCAGAGGTGGCAGATGATATTGATGCAATATCGCTCACCAGCGGGGTGATAGGATCAGTGGAGGAGGATGAGGCGAGAGCCATCACCGTGGCCCATGCGGTGGCAGGCTTCGGCATCCCGGTGGGCGTCTCCATCTATCCTCTGCCCGGCACACCGCAGCGGCTCAAAGACGCCGGTGCCTGCGAGGTGAAGTTCAATATCGAAGCGGCGACACCTGCTCTCTTCCAAAATATGTGCCCCGGCCTTGACTACGCAGGCACGTGGGCGATACTAAAAGAGTCTGTAGACATATTCGGCAGAAACAGGGTATTCTCCAATGTCATTCTCGGTCTGGGGGAGACGGACACCGAGATGGAGGCATGCATCCGCCGCCTCACCGACATCGGCGTGATCCCGGTCATCCGGCCTCTCGCCCCCACACCCAGCCTGCCGGGGCTTACCCGCCCACCGGCAGAACGCATTCTCAGGATGGCAGTGTTTGCAAAAAAAGAACTAACAAAAGCGGAGCTTGACCCCACACAGGCAAAGACCATGTGCAGCCTCTGCGGCGGATGTGATCTCGTGGCCGGGAGGGATGTATGAACCCCGCCCTGCAGCAAGATGAAACAGGAGAGGCATGCCTCGCCATAGCACTCCGGGCGGCGGCTGACTGCTTCTACACGGTGCCGGGCTATCCTGTCACCTCCCTGGGAGAAGCCTGCGGGGCGGTCTGCACCGTTAACGAGAAGGTGGCGCTCGAGTACGCACTCGGGGATGCCGTCTCCGGGCGGCGGGCCTGTGTCATCCTCAAGAACGTCGGCCTGAACGCCTGCATGGACCCCCTGATGAATGCCGCCGTGCAGGGAATCTCCGGGGGACTGGTCATCGTCGTCGGGGATGATACCGAAGTCCGCGGGTCACAGAATGCGCAGGACTCCCGCTGTATCGGGAGGGTCGCAGAGATACCCGTATTCGCCCCGGAGGCAGATGATCTTGCCACAGTGGCAGAAACGGCATTCCGGGCCTCTGAACGCTTCTCCCGCATCGCACTGGTGCGGGTGACGCCCGCAGTCCTTGCAGCAGAGACGACCGGCACCCCGCCGGCACGAAACCAGCAAAAAGGGATCATCGCTGATTCGTCACTGACAATGCGGGGCCGGACAGAGACGGCAGAATGCAGGCGCGAAGAGATGGTGCGGTGGGCGCAGGAGAGCACCATTCCCGCACTCGTCTACCCGCCGCATCAGGGCAGCGTGCCGTCCTGTTCAACCGTGTCTTCTCCGGCCGGTGCGCCGGAGACGATGCAGTCACGCGGGTTTGCCCGCACCTTCTGCAGGAGTTGTCCGTATATCCCCCTCCTGCGGGTGATGCGGGAGACGGGAATGCATCCCGTCTTAGACATCGGCTGCGGCCTCCTCTCCAAAAATCCACCCTGGGAAGTGGGCACTGCCGGATACGGACTGGGATCTGCCCCGGCGGTGGCAGCCAAAAGCACCGGGGTAGCGCTGATGGGCGACTATGCTCTGATGCACTCAGGGCTGAGTGCCCTTGCAGACATCCGTGAAAAGAGACTGCCCGTCCTTGTCGTGATTGTGGAAAACGGCGTCCTGGGGATGACCGGAAAACAGGCGGCACCGGATATCCTACCCTATATCAGCTGGGCTGCACCGGTGATGGTGGATGCCGCTGACGTTGCGGCCATCCGGGCCGCACTGCTGCCGGAAGACCGGCTGAAATGTGTAATTATCAGGGGCAAATGCCCCGAGGGAGAAGACCATGAAACCGTGGAATGTTGAGATCTGTGATGTAACACTCCGTGATGGTGAACAGACACCGGGCGTGTCATTCACCTGTGAAGAGAAGATGGCAATCGCCTCACTTCTGGATGAAACCGGGGTGGAGGTCATTGAGGCCGGTTTTCCGGTGGTATCAGAGAATGAGTGCCGGTGCGTACAGGAGATCTGCAGAATGGGGCTTGACGCCCGCATCTGCTGCCTTGCACGGGCCGTCCCCGGTGATATTGATGCGGCCATCGGCTGCGGGGTGGATCTCGTAAGCATCTTTTTTGCGACATCTGACCTGCACATGAAGATAAAATACCGGTGCGCTCCTGATGAGATGCTGGAACGGGCCCTCGGGATGGTTGACTATGCTCATGACCACGGGCTTCGTGTCCGTTTCGCAGCAGAGGACGGATCCCGCACAGACCCCGCCTTTCTGCGGAAGATGTATGCGGCAGGCGCGGAGCATGGGGCAGAGTATTCCGGGTTTGCCGATACTCTCGGGTGCCTGACGCCGGTTGATATGATGCGGTTCATGGAGCAGACAGGCAGCAACATACCGAACAAGCTTGCCATCCACTGCCACAACGACCTTGGGTGCGCCACCGCAAACACCATCACTGCAGCAGAGTACGGAGCATTTCAGCTGCACACCACCGTAAACGGCATCGGGGAACGGACCGGCAACGCCCGGCTCGAAGAGGTGCTCGCCCTCCTGCGGCTGAAAGGGGGCGTGGAGCGCTATGACCTTACCTGTCTTCCTAAACTTTCTGCAATGGTTGAAGAGTTCAGCGGCATCCGGATGATGGACACCAAACCTGTCGTCGGGAAGAATGCCTTCTCCCACGAAAGCGGCATCCACATCGCAGCGATGCTTGAGGATCCGGATACCTATGAATACCTTCACCCGGAGACGGTGGGCAGAGAGCGCCGGTATATCCTCGGCAAACATACCGGCAAAAAGGCCATCGAACATGTGATCGCCTCGAAGGGGTGTACACTCTCCCCCGCACAGGTGCACTGGGTACTCTGCCGGGTCAAGGAGATCTCTGAAAGGAAATGCAGTATAACAGACGAGATCCTCATGAACCTCCTGCGTGAGGCACAGGACCGGGGTGAAGCATGAGCACTCTTTCAGAACGTATCCTCGGCGGATCCGCGGGCACCTACGTGGACCGTGAAGTGGACCGGGCCTTTGCCCACGACGGCACCGGTGTGCTGGCAATGGAGGCATTCCGGAGGATGGGTGTCCCAACACCGGCCCGCCCGGAGACGGTCTCCATCATCTACGACCATCTGGCACCGGCAAACACCTCACAGACGGCCACACTCCAGAAGGAGCTGCGGGAATTTGCCGCTGCCGCAGGCTTTGCCTTCACTGACGTCGGCGGCGGCATCTGCCACCAGCTGATGAGCGAAGGGCGTGTGCTGCCCGGAGAAGTGGTCGTGGGCGCAGACTCCCATTCCTGCACAACCGGTGCCTTTGGCGCCTTCTCCACCGGCGTGGGTGCAACCGACATGGCGGCCATCTGGGCAGAGGGGAGCACCTGGTTCCGCGTCCCCGATACGATTAATATCGAACTCACCGGCCACCTCCCCGCATGGTGCGAGGCAAAGGATATCGTCCTCACGGTCACCGGCCGCATCGGCATGGACGGCGGCACCTACCGTGCGCTGGAATACACCGGCGACGGGGCCGCCGCACTTTCAATGGCGGGCCGGCTCACCCTCTGCAACATGGCCGTGGAATGCGGCGCAAAAACAGGTCTCTTCTACGCCGACAGGACAACACAGGCATACCTCGCCCGCTACGGCCACAACGTCGAACGACAGGAACCGGAGGACGCCACCTACTGCCGTGAACTCCACATTGATCTGGCAGACATGGAACCCGTCCTCTCGGTTCCGCACCGGGTGGATACCGTGGCCCCGGTCACCGAGTATGCAGGCACGCCCCTTGATCAGGTCTTTGTCGGCACCTGCACGAACGGCCGGTATGAGGATCTGGAACGCTTCGCCCGCATCGTCCGTGGAGGGCAGGTGGCATGCCGGACCATCGTTGTGCCAGCGTCCCGTGCCATCATGCAGCAGGCAGCAGAGACCGGCATCCTCGCAGAGATCATCGCTGCCGGATGTATGGTCGGCCCGCCGGGCTGCGGACCCTGCCTCGGGATGCACATGGGCGTCCTCGGGGAGGGGGAGACAGCCCTCTCGACTGCCAACCGGAACTTCAAAAACCGGATGGGCGTCGGGGCGGAATATTATCTCGGGTCGGTGGCTACGGCCGCGGTGAGTGCGCTTTCAGGCGAAATAACTTCGCCGGAGGGTGCTCTATGACCCTCTCGGGCCCTGCCGTCTGCATAGGAAAAGACATCGACACCGACCTTGTCATCGCCGGCCGCTACCTCCGGACGAAGGAGACCTCGGTCTGGGCCGAGCATGTCTTCGAAGACCTTGACCCAACGCTTGCCCCCCGGCTGAAGGGCGCAGTCCTTGTGGCAGGCAATAATATGGGCTGCGGGTCGTCACGGGAACAGGCACCGGTTGCGATACGGGAGGCGGGTGCCATCGCCGTCATCGCCCCTTCCTTTGCCCGAATCTTCTTTCGCAATGCCATTAATGTCGGTCTGCCGGTCATCGAGTGTGATGGTATCACCTGCCATGATGGCAGCATGGTCACCATCTCGCTGGAGGAGGGCTGGGTGGAAACAGGCGGGGTGCGCCATCCGATCCGCCCCCTCTCCGACAGGATGCAGGATATTCTCGCTGCAGGCGGCCTCGTTCCTTACTGGAGGAACCGATGATCTTCCCGGAAGAGTGCAAGACCATCGGGTATGCTGACGGCAGACCTGCCGGGAATAAAGTCTACTTCCTCTCACGCTACCTCGTCCGCCGGACGGAAACCGGTTATGAAGTGCTGGAGGTGGAAACGGAAGACGGGAGCTCCATGCTCAGGGAGATTCGGTCCTCCCGCCTGCTGGCAGGAGAGGCGGACATAGGCATGTACCCCGAAAAGGTGAACCTCCACAACCGCCCGGACCTCATCCGGCGGGCACAGCAGACCGGAAAACGCTGCACAGTCTTTACCGGGTCTGACGAGCACATGACCTTTGTCTGTGACCCGTCGGATGAGGAAATCCTCACCATTCATGTCTATGACGCAGAACCGCCCCGCCCGAATCTCGCCCATATCATCCGCGACCTTGAAGAGACCGGCCTCTTCGGGGAGTGCGGCGTGCAGTTCAGTTATCATATCGCAGACATCCGAAAGACAGAAGCAGAGGTATATCCCTGCCGGGCGGCAGGATTCTCCCGCACGATTGACAATGACCGTCTGCGGGGCGATGAGACGGTCGCAGGATGCCTGACGGGCAGGCAGGTGCTTGCCGAATGTTATGGAAAGGAGACAGCATTCTCTGTCACTGACATCTGCCCCGCAAACCAGGTGGCACAAGAACCCTTCATCGCACGCTGCTGCCGGTCTGAACGGACTGGCATTGGCGCCCATGACGGATACTACGGTGCGGTCGTCCACTGGGGGGCAACCCCACGGATCATCGCAGAGGCGGTCTTTACCGTCTGTGCAGGCTGGAAGAAGAGACAGATGGAGAAGGAGATGGAAACGGAGGAAAATAAGTAAATGACCACAATTGCAGTCGTCGAAGGGGACGGCATCGGACAGGAAGTCATCCCGGTGGCTCGTGACGTCCTTGCACTCCTCCACCCGGAGTATGAATGCTATCCGGTGGAAGTTGGCTACGGAAAATGGAAGAAGACGGGGGAGGCATGCACGGCAGATGACATCTCCCTCCTCCGTGACGCGGATGCCATCCTCTTCGGGGCCGTGACCACCCCGCCTGCGGCCGATTACCGCAGTGTCGTGTTACAGATTCGAAAGGAACTGGACCTCTATGCCAACCTCCGGCCCGTCCGGGGGAAGGGAGTGGACATCATGGTCGTGCGGGAGAATACCGAAGGCCTCTACTCCGGCATTGAATGGCAGGAGGAAGACCGGGCCTCAACCCTGCGGGTCATCACCAGAAAGGGGAGCGAACGGATTGCACGGGCCGCCTGCCGTATTGCACGGGAACGCAGAAACCACCTGACCATCGGGAACAAGGCAAACGTCATCAAATCGGATGTATTCTTCCGTGACATCTGCATCAAAACAGCAGAAGAGGAGGGTGTCCTGTACACGACCGCATTCATTGACGCCCTGACACTGGACGTCCTCATGCACCCGGACCGTTATGATGTCATCGTCACCACCAACATCTTCGGTGACATCCTCTCTGATGCGGCCGCCTATCTGGTGGGGGGGCTGGGCATGCTTCCCAGTGCAAACATCGGTGACCGGCACGCACTCTTTGAACCCGTCCACGGGAGTGCCCCGGATATTGCGGGGCAGGGCATCGCAAACCCGGTCGCCGCCGTCCGGTCAGCGGCGATGCTCCTGCACCACCAGGGGGATGCACGCGGGGCAGCCCTCATCGAAGAAGCCATCCGCCTGACGGCAGAGGCAGGCATCATGACACCTGATACCGGCGGAAAGGCATCCACCGCAGAGGTCGGTGCCGCGATTATCTCCACACTCCGCCGGCTCACGTATGGGACATGCCGCTAACCACCTGCATCCCCCCCCATCCCCCGGCCGGCATGCCATCCCTTTTTACACCCGAAATACAGATCCATCTCTGACAGCCATGATCAATATCGGATGCCATGTCTCCATCGCAGGATCACTGGAAAAGGCTGTATCCCGTGCACAGGAACGGACCTGCACCACCTTCCAGATATTCACCCGCAACCCCCGCGGCTGGAAGGTAAAACCCCTGACAACAGAGGACGCAGAAGCCTTCCGGCTGGCCGTCAGAGAGAGCGACATCGCCCCGGTGGTGGCGCACATGCCCTACCTTCCCAACCCCGCCTCGCCCCGGCCGGAAGTCTGGGATAAGTCCGTTGCTGCGATTGCAGGAGAGGTGGAGCGCTGCCGCATGCTGGGCATCCCCTACCTTGTCACCCATCTGGGCAGCAGTCTTGGCAGCGACGCTGCCGAGGCACGCCAACGGGCAATAACAGCCATCGGAAAGGGAGCAGCAGCCTCTGAAGGAGAGGTGATGATTCTCCTCGAAAATACGGCGGGTACGAAGAACAGCATCGGCACCACCTTTGAGGAGATCGCCGTCATCATGGAAGGGGTGGGCAGGCACGGGCCGGTCGGCGTCTGTTTTGACACCTGCCACGGATTTGCAGCAGGTTATGACCTCAGGACAGCGGAGACCACAGACGCTGTCGTCAGACACTTTGACGCAGTGATTGGTCTCTCGCACCTGAAGGTCATCCACCTCAACGACACCACATCTGAACTCGATGGCAGGCGTGACCGCCATGAACATATCGACCTCGGGAAGATCGGCATGGAAGGCATCCGGTCGGTGGTCACCCACCCGGCGCTGCAGGGCCTCCCCTTTATCTGTGAGACACCGGTGGACAAACGCCGAAACGATCAGGGGAATATTGCATGTGCCCGAAGAATAGCAGGAGAATAAGAGGCGGGCAGCAGGAGGGGCAGATCACATGCATGCCTCCCTGCCCAGTTATTTAAGATAGCATCCCCAATTTTACTGACAGTGAAGGCGAGACGGGACGGCACCACAGTGGTGCTCGGAAAGGACGGAGATACCCTGTATGACCAGAGCGGGTATGGCCGGAAGACAGCAGACGGGCTCAGCCTATCTCCGGAAGAGGCCCTGTATCTGGTACTGAAAAAGAAGATCACAGTAGAGGGCGAGAGTTTTGAGTCACTCATCACAGAATTCTCAGCCCTGCCCGGGTTTATGCGGCGGTTTCTGGTCTACCGGGATATGCGGGAAAGAGGCTATGTGATCCTGCCCGGGCCTCAGGACTTCCGCGTATTCCGGCGGGGAGAGAGACCCGGCACAGGGAGAACAAATTATCTCATCCGCGTGCTCTCCGAGCGTGACCTCATCACCTTCCGTGAACTTGCAGGGGAAGTGGAATCAGCGACGCATATGCGCAAACAGTTTGTCCTCGCAGCAGTCGATGACGAAGACGAACTCACCTACTATGATGTGAAGACCGAAACCCTGAAGGAAGCAGGCCCGGCACTGGATATCCCACCGGTCACCGCAATCCGTGCCGGAAATTCCGTCATCACGCAGAACACTGCAGCATTTCCTGACCCCCTGTGGTTTGGTACAAAACTTGACAATACCCGCCTGATGCTCTCCCCGATGGAGACCCTCTACCTGCTTGACACAGGGTGTCTCATCATAACCGGAGATGAGAACGGGGAAGCCATCCGGCAGGACATACCAAAAGAGGACGCGGAATGGAAAGAGAAGTCACAGGTCTACACATACCTGCGCTCCCAGGGCCACATCCCCCGTACCGCCTATAAATTCGGCCACCATTTCCGCGTATACTCTGGAGAAATGAAACACTCCGAACTGCTGGTCCACGCCCTTCCCGCTGATGCGTCCCTGCCCATGAGCGTGATATCACGTTCAGTCAGGCTGGCGCACAGTGTGAGAAAGAAGATGCTTTTTGCATGTACCGAACAAAATGGTATTGAATTCGTTGAATTTGCACGAATCAAATTGTGAGTGATCTGTTTCTATGCAGTCGGAGATTAACCCATGGTCTGCAAACCAGTCCATCGACACGGATAAACTCTTTACGGAGTTTGGAATCGAACCTATTGAGCCCATGCTCCCGGAGATCCGCAACCCCCCGGCATTTATGCGCCGGGGCATTGTGATCGGGCACCGTGACTATCGCCCCATCGTGGATGCGATGAATAATGGCACGCCCTTTCATGTGCTGACCGGGTTTATGCCGTCCGGGCATCCCCACCTCGGTCACCTGATGGTGATGAAAGAGGTGGTCTGGCACGTGCAGCAGGGCGGAAACGGGTATGTGGCAGTCGCCGACCGTGAGGCACATGCCGTGCGCAATATCTCATGGGACAAATGCAATGAATACGGCAGGGAATATCTCACCTGTCTCTATGCACTGGGGTATGAGGGAGAGACCTACTACCAGAGCACCAATAACCGCCTCAAAGATCTCACCTTTGAAGCGGCCATAAAGATGAACTTCTCCGATCTGCAGGCAATATACGGCTTCGGGCAGGGGACCGCCCTCGCACATGCGATGAGTGTTGCAACGCAGGTCGCAGACATCCTCTTCCCACAGGCAGCAGCAGGTCCCGCACCCACCATCGTCCCGGTGGGCATTGACCAGGACCCCCATATCCGCCTCACCCGTGACATCGCACACAAACTGCGCTTTTTTACGGTCGAGATGCGGGACGGGTACGTGAGTGTGCGCTCCAAAAACGCACCCGAAGAGGCACTCGCCGCCGTGCATACGGCATTCCCCGGTTCAAAGAAATACGAGGGGCATGTTGACATCAAAGGCGGCAACCTCGCTGAAGTGGATGCAACAGTCCGCAACATTGAGATTGAATACGGCGGATTCGGATTCTACTCCCCGTCTGCCACATACCACTACTTTATGCAGGGCCTGCAGGGCGGCAAGATGTCGTCAAGTGTCCCGGAGAGCTTTATCGGGTTCTGTGATACAGAGAAGGCGGTCAAAAAGAAGATCATGGGCGCCGTCACCGGCGGCCGGATGACCCTTGAAGAACAGAAAAAGCTTGGCGGTGAACCGGAGAAATGCTCGGTCTATCTCCTCAACCTCTTCCACATGGTGGAGGACGACGACGAACTCACCGAGATCTGCCGGGCCTGCAAAGCAGGTGAACTGATGTGCGGCACCTGCAAGAAGGCGACATACGAACGGGTCAAAGAGTTCCTCTCTGACTTTAAAGAGCGGATGGATGAAGCGGAACATAAGGTGGATGAGCGATAATGGCGGAACTGACATATAATGAAAAACGCCTGATGGTGGTCTTAAACGCAATAAAAAAGGCCACACCAGAGGTGATTGCCGGTGAACTTAACACAACCGCAGCAGCCGTGGTCCAGTTTGCCCACCTCTGTGCCGACAAGGGCATTGCCAGCCTTGACCGGACCGTCACGGTCAGCTACTCCCTCACGACAGAAGGAGAGCAGTATGCCACCCTCGGTCTGCCTGAACGGCAGGTCTACACCTCATTCCGGAATGAAACCAGCATGAAAGACCTGCAGGCACACCCGCTCTCACGCATCGCCATCGGCTGGATGAAGAAGAAGGGCTGGGTTGCAATCGAGAAAGGGCAGGTGAAAAAGACCGGCGACGCACCGGAAGGTGCTGATGAAGTGGCGCTTCGTGACCCTGCCGCAAGCAGGGAAGGTATCCTTGAACTGGTGAAACGCGGTCTGGCAGAAGAGACCGAGACCACCACCTACACGATTGCCATCACCGAAACCGGAAAGGCGCTTGTCGAAGCAGGCCTTGACCTGAGAGAGGAGACAGGCACCCTCACCCGTGAACAGATTCTGTCAGGTGACTGGAAAGACCTGAACCTCCGGCGCTACAGCGTAGACAAACTGCCGAAACGCATCGTCCCCGGCAAGATTCACCCCTACCAGCGCCTCATCAACGAGATGCGCAGTGTGCTCCTTGAGATGGGATTTATTGAGATGTACGGGGATGTGGTGCAGAGTTCGTTCTGGAACTTTGACGCCCTCTTCCAGCCGCAGGACCACCCGGCACGGGAGATGCAGGACACCTTCTACTTAGACAGCACCACCCCCCTGCCGGAGAACTGGGAGGCAGTCCGTGACATACACGAACACGGCGGCACCACCTCATCCGTCGGATGGGGCGGCACCTGGATGCCTGCCAAGGCACAGACCAATGTGCTGCGGACCCATACCACCGGCCTCTCAATTCAGTACCTGAAGGATCATCCCGCTGACCCGGTGAAGGCCTTCTGCATCGGGAGAGTCTACCGGCGTGAGGCCATCGACCCCACCCATACTCCGGAGTTCGAGCAGCTGGAGGGCATCGTGATGGACAAGGACGTCTCATTCCGGCACCTCATGGGATTTTTAAAGGAGTTCTACGGGAGAATGGGATTCGAGGACGTGCGTTTCCGCCCGGCCTACTTCCCCTACACCGAGCCCTCGGTCGAACCGGAGGTCTACGTGGACGGCCTCGGCTGGGTTGAACTCGGCGGGGCAGGTATCTTCCGCGAGGAAGTCACCGACCCGTGGGGCGTGAAATACCCGGTGCTTGCCTGGGGACTCGGCGTATCCCGTGTTGCGATGCTGAAGATGGGTCTGCGTGACCTGCGCCAGCTCTACCGGAGTGACGTGGACTGGATACGTGACACACCCATGATGCAGGGAGGGAGAGACTAATGCCAATCATCAAACTGCCCTACGAGTACCTGGAGACGCTGACCGGCACCGACCGTGAGACCATCATCAACCGGGTGCCGATGATCGGTGCCGACATTGAACGTATCGAAGAGGACCATATCGATGTGGAGTTCTTCCCTGACCGGCCTGATCTCTTCTCCACCGAAGGTGTCGCACGGGCGATGCAGGGATTTCTGGGCCTGAAGACAGGCATCAATGATTATCCCGTCACCCCCTCCGGCATCAGCTTTAGGGTGGATCCCAGCCTGGCAGAGATTAGGCCCTTCCTGGGGTCTGCTGTCATCCGCAATGTCTCGTTAACAGAAGAGGCCATCGAGAGCCTGATGGGCCTGCAGGAAGCCCTGCACTGGGCGGTCGGCCGGGGACGCGGCAAGGTGGCGATTGGTGTGCATGATATGGACACCGTCACACCGCCGTTTTACTACCAGGCAGCACCGCGTGACCGTGCCTTCGTACCCCTTGACTTTGAAGAGGAGATGACGCTGGAGGAGATCCTCGGGCGCCACCCAAAGGGCATGGACTATGCCCACCTCGTACGGGACTGTGAGCGCTTCCCGCTCATCACTGACGCTGAGGACAATGTCCTCTCCTTCCCGCCCATCATCAACGGTGAACTGACAAAGGTGACAACAGCAACGAAGAATATCCTTCTCGACTGCACGGGCACCGATATGAAGGCCGTGATGACCGCGGTCAACAACATATGCACCGCCCTTGCGGACGCCGGTGCCACCATCGAGAGTGTCGAAGTGGACGGCACACCGATACCCTCCCTCGCCCCCTCGGTCCGCACCGTCAGTGCAGACGAGTGTCGCCGCCTGCTGGGTATACCCCTCACCGCAGAGGAGATGGCTGCCCATCTCAGGACCATGCGGTTCGGGGCTGAGGCAGAAAGTGAGGATGAGGTCAAAGTCACCGTGCCCTGCTACCGGGCTGACATCATGCATGACTGGGACATCTTTGAGGATGTGGCAATCTCCTATGGCTTCGAGAACTTCGATGCCGCATTGCCGGAATCGTTCACCACGGGGAAACCACATCCGGTGATGGTCATGATGGACGGTGTGCGTGAGATTCTTGCAGGCCTCGGATTTTTAGAGATGATGCCCTTCACCCTCACAAACGAACGGGTGCTCTACACCGCGATGCAGCGCGAACCAAATCCCGGAGTACTGAGGCTGCAGCACCCGATATCAGAGGAGCAGACCATTTTGCGCACCGACATCCTCCCGATGCTTGTGGAGACACTCCAGATCAACCACCACCGTGAACTGCCGCAGCGCCTCTTTGCCATCGGTGACTGCGTGGAAACAGAAGAGACCTTCCAGAAGGTGGCCGCCGTGAGCATACACACGGAGGCGGACTTCTCAGAGATCTACGCCTGCGCAGACGCTTTGATGCGGGAGATGCATATCCCGTATGAAATAGAGGAGTCAGACGACCCGGCATTCATTCCCGGACGCCGGGCCGATATCATCGTGGACGGGAAA
The DNA here is from genome assembly GCF_009914725.1 of Methanogenium sp. MK-MG. GTDB lineage: Archaea > Halobacteriota > Methanomicrobia > Methanomicrobiales > Methanomicrobiaceae > Methanogenium. Next base: position 36,660 of record NZ_JAAAWJ010000010.1, read on the forward strand.
AAAGCAGGAGTATTCGGGGAATTAAACCCGGATGTCATCCGGGCCTTTGAACTGGACGCACCGGTCTGTGCAATGGAAATAGATCTCAGATGCGTACAGGCACGTTTCTCTCTCTGAGATATTCTTTTACCTCTTTTATGGTCATCTCGCCGAAGTGAAAGACACTTGCGGCAAGGCAGGCGTCGGCATGGCCGACCACAAAGCCGTCATAGAAGTGTTCAAGGCTGCCGACACCGCCGCTTGCAATCACCGGAATGCCGACCCCGTCGGATATGGCCGCGGTCACCGCCACATCAAAGCCCTGCTTTACGCCGTCTGTCTCCATGGACGTCAGGAGAATCTCACCAGCACCACGGCGTTCGACCTCTTTTGCCCATTCCACCGCGTCAATGCCCGTCGGGTGGCTGCCGCCGTATATGACCACTTCATACCATACAACCGACCCGTCCGGCATGGTGATGGGTGTCACACCCTCACGCATATCATGATTCTTGCGCACGTCCATTGCGACAACAATGCACTGTGACCCGAACATCACGGCTCCTTCTAATATGAGTTCAGGGTTTTGCACGGCACTGGTGTTGATACTGACCTTGTCTGCACCCGCCCGGAGAATCTCCCGGATATCATCGATGGAACGTATGCCGCCGCCGACCGTGAGGGGCAAAAAGAGCTGGTCTGCCGCACGCTCGATCACATCGATGATGATGCCGCGGGCCTCCTTTGATGCGGTGATGTCCAGAAATACCACCTCATCGGCACCCTGCTCATTATACCGGGCGGCCAGTTCCACCGGGTCGCCGGCATCCCGCAGGCCAAGAAAATTAACCCCTTTCACAACCCTGCCGTCCTTTAAATCCAGACAGGGAATGATACGTTTTGTGAGAGCCATCGTAGTAGATGGTGTGTAGGTGGGGCATATGATTATTGTGTCTCAGCCTGCCGGACCGTCAGAATTCGGCATGATAAAAAGGCCCTTAAACCGCCGTAACATACGCTATTGACAGGATAGTGAAGATGACCATGGACTCAGGAGAACTGAAGATGGGCTGGGCCCGGCAGTACATGCCGGTCCTCGCAGAGATTCGCAAGCGGTTTGAAGAAGAGCAGCCGCTTGCCGGGGCCACCGTCGGTATGGCCCTCCACGTGGAGGCAAAGACCGCGGTTCTTGTCGAGACGATGGCCGCCGGCGGAGCAGAGGTGCATATCACCGGCTGCAACCCACTCTCGACACAGGACGATGTGGCACAGGCACTCGGAAGGGTGCCCGGCGTGCACTGCTATGCAGCACGCGCCTGCAGTGTGGATGAATACTATGCCGCAATGGACAAGGTTCTCGATGCGTCCCCGAACATCACCATCGATGACGGTATGGACCTCATCCACCGCATTCACACACTTCGCCGGGATCTCCTCGATAGTATCATCGGCGGGTGCGAGGAGACGACCACCGGTATACAGCGCCTGCGGGCAATGGCAGACGAGGGGGCCCTTGAGTTCCCGGTCATCGCGGTGAACGACACACCGATGAAACGCTCCTTTGACAATATCCACGGCACAGGCGAGAGCGCGCTCTCCTCCATCATGATCACCACCAACACCCTCATCGGCGGCAAGTGGTTTGTGGTGGCGGGATACGGCTACTGCGGCCGCGGACTGGCACGGATGGCACACGGTCTCGGTGCCAAGGTGATCGTCACCGAAGTAGACCCCCGGCGTGCCCTGGAGGCACACATGGACGGCTACCACGTGATGACCATGAAAGAGGCGGCGGCCATCGGTGAAATTTTTGTGACGACGACCGGCAACACCTCCATCATCACCGGCGAGCACTTCCCGCTGATGAGGGACGGTGCGATTCTTGCAAACGCCGGCCACTTCAACGTAGAGATTGATATCCCGTGGCTGGAAGAGCATGCAGAAGAGAAAGAGACACGGGACAGCATTGACACCTATTTCGTGAACGGCAACCGCATCAGTGTGCTTGCAGAAGGGCGGCTGGTGAACCTCGCAACGACGAAGGGCATGGGTCACCCGGTGGAAGTGATGGATCTCTCCTTTGCCCTGCAGGCACTCTGTACGGAGTATATGTATAAAAACGGCGGCAGCCTCACCGGCGGCGTCTATGAAGTGCCGTACGAGATTGATGCGACGGTCGCACACCTCAAACTGGCATCCCTGGGTGTTTCCATCGACGCACTGTCAGAAGAACAGAAGACCTACATGCAGTCCTGGACAGCAGGCACATAAATACCTTTTTTTGGATTTCGTCTCAGAATATTTCGTCTGCATAGGATTCGCGGACGGCAAAGAGATACTCCTGTGCATACCCGGCATACGGCCCAAAATGCTCCTGTGCAAACCGGCGGATACGCTCGTATTCTGCCGGTGTAAGGGAAGTATCCAGATTGCCAATGCCATAGAGGCGGTGCATGATCATCCGGATCCAGACATCCACCGGAAAGGACTCGTACTTCTGGAAGCCAAAGAGCAGCACGCAGTCTGCCACCTTCGGGCCGATGCCGGGATAGGCCTGCAGTGCCCGGCGTGCCTCTTCAAAGGGCAGCTTTCGGATGCGGGCGGCCCATCCGGAGTCCGCGGCAATGGCTGCAGCGGTTTTGTAAATATATGGCGCCCGGTATCCAAGGGAACACACGCGTATCTCTTCGAGAGAAAGGGCGGCAAGGGCGGCCGGTGTGGGAAAGGCATACCGGACCGTTTCGTCCGGTGCTGTGACCGGTCTCCCTGCGGCGCGGCACAGGTTCTCTATCATACGGGTGATAAACGGGATGTTCGCATTCTGGGCACAGATATATGAGATGAGGCACTCCCACGGGTCCTGCCTGACAATGCGCAGGCCACCGATGCGGCGGACCGCAGCCGTGATATGGGCATCACGGCAGAATCCGGAGACGATGGCATCACAGGCGCAGTCGAGATGCAGATAAGATATGATAAATGCTTCAGAACAGCCGGTGCAGTAGAGTCTTCCGCCGTTCTCGCAAAGGCTGATGACTCTGCCGTCTGCCACACCCTGCCAGGTATCCTCTCTTTTTTTCCATCGGAAGAGCTGGCCGCAGGAGAGTGTGGCGTCCAGGTTCAGCGGGTATGCAGGTTCATACACCAGAACCCCATGCGCCAGTATATCAGTTCTGCCTGTCGTCATATCTGTATGTAGTTTTCCCTGCGGCCCTTCAAAATATATAGTGATACCGGCATGCCAAAGAAGAGGTCTCAGGCCCGGAATATCGTATCATTGAGTTCGCGAAGATCCACCCTGACCCGTTCAAGTTCATCCACCTGTGCCTGCAGGATGACCTCCACATCGTCCAGATCCATTGTACCTTTCTGTATGCTGGAGGTGAGACCTTTCAGGCTGGCTTTGACCTGCTCCACCGGATTTTCCAGTTTAGTGGTCACCGCAGAGAGGCAGGCGACACGGGCCTCCTCTGCCACGACTGCCCGGTGTTTATAGATGGATGTCTCAATCGTTGTATAGAGTTCCCGCGGCCGGATCGGTTTTATCAGGTAGCCATATGGGTTCGTGCGTATCGCACGCGAGAGCGTCTCCTCATCTGAGTAGGCAGTGAGAAATATCACCGGTATCTTCAGGCGCCTGGATATCTTTTCTGCCGCTTCAATGCCATCCATCTCACCATTCAGATGGATGTCAATGAGGGCCAGATCCGGTTGTGTCTCCATGGCAAGATCGATTGCCCGCTGCCCTGTCGTTGCCCTTCCTGCAACCAGATAGCCGAAGTCATGGATAGAGTCTTCGAGAGCCATCGCGATGATGACCTCATCCTCTACAATGAGTATCTTCGCATCGGTCAGAGAACTCTGATAGCTCTCATACTTCATCACCATTCCTAGGGAGGGGATAGTATTAATACTTTGATCTGTCGGAAGACCGGAATAGAGCAGAACAAAACGACCATACCTCCGGTATCATCCAACGGTTATTAAATAACGGGCATTTCAGTAGTAAACCAGAAACAATCCTGTTCAGACCATCGGTATGCCGCAAACCCGGATACCTGTACCGGACTGAAGATACAGATCAGGAAAGAGATATACCAGAGTGAACAGGCATCTTTGAAAAAATGGCAGACAACAGCACAAACAGGAATAACGGGACTCCCCTGCCATCCCCCCCGGACAGGCAGAGAAGCCAACACGCCTAATTCAACAGCATCACAGTTAATACTATGCCATGCAAAGCCGGGAAGATAGGAATTACATCCACATACTGTAGCAAATGGTTCTCTCGCATCCGGTCATTTGCCGCCATGTATCAGACAGGAATTAATTCCGGGTTGATATGATACATCCAAATATCTTCCGCACCCTTTTCCCCTGTTACCGCAAATAAAGCAGACACAGATTTTTACGATACCATATTGAGGAGACAGGAAGATGGATAAGAAACGTGACGGCAGGCAGAGGCGCTGTGTCTCCCCTGGAGATACAGTCAGGATTGTCCTGAAAAAAGACCAGAGAACCGGAAAACTGACAGACGGCATTGTAAAAGAGATTCTCACAAACTCCTCATTTCATCCGCACGGCATCAAGGTGCGGCTCGCCGACGGGCAGGTCGGCCGGGTGCAGGAATTCGTAGGGGCTGAGTAAGCACCAGCATCGGCCTGTCAGGGTTTCCCGGTCGGGATCACACGATCACACGATCTTTTTTTGACCTGAATTTATCCAGGATTGGATTTTATCCCGCCATTCTATGCAGGCACCGGTGACGCATATCTTTCGCCAGCCGGATGATCTCGATCAGGAAAATCCTCCCGGTCGGACAGAGGTGGAAACAATCCCATCATAATCGACCTGTGTCAGCACCATTGGTGTATACGATTCACCCTGCTGTTCAAGGTTTCTTGCAAAGGCACGCAGGTGATTTTCCGACCCCCGCATTAGATTTTCATAGACATAGCGGATATCTCCGTTATCTGTCCGGCTCATTGCATCCCTGAGGTCCACGATATCCGTTTCTTCAACCAGAATGGCGGCACGAAGTGCGTCTTCAGGAGACAGAATACCTGTTTTTACCAGATCATCGTAGAGTGCCTGCAGTTCGGGATGGGCAAACACCCCTGCGGTGACGGAGGATTCAGACTGACTCTCCAGTCCGTAGCGTTCGATGAGAACGGTCACACTGTCCATATGCGTCTGTTCCGCCTTCCCGATATTTTTGAAGACCTGCATGCCCCATGTCTCAAAGAAGACAGCATAGACATCACGGGCAAGTTTCTCCTCTTCCTGCATGTAGAGGAGATCTGATTCCTCTGCTGCCGAGAGAGTTGCTACCGGATATTCTTCAAGTCGTGCATCAAGTGTTCCCGCATCCAGGACGGTTGCATAGGATTCCTCGCCCGAAGTTCCGGCAGGTTGGGTAGTATACTGTTGCTGGTCAGTGGTACAGCCGGTGCACATCACCAGTATCAGGATACAGACGACGGCTGCCGCACCACAGGTTGTCAAAATCTTCATGTTCCGGCATTGTGCATGGGAAGAGCAATAACCCTTTTGGAAGGGAGGAGAATGACGAACAACTCCAAAGACAGAGATACTGTGGAAAAGGGAAAAATACCCATACACAGCATCCGCATCATTTCGCACACTCCGTGCCCAAGCACTTTTTATCCCATACAACGGATAGTCCATTGAATGGATATCATCCTGCAGATTCTCCTCCTGCTCATCTGTGCAAAGCTCTTTGGCGAGCTGGTGGAGCGGGTGGGCTATCCGGCTCTTATCGGGGAGATTGCCGCAGGCATTCTCCTCGGCCCTTCGCTTCTGGGATGGGTGACGACGAACGAGACGCTTGAGGTCTTTGCCGATATCGGCATCATTGCTCTCCTCTTTGTCAGCGGCGCGGAGATGAACCTGAAATCATTTCTGGAGAGACGAAATGTCGCGGTCTCAACGGCAGTTGCGGGCGTCCTCGTCCCTTTCGGGAGCGGTATACTGCTGGGATACCTCCTGGACCTCTCGCAGGCGGAGACACTCTTCATCGCCATTGCCCTCTCCATCACCTCCATCGGGGTCTCGGTCCGTATTCTCGTCGATTACAAACAGTTAAACACCGTCATTGGCACTGCCATCGTGAGCGCCGCTGTCCTTGACGACATCATCGGTATCTTTCTCCTCGGCATCCTCTCTGCGGTTGCGATGCAGGGCACCACCCTTGCAGGGGATTCCCTGTCTGCAGGTATACTCATCGCCATCGTGTTTCTGGTGCTCTTCGTCCTCATCGCACCCCGGGCGCTGCGTGTTATATTCGACCGGGCACGAAAGACCGAGACGCACGAAATGGTCTATTCGGTTGCCATCATCCTCGCCCTTGGCAGTGCCTGGCTCTCACACGCGGCAGGACTGCACTATTCCATCGGTGCGTTCATCGCAGGCCTCATCCTCGGAGACCAGATCAGACGTGACCGCCTGCTCTTCGAGAGCCTGATGGACTTTGGGTTCGGATTCTTTGTGACGCTCTTCTTTGCATCCGTTGGCCTCCTCTTCAGTTTCACATGGGAGACCTTCCTCTCTCCCTACATCATTCCCATCATCGTGGTCGCCATCGCAGGCAAGATCATCGGAGGCTATATCGGCTCCGTCCATTTCCTCACCAGGGCAGAGGCACTCCTCGTCGGCATGGGAATGACGCCAAGAGGAGAAATTGCCCTCGTCGTCGCCAAGGTAGCCCTTGTCGGAGGAGTTATCGGGAGTGCCCTCTTCTCTGCGGTGACGGTGATGGTAATTGCCACGATCATCCTCACCCCTCTTTTGATGAAACAGGGGTTTGTATGGGCAAAAATCGGGGAAAAGGGATCACCCTGAAGGGAAAACCATTCAAAAAACGGCCCGGGAGAGGGCCCGGGGGAAAATCGGGCACACCCATAAAAGAGGAGAAGATGGCATATCACTGGCAAAAGCCCCTTCTGTCCGGCAGAATACTTATTTCCCTGCTTTTTTGCCCCGGAAAAACACGTCCACACAGAAGCCCGGAGAAGCCCTTTCCCAACCGGAGACAGCCCATACGTCCTCTCAAAATATCCGCCAATAGCAGCCGCTCAATAGTCTGCAATCAACCGGCATTTTAGCAAATAAAAGGCATTACAGCCGTATTTTTCCGGCAGTAAAAAAGAGCAGAAAACACGTCCGTTTTACCCTCCGATTCACCAGCACAGGGGGCCAAAGAGGGTGGACACAGGGGGTGAGCAGCCCCCATTTCCAATCACTCATCCAAACGGGTTTTCACATCTGCACACCTGTTCGTCCTGTTATTTTCGGGTGTATGTGGGAAAAATCCTGCGGAGGGTCTGGATCAGATCTCCCCTTCCTGTACGAGAAAACGGATAATGTCGCACATCTCCACCAGACCTACGGCAACACCATCACCATCAATCACAATAACATCCGGATGCCGGTTCTTCTCCATCGCAACAAGGGTCTCTGCAATGGTGGCGGTATCGGGCACCGTCACATGGCTGCGGGTCATCAGTTCACCGGCATGGCGTGCCGCACTCTTGTGCAGGCACTCGAGGCAACCCAGTCTTCGCCGGCTGCGGATGCCCATACCGGGGGTGATACTGGAGAGAAGGTCCATGCGGGTGATGATGCCCAGAAACCGGCATTCCTCATCACAGACGATAATATCGAAACACCCCTTCCGGGTAAATGACCGGTATATATCGGCAACCGGCGTCTCCGGGTGCACACGGGCAAAATCTGTCTGCATGATCTCTGTTATCAGGGTATCTTCAAGGTCTGGTTTGTCCACTTTTCTGTTCTCCCCTTTCCCTGTCATGTGGATACTGTGTGATCTGCGCCGCAGGAGATATATGTAGCGGCGGAAGTCATCGTTACAAAAAACCCCGGAACCTTCGAAAGAGACATCCCATGAATGACATCAGATGATTCGCCACCAGAAAAAAGGACAAAAAAACACAGGTAATACCAGATAGCTGCGAAAAATCCTGTGTCTTAGCCGGGCGCTAGCATAAATACCACAAGTGCCACCTTCCACGCGGGAATACCATTATTCCCAACATAACAGGAAGGGAAAACAATGACATATGGTCCAATGCACCTGGTAGCAGTTGGGTTTGAAGAACCCGAATTTCATGGAAAAATACTCGAAGAGCTCCGGCTGGTCAGAGAAAAGGGACTGATCAGACTGATTGATCTGCAGTTCGTCTGGAAGGATGAGAATGGAGATATTGCAGCACTGGAAGCAACCGATCTCTCTGAAGAAGAACAGATCCGGTTCGGTGCCGTGGTAGGTGGTCTCATTGGTCTCGGTGCAGCAGGAAAAGAAGGAATGAAAGCGGGCATCGAGGCTGGCGCCCTTGCAGTTGCCGAACACGATTATGGCATCACGGATGGGGACATCATGGAAATTGCCGACGCCATTCCCAATAACAGCGCTGCCGGAATTATGCTCTTTGAACACCTCTGGGCAATTAAATTAAAAGAAGCATTCATTGATGCCGGCGCGATACCCATTGCGCAGGGTATTGTAACCCCGGAATCGCTTATGATGGTTGGTGCAGAGCTTGCAGCAGCGGTTGAGGCGGCAAAACTCGAGGAGTAAGAGAAAAACAAACAGCCGGATAATCCGGAGAAGAAACGGGAGGGATGATATTTATGGGACTTGGATCGCTGGGTCGGGGTGGAGCAAGACGCCGGACCCGAAGGCGCTGGATAGCCATGTCTGCCATGCTCAGCACAAAGAACAAAGCAGAGATTGAGCAGGCTACCGGGAAGAAGCTCGATGATCTGTCAGACGAAGAACTTGAAGCGGAAATGAAAAAGAGGGGAATCACTCCGCCACCTCCGGGCCCTGATGACTGATATCAGAGGCAGGGGTGTGGAATTTTTTTAAAATCCGGAACCCTGCGGAATGAAGATCATTGGATCCGGGCTTACCGGTGGCCTGGACAAAACGGGACCAACTCCTCCGGGACTGGCCCCATCATCGGCCGGCCCTTTCACAATCCTCAATTTTACGATCAAATCGGGTGTGGCCTCCCGGTATCACTGATCACCGGGCCGATGTGTCACATCCTCCTCATCAAAAAATACAGGTGGAAAGAAGACTACTTCAACCCACCCTGTATGGTAACCATCTTCTCGATAACCGGAATCGTCTTCCCCGATTGATCCAGTGCCCGGTCAACGACATGCCGCACACCACCGCAGCACGGCACCTCCATATGGACGACAGTGATGATATTCAAACGTAAAAATGAGTATACCCCCGGGCGGATTCGAACCGCCGTAACCAGCTCCAAAGGCTGGTATGATTGACCGCTACACCACGGGGGTGTTTTTATACAGAAACAGCAACGTTGCTGCCTGTGCCTCAATCTATTTATTCTGCAACAATTTTAGTGTTTCCGAAAATGGATGGGATAGTTGTCCCCGGTCACTCCATCCGGGTTACCCTGATGCGGACATCCTTCCCCGTGAGCTTGATGAGTTTAAAATCCACATTCACGGTCCTGACCTCTCCCGGATCATATGAACCGGCATCGATCTCCTGTGAGGCAAGTATCGTTTCGCCTCCGCCGGTCACATCCAGTAAGTCTGCCTGCAGGTGGATATCGGCTACTGACAAAATCCCCTTATTCTCAATCGTGACCGGACAGGAGGCAAAATTCCGCCCGACCGTTTCGGCTCCGGTGGTGATCACAATATCCTCTTCAAACGATGGCAGGGTAGTATTGACGGGAAGCGAGGAACACCCCGCAGCCATCACACCACATACCATCGCACATACCAGTATACCAAGACAGGCGGCATGTCCCCTCGCCGCCGTCAGATGTGTTCTCTTTTGTATCATATTCAGGCCCCCCCGTTATGAACAGTTGCGTTGCATATCTGCCACATGCACTGCTGTATATACCATACCCGCATTGCTGTGCATCATCCGATCGCATGCAGGTATTGGATTCACTCTCCCATCAATCAGACGGTATTTCCCTGTTGAGTTCATACCGATTTCAGGCACTGCGCCCCGTCACACAACCATGCACCAGACCAGCCACACAGGTGCACCAGATATTTAAATGGTGCAGGTATGGCACAGATGGTTGATTACTATCAAATACCAGACAGAGTAATGGAATAGCCAATGGCAGCAACAATCACAGAGAAGATCTTCTCCCGCAGATGCGGAACAAAGATCTCAGCAGGTGATGTCATGATAGCCCCCATCGATGCAGCGATGATCCATGACATCACGGGACCGCTTGCAATCAAGAAGTTCCGCGAGATGGACGGGACAACGGTCTTTGACCCGGCAAAGATCATTATGCTCTTTGACCACCAGGTCCCGGCCGACTCCATTCCTGCAGCAGAGAACCAGAAATTTATGCGGGCATTTGCTGCCGAACAGGGAATTTTAAACTACGATATCCACGAGGGTGTCTGCCACCAGGTGGCAGTCGAGAAGGGACGTGTTCGTCCGGGCGACATCGTCGTCGGCGGTGACTCCCACACCTGCACCTACGGGGCCATCGGCGCCTTTGCAACCGGCATCGGGTCAACGGACATGGGCTTTGCGATGAAGTACGGCGCCCTCCACTTCCGGGTTCCCGAGAGTCTGAAACTCACCACAACCGGCAGATTCCAGCACCGTGTCGGCCCGAAAGACCTCATTCTTTCGATGGTAGGGGACCTCACGGTGGACGGCGCCACCTACAAGGCAGTGGAATTCACCGGCGACACCATATCAGAAATGTCTGTCCCCGGCCGGATGACCTGCTGTAATATGGCCATTGAGATGGGCGGCAAGGCAGGCATCGTCGCACCGGACGAGGTGACCCGTGCCTACTGCAGCGGGCGCATGGACGGCGGATGGTTTGACCTGGCCCCGGATGATGACGCCACATATGTGCTGGAACGTGAGTATGACGCAGCAGACCTCGTCCCGCAGATCGCGGCCCCCCACAATGTGGACAATGTCGGAGATGTGACAAAATATGAGGGCACACCGGTGGACCAGGTCTTCATCGGGTCATGCACCAACGGCCGGTATGAAGACCTTGCCGAGGCTGCAGAGGTGTTAGGCGACCGGAAGTTTGCTCCCGGCATCCGTGTCATCATTGTCCCCGCCTCAAAGACCGAATACCTGAAGGCACTCAGAGCAGGCCTCATCGAGACCTTTGTGGAGGCGGGCGGCATGGTTGAGGCACCCTGCTGCGGCCCGTGCATGGGCGGGGCGTTCGGCATCCTCGCACCGGGCGAAGTCTCCCTCTCCACCTCAAACCGCAACTTCCGCGGCAGACAGGGAAGCACAGAGGCAGAGGTCTACCTCTGTTCACCGGCCACTGCTGCAGCAAGTGCCATCAAAGGGGCAATCACCGACCCGCGGGAGGTGGCATAATATGGCTACCTGGAAATTCGGCGATGACATCGACACGGATGCCATCATCCCGGGCCGCTACCTCACCCTCTATGACCCGAAAGAACTGGCAGCCCATGCCTTCGAAGGCACACGGGACGCATTTGCAAAAGAGGCAGCAGAAGGAGACATCATCGCTGCGGGCAGAAACTTCGGGTGCGGGTCATCACGCGAACACGCCCCCATCGCCATACGCGGCGCCGGGGTGCAGGTGGTCGTTGCCGTATCCTTTGCACGAATCTTCTACCGCAACTGCATCAGCACCGGCATCCTGCCGGTCATCTAGATC
>NZ_JAAAWJ010000100.1 GCF_009914725.1 Methanogenium sp. MK-MG
CACAGCCTTCAAGTATGGCATTTGAATCAGTTCGACCAATTTTAGGAAACGAAATGTGTTTGTCGATTATATGAACGATACTTGTCAGATGAGATCTGAGGTCTGTTTGTTTTTTCACTAATATGAACTTGGTTTTGATAACACAGACCATATTTTGAGATTTTCGCTTGCATGTAAACCTTCCCGTACGTCATTATGCTGATTATAGGAGGAGGGCATCATTAGATTGAGTTCGGATGAGGGAGGATAATATCGTAAAGTAGTTAACTTTTAGGCAGGGTTCACAGGAGAGGGGTGGAAAAAGTGGGGATTTTAAAGTACTGCATCTTCTAAGATATGCAGCAAATGTGGATACTACAAAAAGGATATGACACTATCTGATAGAGATTGGGTCTGTCCTGATTGTGGGGCACATCATGACCGGGATATCAATGCGGCTATCAACATCAGGAAATTCGCTCTTGATAAACAAAACCTAATTGGAATATAATATATTTGCACCCTCGGGACGAGGGGAAGGGCCTGTGGACTCGCGAACAATGGTTCGGGGTATGAAGCAGGAAGCCTCTGGGTCTTTAGCCCAGAGGTAGTTCACTCCTAAAAACCGGAATGGGTATATATTTTAGAATTTTTTTAAGTATCAATGATTGAACAATTGAAGAATATTCCTGCATTGAAATTGTTCCTGTTTTTTGCAACAATTCTCCTGCTTGTCGGCGTTGCGGGCGCTGCTGCCCCAGAAGCGGCGTTCAACGGCACCCCGGTATCGGGCACAGCACCCCTGACCGTAGACTTCGCTGACGAATCGACCGGGGCAACCAGCTGGGCATGGTTCTTTGGCGACGAGTCGTATACGCAGCCGTGGACAGAACTGACAGTGGGTGACGGGTGGCCGGGAAGAGCCGGATCCAGCATGGTAGCAATGCCGGACGGCAGCATCGTCCTCATGGGAGGGATTGACGATCTCGACTACACGAAAGAGAGATGCCTGAACGAGACGTGGCGGTCGACCGATTACGGCGCAACATGGGCACTGATGAACGCAAGTTCCGGGTGTCCGGGACGATACGGTCAAAGCAGTGTCGTGCTGTCGGACGGCAGTATCCTGCTCATGGGCGGACTGGCCGGTTATGAGAATATCACCATGTTCAACGACACGTGGCAATCGGCCGATTACGGGAAAACATGGACGCAGGTGAACACGGGTTCCGGGTGGTCGGCACGATACTTTTTTGCCAGCGTGGCAATGCCTGATGGCACTATCGTCCTCATGGGCGGCCGGGATGAATCCGGCACGCTAAAAAATGACGTGTGGCAGTCAGCCGATAACGGCAGCACATGGACGCTCGTGAACGCAAATGCCACATGGTCAGGGCGTTCTGTTCATACGGCGGTTGCGATGCCGGACGGCAGCATCATCCTCATGGCCGGCTGGGATGACACCTCCGCACTCAACGACATCTGGAGATCAGTCGATAACGGCGCAACGTGGACAGAGGTAAATGCAGATCCCGGGTGGTCGGCACGGCAGGCCCCGGTGTCAGTCGTGATGCCGGATGACAGTATCCTGCTCATGGGGGGAATCATTGACGACGATCATTACCTGAACGACATGTGGCGGTCGACAGATTCCGGCGCAACATGGACACTGGTGAACGCAAATCCCGGGTGGCCGGCACGAATTCAACCCTCCGGCGTCGCGATGCCGGACGGCTCCATTGTGCTGATGTGTGGCTGGGTTGACGACATAATATATAACGACACGTGGCGGCTCCGGCCCGCAGGATCAACCGATCCGAACCCCGTGCACACCTATACGGCTGCAGGCAACTATACGGCAACATTGCAGGTATGCAATGCCGACGGGTATACACGGACAACAAGGGGCATTACCGTCACTCAACCGGCACCCGGCCTCCCGCCTGCGACGATCGTGATCGGTGGCGTGGTCATTCTGGCGCTGATCGGCGGCGGGTATCTGGCCAGGCGCTGGTGGATTCAGCGGTAACGACACCAGAGACGGTGAATAGACAACTCAACATTTTTTTGGAGAGATACTCTCTGCAGATTGATTTAATGGGTCATTTTTTATGAATCAGGTTTTCCGCCCCAGGCCCTGATGAATCTGTTTCCGGTGAGGGGGTGCCCTGCACAGGGCCCGATCCCTTATCACCATCCGGTGCCAACCTCCCTGTACCATGGAAAAGACAGAGATGGAGTCGATACTGGCCTATGTCGAGACGTTCTTCAGCCAGTCGGGAGCCCACGATCTTGACCACATCCTCCGCGTCACCCGCCTCTGCGAGGAGATCGGCCGGGCCGAGGGTGCGGATATGCGGGTTCTCATCCCGGCCGCCCTCTTCCACGATATCGCCCGTCCCATTGAAGATGAGACAGGCATCCCCCACCAAGAGGAAGGGGCACGAATTGCAGAAGCATACCTCAGGCAGGCGGGCTACGACGCAGAACGCATCCCGGCAATTGTCCATGCGATACGCACCCACCGCTACAGCACCGGCGCCGAACCTGAGACCCTGGAGGCAAAGATCCTCTCTGACGCCGACAAACTCGACGCCATGGGGGCGGTCGGTATCGCACGGACGTTTCTTCAGGCAGGCGAACACGGGGGCGGCATCGGGGACGCCGCCAGTCACATCCATGAAAAACTGCTGAACCTCCGGGGGCTTATGTATACGGACGGTGCAGGGGAGATTGCTGAGCAAAGGCACGCCCTTTTGCAGCGGTTTGTTGAGAGTCTGGAGGATGAGACCGCCCTCACGATCGAATTGTTTCATTCCGGCTCATAGATGCCGGATCCGATGATCCAGTTCTGATCCACTTCCATGACATAGCTGAGTTTGGGTTTGACGGTGTTGTTGTCCGAAGGGTCCAGGTACTGGTAACGGACAAACCCGCCACCGGACTGCGCCATTGCGATCATTTCCTGGATAAAGGCGGTGCCTTCGGCATCGGTTGTGTTCCAGCGGCTCTTGCCTATCAGGTCAGGCTGGAAGGGGAGAGCAAGGGTGGTTCCCTCGGGGTCGTAGGCGAAGATGTAGAGTTCACCCTCCACAAACCGGCCGGACGGGTTGTTGAATTCGCGCAGAGCCGCCTCTTGTCCGTGCACCTGTGCATATTCGGAGGCGTTTTGGACAAATGTCACCAGCTCTTCGGGGGAGGGAGGTGGTGTCGAGGTACCCACAGGAGTCGCCCCCGTCTCGTTCTGATTCACTGAAACGGTGTCAGTGCAACCGGCCACCAGGATGATGACCAGCAGGAGTGCGAGAGCAGGGAGGATGGTGCGGATTCTCATGCACTGAGATCAGGGTGTTACTATATAAATGGACCCGCGGTTCCATCCGCCATATCCCGGACAGGGCTCCCCTGGCAGGATACGGGGGAACGCCGAATTTTAGTGCAGATAATGGACTGATGCCCAAACCGGCACATTCCGGTTCGTAATCTCAATCCATCGGGGATCGGCATGTGATCTCCCGAGTGAGAAGGTATTTTTTTTGTTTTCCCGGAAATCAGAACATTGTTCGGGATCTCTTAATGCCAACCAAACGACATATCGAAGATTACAACAAAAAAAGGAGGTGATTATGTGATTTCCAGAATGCCGGTAAGGCAACTCTCGGATGCCGAGTACCGAAGAATATCTCAGATGCTTCAGTACCGCAGAAGAGAATCGTAAGATAACCAAACCACAGGGAACGATCTCTGTTCATCGCCTGTGCAACTGCCCGGACAGGAATCTCTTTTTCCAATCATTCATCAGTGTTTCTTCTGCCGTATATTTTGCTTATTTTTCTCCACAAAGGTGTGCGTATCTGTTTGTGGAAATTCCTGGGGATTAACAGTTTGATACCAAAAAATTTTGAGGGCCCCCCTCCGCTCACCACCGGAACCGTCTCTGTTTCTCGTCCATCTCCTCGGTGGTGAGCAGTTCATATGAGTGTACATCGCCATCTTCACTGAACTCAACATCGAGCATCAGTCCCGCTCCTGAGTGCTGAAATTCAGCCGATGCCGGGTCTGATCCCCTCTGGATGAAACCCAGTGCCAGGAGCTCCTTCTCAATATCCGTGAAAGTATTACGGGACGGTTCATCCAGGAGCTCTTCGGTTTTTTCCTTCACCTCGGCCCTGCCTAAGTAGGTTTCCATGAACCGTCAATTATCCACACTGCATATAAATCAGTTGTGCTCAGGATGCACACGACTTTAGTCGTGGGTAGTTGACTCCTTAAAAGAAGATTTGGAGAGGTGCTGAAGGCATGAAAATATCGGTGTCAGGTCAAAGAAATCAGGATCAAAGTGATTCTCCATAACCTTACGAAAACAGTTCAGTCTCTTGTTTTAGTTGTTATATCTGAGGAATTCAACAGAGCAGAAAATTGAAAAAATCGTTGCCTGACGTCACGAAAAAAGGAAAAAATGACTGATCAGACAACTCCGATCAGTCACCCTCATATTTCGAACAAAGTGAAAAAACAACAGGTATGTCCTCTACACCGGCCAGTTTTCCGTTTTTGTTCCAGACAGAATAAATCCGGTCCATGGTAGATTCATTCACTTCCGTATCTTTATTCCAGCAGATCTCAATGTATCCTTTATAATATAAACCATAACCAACAAGAGGACCGCCCTGCAGGCTCATATACTCTGAAAGTTCGGAACGTGACAGGTTAATCGCCTCAGGCATCACTTCGTATATATTATAGTCTTCCTGCGAAAAATTTCCATAACTCCTGATAAAAACGACTGGATCACGGGCATCACTGTCTTCACCTGCTGAACCGGAGGTATCTGTCACGCCGTTTATAATACTATATGAGATGACACCGAAAATAATGATGGTCAGGATGACCAATCCATATTTTTTAACTCGCGGGGTGAAGGGGCGGAGCGGGAAGTCCCCGGTCTTCAGGCCGGGGATGAAAGCAGAGCCCCTTCCTCGCTACGATAATTATATTGTGTATCGTCACGCAAATTGCGTCAGGAGTATCCTGCAACCATAAAGTTGTTGTGTGGAGATGCATTCTGGTCTCCCTCATATTTCCTTGCAACGTCCGGGCAGGTTAGTCCTGATGTTCTGAAAGATTACGTTGATTCTCAAACGGAGAAATGAATGATAGTATCCTACAAGTATTGTGCATATCCAAATCCAGTTGCAGAGACGCGACTGAATGAAGCACTTGATACCTGTAGGTGGCTCTACAACAAACTTCTGGAAGAATGTAATGAGGCACAGGCTTGTGGTGTGCCCCTGAAGAATAAGGAAACACAGGCCCGGATAGTGACACTGAAAGATGAGAATCCTGCACTAAAAGAAGTCTACTCTAAAGTGCTCCAGATGGTCAATTATACCGTATGGAGCAATATTGCCGCCCTGTCACAGACAAAA
>NZ_JAAAWJ010000101.1 GCF_009914725.1 Methanogenium sp. MK-MG
ATTTTCGTATGCCATTCAGAACAGGGCACATGAACTGATTCTCACCTCTCCCATGGGTATTGTACCACGGGAGCTGGAAGCCCTATATCCGGCAGGTCATTATGATATTCCGGTGACAGGCTACTGGGACCGGGAGGAACGGGAATTTATCGCGTCATCTCTTGCACGCTACTTTGAGAAACACCAGTTCAAAAGAATCATCGCCCATCTGGATGAAAAGACGCGTCTCATTGCAGAAGATGCAGCACAACGTGCAGGGGTTGAAATCGAATCCACCTGTGTGGGCGACCGCCCGACCTCTCCTGAATCCCTCAGGCGTCTTGAGGAAAGCCTGAAAGGGGGACGCAAAATATGGCCGGATGCGGTCAGGGGCACACTGTCCTGGCAGTTTGATCTGGATCTGGACACCAGTAACCTGATACTGAAAGGACGCAGGGGCCGCCGTAAGGTGATGAAAGGACGCAATCAGATGTTCAGTATCGATGAGACAACCGGACTGCTGCGCCCCACCATGGAAGGCTGGAGTCTGATTGGAGACCGATACCGTGTTGTCATTGACGACTTTATTCCGCAGGGTGATGTGCTTGCACCTGGTATTGTCGATGCTGACCCTGCCATTCGCGAAGGTGATGAGGTATTTGTGACCGGCCCGCGTGCTCAGGCCACAGGCAAGGCTGTCATGGGTGCAAAAGAGATGCTGCATTCCTCACGGGGTATTGCGGTGAAGTTGCGTAAGGTAAAGAAGGGGTAACCCCCAATAATGAAACATTCTTTATAACTTCTGGAGATGGCGCTGTGTACAGGATAATTAAACGAAACCAAATTGCTGACAATATCTACGAATTCTGGATCAATGCACCCCATGTAACCAAGACCGGGCGTGCCGGGCAGTTTGTTGTAATTCGTATTGATGAACACGGGGAGAGAATTCCCCTGACCATATCGGCTACCAAGGGTGAAGACGTCAGGATTGTCTTCATGGCGGTCGGAAAAACGACCCAGCAGCTGGCTGCCCTGGAAGAAGGAGAGAGTATCCGCGATATCGCGGGCCCTCTCGGCACTCCGTCAGAGGTAAAGAAATGGGGCAGGTGTGCAGTAATCGGCGGGGGCGTAGGCATTGCCTGCCTCCCGATTCTCGCACGTGAACTGAAAGCTGCAGGGAATGAGGTCACCGGCATTATCGGTGCACGAAATGAAGGGCTCCTGTTGCTTGAAGACGAACTCCGAGAAGCATGTGACGAACTGGTCATCTGTACGGATGACGGTTCAAAAGGACACCACGGATACCCTGCGGATATACTGAAGGAGATGGTCGCTGACAAGGCACTTGATGCAGTCTGGATCATCGGCCCTGCCATTATGATGAAGATCACCTCATTTGCCACACTCGATACCGACGTCAGGACATTTGTCAGCCTGAACCCGATTATGGTGGACGGGACCGGCATGTGTGGTTCGTGCCGGGTAACCATCGGCGGCGAGACAAAATTTGCCTGTGTTGACGGACCGGAATTCGATGCACACCAGGTAGACTGGGACGAACTGATGAACCGCCAGCGCACATACACCGGACAGGAAAAGGAATCCCTGGAACATTACCATGAACACAAGTGCGAGTGTGGTGAGCATCAGTGAACCGCAGACTTCCGGAAGAACGTCTTCAGGATTTCAAAGAGGTTGCAACCGGCCTTCCCGAACAGACCGCAGTGCTTGAGGCACTGCGGTGCATGGGATGTCCACGCCCCCTTTGTGTGGACGGGTGCCCGGTATCAATCGATATTCCGGGTTTCATCAATGCGATAGCAGATGAAGATTTCAGGACTGCTGCCCGGATTATTAAACAGGACAATATGCTCCCTGCGATATGCGGACGTGTCTGCCCACAGGAGGCACAGTGTCAGGGCACCTGTATTCTGGGAAAGAAAGACAAGCCGGTGCGTATTGGAGCGCTTGAACGGTTTGTTGCAGACTGGGAGAGAGAGAATGGTGTTGAACCGCCACAGACCGCACCTGCGACAGGCAAGCGGGTGGCAGTCGTCGGGTCGGGCCCTGCAGGTATCACTGCAGCATCAGAGTGCCTCCGCGCCGGACATCAGGTCACCATCTTTGAATCCCTGCATGAAGCAGGCGGGGTACTGACATACGGAATTCCTGCATTCCGGATGCCAAAGGACATTGTCAGATTTGAGATTGAACAGGTCCTTGCCCTTGGTGCCGAACTGCACCTGAACCATATCGTCGGAAGAAGTGTCCCGGTCGATGAACTGCTTGCCTATGACGCCGTGTTCATCGGCACCGGAGCAGGCCTTCCCTACTTCATGAGTATTGAGGGTGAGAATTTCAGCGGTGTTTATTCAGCCAATGAATTCCTTACCCGTGTAAACCTGATGCATGCCGACCGGTTCCCGGAGTTTGACACACCTGTTATCCGCGGAAGCAGGGTGGCCGTCATTGGCGGTGGCAATGTGGCCATGGATTCCGCCCGTGTCGCCCGCAGGCTCGGGGCACAGGTATACCTCATTTACCGGCGGCGTGAAGAGGACCTGCCTGCCCGGCAGGAAGAAGTAGAAAACGCCATTCAGGAAGGGGTGGAGTTTGTCTGCTGTGCCAACCCTACGCGGATTCTGGGCGGCCCGGAAGTGCAGGGAATCGAGTGCACCCGTATGGATATGTGTGAATGTGACGAGAGCGGGCGGCCCGTTCCCCGCCCCTGCACCGGAGAGGGCAGTACATTCACACTTGATGTGGATGTCGTCATTGAAGCCATCGGCCAGGGCCCGAATCCGCTTCTTGCAGGACTTATCCCCGGACTGAAACGGGGACGTCGCGGCAATATTGAAGTTGATGAGGACGGCCGTACATCCATTCCGCATGTATTTGCGGGCGGCGACATTGCAACCGGTGCGGCAACCGTCATCTGGGCAATGGGATCTGCCAAGAAGGCGGCAGCGGCAATAAACCAGATGCTTGCGGATACTGATTCAGAATAATATTTTATTTTATTTTTTTGGTGCCAGAAAGGATGCCGGTCTTTTTTCTTCGATGCTACCCGTCCGGGAGCACAATGAAAAAATGGAGATTCACAGGATGCTGAATCTTACCTTCAGATAACTTTGATGCCTTCATTGTCTACTTTTGTCTCAAGGGCAATACCTATTCCCAGTGGTTTCAGGACGGCTTCAACCTCTTCACGGGCTGACCCGGTAACAACTGCAATGGTGGGGCCGACGGAACTCATCGCCACAAACTCAAACCCTGCCTCCCTGAGCTGGCTCATATACTGGTATATCATGAAACTGTTGTGTTCCACTTCAGCACGTTTTGAGCCTCTGAATTCAATCTCCCAGACGACATCCCCCACACGGCGCAGGTCGTCATGAATCAGGGCCGGAATAAGATCCATCAGTACCATATATGCCTTCAGCTCACGGTCGCGGTAATCAAGGGTGCGTGCCCGGTTCATCAGGACATTGAACTCACTCTCCCCTGCTGCGTCAGCCTCCACAGAAGGAATGATGATGAATACATTTTTGTTTTTTGCAAAGGAATGGCGGCAGACGAGTGTCAGTTCGTCTCCCAGCACGGCCATTCCGCCATAGGTGATCGCAGCAGGCCCGACGCCGGTCTCAAATCCCTGTACAACTTCCCCTGTTGCGGTCTCTTCCACATAGTTATACCCGACAAGGAGCCGGAGCTGTTCCGTTGTCAGGGGAGAGCCCAAAGCTGTATTTATAGCATGCGCAACAGCTGTCAGCACTGTCCCTGTTGATCCGAGGCCGACATGTTTTCGTTCATGGTCAACCACGGATATTCTGAATCCACCTGTATAGCCGGTGACTGTCTGCAGTACCGCCACGAGGTGAAGGATCATCGGCACGCGGGTATAGTTAATTTCGACGCCGGACGGAATGCACTCAACCGTTGCTGTGGAATAGAGCTGAAGGGCAAATCCAAATCCGCCGCCGCCCGGTCTGTTGGGCGCAAACCGGTTCATATCCAGAACCGTTAAATGGATACGTGCAGGTACACGGACGGTAATGGGTTTATCGGAGATATCAAGTGAGTAGTTCTGCTCATATCCAAGGGTATTGATGCTCTCACCCGGTGAAAAAGGAGCAAAATCATACTCAACAAGATCCAGATCTCCTCCCCGTATAATCATTTTAGCCATTTTTGCATCACACCTTCCGGTCAAAGAAAATATTCTTCCCTGCTGCCCGGACAGGTATTGCATACGCGACTGAACATCCCGGAAGCCAGCCAAGGCTCAGTGCCGCCACGCCCGCGGAGTACATGATCCTGTTGTCCAGGTTATGGATGGATGCAGTCTTTACCGCAGAACCAAGGGCAATTCCCAGGTCTGCCATCTTGATGACACAGTTTGGACCGGAGAACGGCTGGTTCTGATTCTGATCTCTTTTCGACCATGCCTCAGCCAGCTCTTTGCAGGTGGCATATCCGCATCCCCCGCAGTCGAGACCGAGGACTGTGCCCCCCTGACATCCAAGAATCACACACGCATCAGCTGACGCGACATTTCCGGCATCACGTATGAAAAATCCAATGCTGTCACGTTCTCCGATCCGTTTCATTTCATCAGCAAGGGTTTTTAGTTCATCCCCTGTCTTTATGGCTGCTGTAATTGAATCAGCTGCCTTCCCTTTTGGGGCTGTCCGTGCAGAGAGGACCATCAGGTCTGCGACCATTCCTGCCGCACGGGTTTCAGGATTCATAACAGATATGAGCAGAAGCCGTAATAAAAAGCCTCCTATACGAATTACACAGGTAATGGCAGAGAGAATGGAAAAAACGGGTGAATTGCGGGAATACCTATCTAAAAAATGCACGATGGATGATCAAAAGGCATTCCGATTCCGGAAAATGAAAAATGGGCGATTATGTTTGGGATAGACATATTTCAGAATGCATCAATCAATATTTTTGTGTGTGTAAAAAGCCGGGTCGTTACTGGTATTCACGTTTTGAATACTGACATTCATCCGAGTCCCCGCCTTTTCGTACAATATGTACCCATTCATACAGTGATTTCAGGGTTCCGAACTGGTCATACCGGCGCATGGAAAAAGCGACTCTCATCTTTGGACAGAAACGGACAGCTCCCTCATGGACAACCCGCCGTGCAATTTCCAGGTCATCTCCTGCGTCACATACCTTGTAGCCGCCAATTTTCATGAAGGCATCTCTCCGAAACGCCGTATTACACCCCAGTGTATAGTAGAGACACTTCGTGTAATAGCCCAGTCGGGAGAAGGTATTGGCAAGGCCGAGATTGATTCTGTTTTTTA
>NZ_JAAAWJ010000102.1 GCF_009914725.1 Methanogenium sp. MK-MG
GAACGCCCCGTTGTCAAGGCAGATGATGGTCAGGTTTTGGGGTTTCTCTGCAGCTATTACCGGCAGAATCGCAGTTCCCAGCAGGCTCCCGTCTCCGTCAAGGACAACGACATCGCGTTCGGTTCCAAGGCTTATTCCAAACCCGATGGGTGATGCCTGCGTATAGCTTCCGAGCATGTAGAAGTTTTCATCCCTGTCCGATGCGGCGTATAGCTCCTTTCCCGGCACACCGATGTTTGATACGACCAGTTCATCATCCAGCACGTCTGCAATGGCCCCGATGGCGTCTGCCCGTTTCATCACCGGTTCTGGTAGTCTGCGTTTGTAAGTGAGTGCCACATCACGCTGCCGGGTTGGAAATGCGGTTTCTTTAACAGAACAGCGGCTGCATTCCCAGACTTTCGGGATTATTAACGCAACATGCGGGCGTGAATGGGTATACGCATCCCTGATCACATCCCTGATACGGTCAAGTTCTGAAGGTTCGGATATGATGGTGTAGGGGATCTCCAGCACGTCGAGCAGACCGGGAATGTGTCTGTTGAACGGCACCTGTGCCGGAATTTTTTCATTGTAAACCCCTCTCCAGCTTGCAAGGATAGGAAGCGGAAGGTGGTAGAGCACGGTCAGAGACATCATTGCGTTGAACATATTTCCGAGGCCTGAGCTCTGGATATGCACAACAGGTCTTTTTCCGGCGAGACAGAGGCCTGCACAGAGTCCGACACTGTCCTCCTCCCGCATTACGGTAATCGTCTGCGAATATGTCTCCAGGAGTGAACAGAGTTCCTTTGTTCTGTCGCACGGGAGAACGACCGTCATATCGATACCCTCTTCAGAGAGGATTTCAAGCACCCTCTCCTCAGGCATGGGTATTCACCCATGCCTCGATATCGCGCCTGATTTCATCGACCGCAGCACCTCCCTTCACACTGAATATGGGTTCCACAGGGAACCGGTCTTTATCTTCTGCCACGCGTCTGTATCCGCCGCCGGTGATGTTGAGCAGTATGTAGTCATCCTTTCCTACGGCACCCGTCTCAACCGCTTTGATGAGCGATGCCACACAGACCGATGCCGCCGGGTCAGGGTCTATCCCCTCTGCATCAACAAATATTTTCTCTGCCTCTGTTGCCTGAACATTTGTGATGCCGTCCATCGTGCCGCCCGTTGCAGAGAGTGCGTCATACACGCCTCCACTGATGGAGTAGGGGGGCTCCCGGTTTGTCAGGACATCGGCATAGACCTGACTGACTGCATGACGGGCATCCGGCATATCTGTTTCAGGTATTATTTCCCGTCTGTTGTCCTGCCAGGCGTTCATCATCGGTACAAATGGTTCGTTCTGTGCAAGGTGCAGACTGGGCAGGTCTGTCCCAAATCTCCCGTCGCCAATGAGTCGCATTGCTGCCTCCCATGCCGCAATGCCCCCGGTTCCGCTCCCTACCGCCTGGAAATGGTGGTCCGGCAGCCTTCCTGCCGTAACCGTACCGTCCAGCATCACGGTTCCCATGCCATCCCTGCGGGCGACATTCCGTGCGCCGCCCTCCGCGACGATGCCGGGTATGCTACAGACCGCGTTTCCGAACCCGATTGAATCGGTATAGTCCCCGTCCACCGTAATCAGACATATGTTCTCTGCAGGTGCGGTTGTCCAGAGCCTGTCTACAGCAGATTCCGGCACAACAACAACCACCGGGGCACCGGTGATGGCCGATACCTGACAGAACGCCCTTCCGGTGTTTCCGGCCGATGATATCTGGAGAATTCCGTTCCCTTTCTCTTTCATCCTGACGGTGGTCGGGAGTGCTTCCAGTTCCTTGAACGAGCATGACTCAATCTGTGCACCACGCTCCGGCCAGTAGCCTGAAAAACCGATGTAGAGATGGGAAAGCCCCAGTTCGCGTGCCAATACTTCGCTTTTGTATGTGACAGGGCCTGCATCGGACGGCAGGTGGCCTGTTACCGGGAGCCAGTCGGAGAACCTGAATACTCCCGGAAGGGGTTGAATGTCCAGCTGTGTTTTCCGGTAGTTTGCCCTGATAAGGCCGGTGCAGCCTCCGGGGCAGACATTGGTATACCGGTCAGGGATTATTTTCCCGCAGTCCGGGCATTTAAGCATATATTTTTCTGTCATATTCATCACCATTAAAAATTTTCGTTTGGTATCCTGTTTTTTTGTTCTGAGCAGTGTTCATCTGTTCTCATCCGGTCAGATGGTCTGTGTACTACCGGAATCCCTGCTGTGACCGATCCCCATGTGCAGACCTGCTGATTTCAAAGGTGTATATCCTCCACCCTGATCTGCAGCCCTGATGACTTGTTCAAAATCATATTGACTACACCGGTATGTCCGAGATACATCATACAGAATCCCGGCAGGAACTTCTGTCTTTTGCCGAACACAGGCTCATGGTTTACTGTCTTTGCCATACCTTCAAAACCGGTTATGTGGTAGGCTTCGATATCTTTGTATGCCTGTCCCCGCGAGAACCGGGGACCGACCACATGGGTGGTTATGACACCGCTGACGGGTGATGCGTCAATCACTCTCAGCACATGCTGGACCGGACAGCCTGCACCCATCGGTCTGCCGACGACGATATCTCCCTCTGTTATCTCCCACTGTTCAACGAGGTCCGGTCGAAACGGGAGTATTATTTTTCGTGCTGAAATTTCGTTGGGGAGGGGTTCAAGTATGAAATCATACGGCTCTCCATGAATGTCAGAACCGGTGTGAACAGCATCAAAGGCGTGTTGTTGTCCGTGATCACACGGCCTGTAGAACGGGCAGTCCTCATATGATTTCTTACCCTCTCCTACATACTCCAGAAAATCAGCACATGACTTCGCACCGCATACACCGCAGTCTTTTCCCGGAGGTGTCCAGTTCATATGTGCTAGTCCCCCCGATATAGGTAATCTGCGCCGTCCAGTTTTCTGATCACGCCGAAGTGTTTCTGCCATCCGATGTCGGTCTTGCCGATGCAGATTGTGCAGACTCCAAGGGGCGGAGCACCCCTGAGGTTGATTTTATCAGGATCGTGTATGTCGGGGCACTCTTCAATCGCACGGAGCAGGTAGCGCATGCCTGTCCCCTGCACGGCATTCGTTTCGATAATGTCGATATCTTCGTTCACCTCTTTGATCCGCTCACGGAAGACCTCTTTTTCTGCCTGTGATACGAGGTCAATGCGTGTTACAACCGCCATGTCGGCAAGGGCTATCATCGGCGCCATCTTCAGGGGCGTGTTGATGCCGTTAACCGCACTGGTCACTACAATGCCCAACGACTGTGTGGTGTAGGGGGAACACCTGAGACAGAGTCCGGCACTCTCGACAATAAGGATGTCTGCCCGTTCTTCCCCGGCCCATTCGATGGCGTCTTTCATAACCATGACACTTGCATGATCCGGACAGAGATCACCTGAGTATACCTTTTTTGTAGGTATGCCAAACTCCTGTTTCAGCTCCTCATCCTCAAATGCCCGTGTGACATCAATTTTCAGGTATGCAATTTGTTGGGAATTGCCTTTATTCTTGATTATCTGTTTTACCACAGCAGTCTTCCCGCATGAAGGCGGTCCTGCAATGATTATCAGTTTCATGTGAATACCTGACCGCAGATCATCTCTCCTGCACGAATCTGTTCACGCATCCGGCACATGATCCTGTCAAGTTCGATTACCTTTAGGAGCGCCTCATCCTCCCTTCCGTTCGGTTCAAGAACTCCGCTGACTCCACCGTTTTTCATGACAATACGCCTGTCGGACATCAGGGATACCATGGGATCATGGGTGACAAAAATAAGCGCTTTATTATACTCTTTCAGGGTTTCAATGACCCTGTCTTTGAAGATTCCTGCATTTTCAACCTCGTCAAGCAGGATTAACGGTGTATCGCTGATTGTGATCGCATCTGCAACCATAAGCGATCTGGTCTGTCCTCCTGAGAGTGCGGTCATCTTTACATCAGGATGGATTTTTTCGCCGGTGAACTCGTTTGCAAGGTCAATTGTCTTTCCGGTGAGTTCGGTCTCAGCAATTCTGCGTGATTTGATGTGCATCTCAAGGAATTCATGCACCTTCAGGTCTGCAAGGCATTTTGTATTCTGGGTTATCAGTGCCACCGGTTTCTTTGCAGGATCCCGTATGTAGTCTTCCGGGGGATGTTCACCGTTTACCAGTATGGTTCTTCCCGTAGCAGTATCATTTCTGGCAAAAATTTCAATGTCAGTTATGAACGCACTCTTTCCCGAACCGGTCGGGCCGACGATTGATAGCGTGTCACCGGGGCGTATGATAATTTCATCAAAGTTCTCCGGTTCTCCTGACCGGTTTTTCCCGGACAGGACTGTGATCTCCTCGATCATCTCAGAGTTCATATGTAGATTACATGTGCCTTGGATATTATGTTTGCCCTGGTTTGCGCCAATCAGTTGACACATGTGTCTAATTTTATTGAAGTTTTTCCCGTATTGTATTAATTTGCAAAATTTGGTTCTAAAAAAATTTTCTGCCTCATATACCGTTATGCACAATCGTTACCAGGAAGATACGCTGATAAAAAAAGGCCATAATATGTGGTGCAGCCTGACCGTGGAAAACAGCCTGCATCAGAAAAGCGACGCATGGTTCTTGCAGAAAAATGATATGGATGTAAATTAAATTCCTCAGCAGCTCTCATCCAGCTGTTCAATGACTTCCTGGGTGACACCACGGACCTTCTCCACTGATTTCCGGAATCCCTCTACTTCGTCTTCGCTGATGGTGATCGCGAGGGGTGTGGCGCCGTTTCTGTCCAGCCGGGCGGGGATGCCGATGCAGACATCGCCGATGTTGTGGATTTCGCTGTTGATAAAGACAGAGACTGTGAGTATCCGTTTTTCATTCCCGAGAATGGTGCGCACAATGGTTGCGATCGCGTCGCCCGGCCCGTAGACTGTCGCACCGATGCGGCTGATGATGGCAGACCCGGCGTTCATGACATTGTACATGATCTTGTCTTCCGGGAGATTTTTGAAATCCGGGATGTTCTGGATGGCAATGCCTCCAACGGTGGTCGCCGACCATAACGGGACCATGGAATCGCCATGTTCGCCGATGATGCGGGTATGAACTTCGCTTACATGAACATCGAAGTATTTGGCAATATTCCATTTCAGGCGCATCGAGTCCAGATGCGTTCCAAGGCCGATGACCTGGTTTGGTTTCATTCCCGAGTATTTCAGTGCCACCGCGGTCATCACGTCGACCGGGTTTGAGACGATGAATAAAATGGCCTTTGGTGCATGCCACCC
>NZ_JAAAWJ010000103.1 GCF_009914725.1 Methanogenium sp. MK-MG
CGCCCCGCTTGACGAGGCAGCACTCAGCGATGCCATCCGAAAAGCATCCGCCCTCTTCGCCGACCATCCGGAGGTGGCAGAACTCGACATCAACCCCATCATCCTCTATACAGACGGCCTCTGTGCGGTGGACGCCAGAATCCTTACCGGCCCGCCTGCACCTGCGCCGGCACCGGCCCGCCCCCCTCTCCCGAAAGACCTCTTTGCAGTCTCGCGCATCGCCCTCGTCGGTGCCTCGGCAAACCCGGAGAAAATAGGCTACGCTGTCCTCAGGAACCTGCTCACCTTCAGCGGCACCGTCTGCCCGGTGAACCCGAAAGGCGGAGAGATCCTCGGCAGGACCGTCTACACCTCCCTTGCAGACGTCCCCGAACGGCCGGACGCGGTGATCATCACGGTCCCCGGCACCATCGTCCCGCAGGTGATGAGAGATGCAGGCATTCGCGGCATACCGCTTGCCGTCATCATCACCTCCGGCTTCCGGGAGGCAGGCAAAGAGGGTGCGCTTTTAGAACAGGAGATAGAGAAAATTGCACAGGAATACCGCATCCGCTACACCGGCCCCAACTGCCTCGGCCTGCAGGTGCCCCGCCTCTCCCTGAACGCAACCTTCGACCCGAAATCACCCAAAATCGGGCACACCGCCTTCATATCACAGAGCGGCGCCATCATCACCACGCTCGTTGACTGGAGCCTTTCGCGCCATATCGGCTTTTCCGCCGTCTTCTCGGTCGGCAACCAGACCAATATCGACTTTGTCGACTACATCCGCCTCGCAGCAGAAGATGCATACACCCGCACCATCGTCCTCTACATAGAGGAGATCCGCGACGGCAGGCGGTTTCTTGAAGAGGCAGCGAAGATCACCAGAATTAAACCGGTGATCGCTATCAAGGCGGGCCGTTCTGCTGTGGGACAGCAGGCGGCCGCCTCCCACACCGGTTCTCTTGCCGGCAGCTACGAGGTATACGAAGCCGCCTTCCGGCAGGCAGGCATCATCATGGCGCATAACCTCTCGGATGCCTTCAGCCTCGCGATGCTGCTGGGGTCGGAAGGCTACCCGCAGGGGAACCGTGCCGTTGTGATATCCAGTGCCGGCGGATTCTGTGTCCTCGCATCCGATTATGCAGAGCAGCATGGCATACGGATCGTCCCCTTCTCAGACAGCCTGCTCTCCGGGCTGAACGCCTTCATGCCGGAAGGCTGGAGCCGCCGGAATCCGGTTGACATGGTGGGGGACGCAGGGGTTCACCGGTTTGCGCTGACCTTTGACGCCCTCATCCGCCACCAGGATGAGTGGGACATTGCATTCGTCGTATCGGTGCCGACGTCAATCATTGACCCGGTCCACCTTGCAACCGAGATGGCACGGTTCTCCCGGCACACCGACAGGATGGTCGTCGGATGCCTGCTTGGAGGGGAGAGCATGGCAGCAGGCGTGCGGGTCCTCCGGGAGGCGGACATCCCGAACTTTGAGGAGATGGAAGACGCCTTCCGGGCCGCAGGTGCAGCCGTAAGAAGGGAAGAAGAGCTGAAACACGAAAGAGCATAGCATCCCTCCTGTTATGACTCACATCACACATGGGGGAAGGCTGCAGGTAGGGGGTCCCTCCCTTGCTCATAAGCAGATGAGAAAACCGCAGCTGAGAATTTCGGGACACATGACAGACTGATTCCGCCCACGTTGTACGGACCCACGTGAACTACCCCTGAGAAGCATCTGTATACAGAAAAATACCTGGGGAACCCACAGCCAGAATATGTTTATATTTGTACAAATCCAATGAGAATAAACTGAGGGGGGTTCACAGGGAATGCTGATAAAATTCGATATCTATTATGATGGTGAGTGCTGGTGCGCCCGTGGCATTGGGGTTGATATCTTCACACAGGGCAGAACGCCTGATGAACTCATCGGAAATATTAATGATGCAGCGGAATTGCATTTTGAAGAAGATATTGAAGCAGGGGAGCAGATCACGGTTGTTTCCCTGACTGAATTTCAGGTTGGTTCCGTTGCCAAAATCTCCGGTTGTTAGTGGGCCACAACTGTTAAAGGTGCTCAATTCACCTGGATATGCCGTTCTGCGACAGCGGGGCAGTCATGTACAGATGGCTAAAATGACGGCGGCAGGAGAACACCGGATTACCATTCCCCTGCATGATGAGATTGCAAAAGGCACACTCAATGATATCATTACAAAGGTGTCGCAGTGGAATTGCATCATGAAAGAAGACCTGTTTGATCTGTTGCGATGATTTCATTGGTGATCTGGCGAATCAGTCCAGAGGGATCACAAAGGAACGGGCCGAATGAAGCGAAAAAGAGGGGATCACATTCCTCCTGTCAGTCAGTATCAGGGCCCTCCGCAAGACACTTTTTCACAACAGATGCCTGTGAAAGGAGAGACAGAAGCCTGATATTAAAGTATTCACAGATCTCCCGTTCCATGGCCGACCATTCCCCGGACTGTCCGGCACACCCCTCCTCCTGACATGCCACATAGACAATAGCCCCGCTACAGAGCGGCGCACTTCCCTGTGTCAGGGGCACATCCGGGTGGAAAAAAAGATCACTCACGATCTCCCTGCAGCGCTCCGCCATGGATTCGTTGTCCATCCGGACGCAGAATTCCTCACATCCCTCGACGATCATGATATTGTGGGCCCTCATTTCCTTCAGTGAATCCTCTATGAAGGACCGTAATTTATCCGAATCCACATCCCTGTCGCCCCTTGAGATGATCTCCGACATGGCGGAAAATATCAGATCAGAGACAGCATTGTCCACACCGGATCCCGGTTCTGCGAGCCCCCCATCCCCGATGAGATCGTCCACGTCCGGGAGATACGGACTGTCTTCCACCTCCATAAGAAACTCCGGTTCTGCTTCCCTGAGTGCGGTGATCAGTGCTGCCGCATTCACATCTCTCCCGACAGTCTCCGCGTATGCAAGGAACCGACAGCAGACGGGGACGAAATGCTCCGCCCATTCATCCGTGGCATGTGGATTTCCCACCATATCCTCAACGAGAATTCTGCGCAAAAGCGCTGCATCCCAGTCCTCGATACCAGTCTCATAGATTCCATACAGGATGATGCAGAATGCCGACACAATCTCTTCTGAAAGATTGACATCCTCACCATGGGCTGCTTCTTCCGCAAGGAAACCATCGATTTCATCCCCGACATCGGCGCGGGCCGCCTGTTCCATCGCGACCACATCGTCATCCGTGGAGAACAGTTCACTCAGGCTTACATGGTCATCGGGCAGTTCCTGAGCGAACTCCATGACTTCACGCATATTGTCAGAGATTAGATCACTCATCTCCCATCCCGGAGGATACCAGTTAAGTGCAGCTTCCATATCGTCCAAACGGAAACATGCTTCAGTTCGCGGAGAGTTTGCGATAGGGCGGATTAATGCACTGTCAAAGTGCCTGAGACAATCCCGGCAGTAGTGCTGCCCGGCGTCATCATCTTCACCAGAAATGAAATCATCCGGATCAACCGCCCGAAATTCTGCGTCATCCCCGCAGATACAGCATTCGGGTAGCACATGGAGGTTTCGTGCGATCAGACAACACGGCCCCTCCGGGGGCATCACGGATGTTGTAGCCACCACTTTGAGCCTGACTTCCGTCGGGGCGCCAATGTCATATGCATAGTAAAAGAGCTGCCCCTCCTCTATCCTATTGACAAGCGGGATCTTCTTGTCCGTTTCAACGTCTACGTAGGTCACGCCACCGATGATGAAGGAACTGTATTCATCTTCATCGTCGCCTCCCATCCATACATCCCGCAGCAGGTGATCAAGGTCACTGAACTGCGCATCGTGTTTTGCGAGAACGAACATCCATGAGGACGGGTCACGTCTGCCATCTATCCTGATGATGTATGAGGGAGATAATCCTTCAGGCCATCCCGATGAAGAGAGGCAGTCATCAAGGTGCCGCCGGGCTCCTTTCTTCCCCACCGCTGTCCTGCACAACAGACAGGTGCCGGGGCGCTTCCGCGGTATCATTAGGGCTTCTTTCTCAGGGACTGATTTAAGATATCTGTTTTCAGTCCGTCCGGGAGGACCGGGAGAAGGCTGTTGACGATGCCGAACAGATACGCCTGCTTGCCTGCTTCCTGGAAGAAAAGGAGCTAATGTGATCGGCGGGACCGTTCCTGCACAAACATATAACTCCGGTGGGGACATCCGAAGAGAGAGCGTGTATCGTCAATATGTACAGAGCAGAACGTGCGGAAAAACTCTGTCATGAGGCAGAAAAGGCATGCGACACGGGCGATTATACAACATCCCGGACAAAGCTGAAGGCCGCCGCCTCAATGATCGAGTGTGCGCAGACGATGCTCAGCGAGGAATGATCCTCTCTTTTTTCGTGCAATTTCACACAGGTGCCGGATGAGCCCTCCCTCAGGAGAGGAGGGGAGCCTATCCTTTCCCGGCAAAGGTGGAGGGCGCCCCGTTACCGGCGTAAATGTTAATGCAGGAGAGATGCCACCTATTGGACGAGGGATTTTCGGGATGATAATGGCAGAGGAACTTGTTCATCGTGCACTCGAACGGCTCAGGACTATTGAGGGTTTTGATAAGGTGCGGTTTATCATCCTCTATGGATCCGTTGCAGAAGGGCGGGCGAAAGAGACATCTGATGTTGATCTCTGCATCTGCTACGACGGGGACCGCGAGGAGGGGGGACAGTTCCGGTTTGCAGTGCTTTCCGAACTGTTCGATGACCGGTATGACATCCAGATCTTTGGGAATCTGCCGCTCTACGTCCGGATGGAGGTCCTGCGGGGGCATGTCCTCTACTGTCCCGACGAACGGTTCCTCTACGATACGGCCCTTGAAACGATACGGGAGTTCGATGCATTCAAACACCGGCTGTATGATTATATCGGCACGCAGGCGATCGTATGAACGAGTCCATCCGGAGCACCGTCATCCGCATCAAACTCAGGGAGATGTCGGAGAGCGTTGAACTGGTCCGGACGAACCTTCCGGATTCTGCGGATTCATTTAAACAGCTGGGCCTTATCAAAGACGGCATCTACAAACGTACTGAGTATGCGATTGAGAATGTCTTTGATATATGTGCTATCCTGAATACTGACCTTCATCTGGGCATCCCCGGGGCGGATGAGGATATCCTTGAGCACCTTGTGCAGCACGGCGTGTTCGGTTCCGGGATGCGGCAGATACTGAAAACAATGA
>NZ_JAAAWJ010000104.1 GCF_009914725.1 Methanogenium sp. MK-MG
AATAATATATAGCTTCTGAACAGTAATCCACATACATTGCCCGGGGATCCTATGACGAATTCAATCCTGTATGTCGATGATGAAGAGGTACTGCTCGACCTCACAAAAATCTACCTGGAACGCACTGGTACTTTTTCTGTGGATACCGCCAGTTCTGCCTCTGAAGGGCTTGAGCTGATTCAGACCAAAGCATACAGTGCCATCGTCTCGGATTACGAGATGCCGGGGATGAACGGCATTGAATTTTTACAGGCAGTACGCAAACATTCCCCGGCACTCCCGTTCATCATCTTTACCGGCAGGGGGCGGGAGGATGTGGTGATTGAGGCATTAAACAGCGGGGCCAGTTATTATCTCCAGAAAGGCGGTGACCCGAAGGCACAGTTTGCCGAACTATCGCATAAAATAAACCTCGCCGTTGAGAAGCGTAACACCGAGGAACAGCTACTACTCGATGAGCAGCGTCTGGAGGCACTGTTTGATTTTTACAAGAAGTCCGTCCTGCCGTTTCATGACTTTATGGACTACGCAGTTGAGGAGAACACCCGGATCACCGGCAGCCAGTATGGCTACATTGCCTTTGTCAGCGGGAATGAGGATCACCTTTCGATATACAGCTGGTCCCGACAGTCAATGAAGGACTCCC
The DNA here is from genome assembly GCF_009914725.1 of Methanogenium sp. MK-MG. Classification (GTDB taxonomy): domain Archaea; phylum Halobacteriota; class Methanomicrobia; order Methanomicrobiales; family Methanomicrobiaceae; genus Methanogenium. The sequence goes on from NZ_JAAAWJ010000104.1 coordinate 647, forward strand.
ATGTGCCGGAACATCGGAAAGACTGCCCGCTGGAACAGACCGGCATATGGGGGGATGCGGTCCGCCAGAGACGGGCCACCATCATTAATGATTTTGAGGCCGCCACCCGTGACCGGAAAAAACCTCCGGAAGGTCACATACACCTGAACCGCTACCTGGGGGTTCCCGTCTTTGACAACGAAAAGATCGTCATCCTCGCAGGTGTCGCCAACAAAAAAGCCGTGTATGATGAGGCCGATGTCCGGCAAATAACCCTGCTCATGAACGGTCTGTGGGAGATTGTCAAACGGAAAAAGACCGAGGATGAACTGAAGGTTGCCTATGAGGAGATGGAGACGGCATATGAACAGCTCGTGGCAAGCCAGGATGAGCTTGTCAGTATGCATAAAGAACGTCAACTACCCCGGCCTAAAGACCGGGGCTTGGGACTCTATCCGTAGAAATAGTTCCCGTGTGGGTGGTTGACTGCACTCCGGTAAAAATATGGTGCCTATCCTGACCGGAAAGCCGTTTTATCTCCCGGCATGCTGGCGGTCCACCGCACAGGTGAGCCTGATGTCGGTGTAGCTGAACCGCTCGCCGAGGATGGTCTTCAGCCGCCGGAGATCCTGTGTCCCTTCCCGTGCCGCCGCCTCCCTGATGGTTGCCTGCCGGTGGGGGGGCACGAGGTCATCGATCTCCACCGGTTCGCCGTTATCGATGGCTGCTGCGATATGGGCGCCGCATATATCCGGTGTAAGGGAGCGTCTCTCTGCAATCTCTGTCATGGTGCACCCGGCACGATAGAGGCGCAGGGTCTCTGCCGCCGACCCGTCAGGCACGTTTTCAACAGGTCTCAGTGCCGCCATAAAAGACCGGCCGAACCGCTCCAGTTTGGCGGCACCCACCCCTTTGATGGAGAGAAACGCCGCATCCGTTTCCGGTCGTGAGGCGATCATCGCCCGGAGCGCCGCATCAGAGAAGATCATATACGGGGCAATTTCCTCCCGGTCTGCAATTTCACGCCTGAGTGCCTTCAGCTTAAGAAAGAGCGGGTCTGCTGGTTCTTCCTGCCGGGTAGCGGGCAGCTTTGTCCTGGTTAAAAATACAGCGTCTGCATCATCCCCTGCCGCCAACAGCTCCCTGCCCGCCTCCCCCACCGTGAGCACCGGGTAGACGCCGCTCTCGCGTTCGAGATAGCCGAGGCGGACGAGTTCACGTATAAAGGAGCGCCAGTCATCCTTTGAATATGCCTTGCCGGTTCCGTAGCCGGTGGCATTCCGCTGCCCCATTTCACGGATCTTCTTTGTATTCGCCCCGCGGAGCAGGTCGATGAGGTGGCTGCTGCCGCAGGGAATTTCCAGATTCTGCACGCAGGTGATGGCCGTCCGGGCAATCGCCGTGCCGTCAAAGCGTTCCCGCGGAGAGCAGCAGACATCACAGGTGCCGCAGCCGCCCGCCGGTGGTTCTTCCCCGAAGTACTGCAGGATCATTGCCTGCCGGCAGCGGTGTTCCTCGCAGTAGGCGGCCATCTCTCCGAGTTTTGCATACTCCGCTTTCTGCCGGGCGGCAGATGACTCCTGCCGGATAAAAAACGCCTGCCGGTGCAGGTCGCCGGGGGAATAGAAGAGGATGCAGTCTGCAGGGTCACCGTCACGCCCGGCCCTGCCGGTCTCCTGGTAGTAATGTTCAGGCGACCGGGGCAGGTCGTGGTGAATAACAAACCGCACGTCCGGCTTGTCAATGCCCATCCCGAAGGCGACCGTGGCAACGATGACCTGCACCCGATCGCGGACAAATGCCTCCTGTGCCTCCTCGCGTGCCTGCCGGGTGAGGCCCGCATGGTAGGGCAGGGCACGGATGCCGGACAGGCGGAGGGTGTCTGCCAGTTCCTTCACCCCTTTGCGGCTGAGGCAGTATATGATCCCCGACTGCCCCCGGTGGTCCCGGATATAGGAGAGGATTGCCCCTTTGGTGTCCTTCTTTTGCCTGACCTCATAGCAGAGATTTTTGCGGTAGAAACTGCCCGTCACCCGGCGGGGGCGGCGGAGGTGGAGCTGTGCGATGATATCATTCTGCACGGCAGGTGTTGCCGTCGCCGTCAGTGCCACCACCGGTGCCTGCGGGAATTCACGGATGAGACGGGCCAGTTCGCGGTATTCCGGGCGGAATTCATGGCCCCACTGGGATATGCAGTGCGCCTCGTCAACAGCGATGAGGCTGACATGTGCCTTCTTCAAAAGAGAGAAGAACTCTGTCTTCACCGCCCGTTCGGGAGATACATAGAGCACCCGCACTGCCCCGCGGGCGAGTGCCGCTTCCGTCTCCCGCCGTTCGGCGTAGTCCTGCAGTGAGGTGATGCAGGCGGCAGGCACCCCGCATTCCCGGAGGGTGTCCACCTGATCCTTCATCAGGGCAATCAGCGGTGATATGACAACTGTTGTCCCGCCGGATATCAGTGCCGGTATCTGGTAACAGAGGGATTTTCCGCCGCCGGTGGCTATGACTCCCAGGACATCCTCCCCTTCTGCAAGGGCCTGGATGATCTCCTCCTGGTAGGGGTATAAAGAGTCATACCCGAAGTAGTGCCTCAGGACTGTGGTGGCATCGGAAAGTGGCATGGCATATATTCAACAAAATAGTTTGGCAGAAGAGCGGGTTATGGGTTGTGATGCAGGCCGGGTGCCGGGAATATACAGGATGAGGGATGCCTCATCCTGATGAAGGGATGTGCAGTATTATTTTGGGGGTCTCTTAACAGCCGCCGCCGTTGCTGTGACCGGCACAGGCGCCTGCAGGATCCATTTCCCCGAGTGTGCCGTCGTTCAGTGCCTGGACATTATCCCCGACTGTGCCGGGTATGGCGCAGAATACTTTAATTCCTGCACCATTGAGGCTCATAATGGCCCCCCTGCCGATTCCGCCGACAAGAACTGCATCAACAGAATGTTCTGCCAGTTCTTCTGCCGGTGCGCAGCCACCACTGCCATGGGTTGAACTTGTGGGCGGTATCTGTGAGCATACGCCGGTCTCTGTCTCGACCAGAAGAAATGCCGGTGCCGATCCAAAATGGCCGTATGGGATGCTCTCAAGCCCGTTATCCTCGTTGATTGGTATGCAGAGTTTCATAACTGTTACACTATCTCCTGTGAATGCAATAAATATGATTTTACTCATGTGCGCATAATTGTAGTGGTTCCGGCAGAGACACGGTTATGCATACCCGCTGATCTCGTAGTCAACTGCAGATGACATCTCGGCACACTCCGCTCCGTGCAGCAGCACCTCGTCAGCCCGTGTCTTGATGATCGAAGGATATACAGCACCTGAAAAACTCTGCACCGCTTTTCCGGCGCAGAAGAATCCGAAGGTCGGTGTCGCCATTATTCCATAACGTTCACCGATCCATGGGTTATCTGCCAGGTTCAGCCTGACAAAGAGCATCTTCCCCGCGTATTCCTCTGCGTAATTGCGGAAATACGGTTCCATCGTTTTGCAGTGTGGACAGGTCGGGCTGTAAAACATCACGGCAACCGGGAGGTCGCTCTTTTCAACGGTTGCCTCCCAGTCTGTTCCCTTTAGTTCATGGACAGTTGTCTTTGGCATATGCTCTTCCTCTTACATCCGGAGTAGTGCGGGCATACACAAAAAGATTTCCGGGGACAATAACCCTGATCATTCCCGGCCGTTTTGCAGCATCATGTCGGTGATACTCACATTTGGGTGATGGTATCTGCCCCGTGCAGCAGTCTTCTTTCCCGATTGTATGGCACTCCGGGGACAGTAGTTGATGCAGGCAAAGCAGGATTCACAGGCATTGCCCCATTCCGGCGGGTTCATACCGGAGACTGTGATATTGTAGACCGGGCAGGCATCTTCTCTCCCCTGCTTTTTTGGTCATGGTTTAGGTGTGTGATGTGCACGGTGTTTTGCCGATTACGTTCTCTATTTTACAAATCCAATATGCCTCTTGCCATTGTCGGGGCAAAAGACAATAACCACTACTCATGAAACTATGCGACGGACTGAGAGAGGGTGTTGGCAAAAGAGGATGCGGCAGAACGGCTTCTGTTGTCCGTCTGTGGTGGGATTTGCGGGTGACGGATACCACCCGGCAGATGCCTCCGCAGATTCACTGGCAGATACTCCCACTGCACAATTTTTATATCAGTTATATTCAATATACTGATTATAATGGCTACAACGATAGCAGTCTCCTCTGATACCAAAGAGAACCTGAGGAAGTTCGGCGAAAAGGGAGAGACCTTTGACCAGATCATCAGGCGGCTGATGGAGGATGCCTGCTGGAAAAAGGTGGACGCACGCTGGAACAGAATTCTTGAAGATGAGGAATTTACGCCTCTTGCAGAACTATGAGGTATCAGGTTCTTCTCTCAAAAACCTGTGAACTACCACGCCCTAAAGGGCGTGGCTTCCTGCTTCATTGACAACACTTGCATCACAGAAACGTGATGTAGTGGTATTGCCTCCACAGGCTCAAAG
>NZ_JAAAWJ010000105.1 GCF_009914725.1 Methanogenium sp. MK-MG
GCACAATTACGCTTGCACCGGCTGATTATAATGTGACCGTTCAGCTCGCGGGGTATGAGGAACCGGCCATACAGACCGTCACTGTAACAGACGGGGCAAACGTCGATGCCGTATTTAACCTCGTTCCCATTCCTGAACCGCAGGGAGACCTTACAATCACATCAGTTCCCGCAGGAGCCGCCATATGGATTGACGGTCTGGATACAGGAGAACTGACGAACAGCACGATGCCGCTTGCACCGGCTGACTATAACGTGACCGTTCAGCTCGCGGGATATAAGGAACCGGCCATACAGACCGTCACAGTCGCAGACGGGGCAAACGTCGATGCTGTATTTAACCTCGTTTCGATCCCGGTAAACGTGACCGTGGAAGTCGCTCTCTCAGCAGGGTGGAACATGATCTCTGTTCCGGTGGTGAACGCCACCGTCATTGTCCCGCCGGAGGCAGTTTCTGTATACCGTTACAATGTGAACATCTATGAACCGGTGGATGACCTGGCCAGTGTCCCGCCCGGCGAGGGGATCTGGGTGTCAGCGACCGGCCCGTGCACACTCACCTTCACCGGCCAGGCACTGGACTGCTACAGAGAGCAGATGTCACCCGGCTGGAATATGATCGGCAGCTGCACAGAGATGGTGCCCTTTACCGATCATCTGGTATCCGACCCGGCAGGGGCGCTGACGGATCAGATCTACACCTATGACACGGATAGCGGTACGTATATGAGTCCGGCATCCTGCAACCCCGGCTGCGGCTACTGGGTTCTCGCCAGCACAGGCTGTGAGATCTGCCTCACATAGGCCCGCACGGCAGTGTCTCCGGGGGGCAAACACAAGGCCTCTCTTTTTTCATCCATTCTCTACCCATATGCTGAGAAACAGTCTGCCTGAAACAGAAGACTCATCATCTGCCGGTGCTGAATAGATGGCATGGCAGGGATTCTCTCACGGATACGGAGATGGATATCCGGAGACAGAGAGCCGGGGGATGCCACCTACCGGCCGGAGATCGACTGTATTGTGGATACCGCATCGGTTATATGCAGGGAGACGACACCGTCCGGAGAGATTCTTCCTGCATACCGGACCAGTCTCGCTCTGATACAGGCGTTCTGGAACAAAGCGGCAGCATGCCGAAACAAAGAGGCACTGCTCTTTCTTCTTGCAGACCACGTACGGGAATACCCGCAGGAGAGCCTTCGCCGGATGATGGTGAACTTCGAACGCAAGACACGCGACATTCCCGCTGACTACCGTGACCCCCTCCTCAAAGCTGTCCATGAGGAGATCTTTGACACCCATCACCGCCTGCTGACAGCGGCTGCCTATGAGGGCGAACGGCCCTGGCGCACCGATTCCCTGCGGACAGGGTTTGCAGACTACTGCCGGATGCTACAGAGGGCGGCCGCAATAAAGGCAGAGGAGAAGGGCCCCGCCCTCCTCTCACTGCACTATGCACTCGCCTGCTATGCGATGTATGTGGAGGACGGGCCCGGCCACCCTGTCGGGACGCCCTTTCCGGGCGGGCTCTCTGTCGAGCAGGACGGGTGGGTATATTACTGCCCGGTGCGGGATCATGCAGACGATGTGCCCTTTGCCCTCTGCCCCTTCTGTCCGGCAGTCCAGACCACAGGGGTGCACCTCATCCGCGACCCGCAGGAGAGGGCCCTGATACAAAAACAGGGATATATTGACAACTATTTTACCAATTTCAAGGGCTAAAACAGCCTTTCAGGCAAAGAAGGCGACATAGACACCTGCCACAACAATGATACTCCCTGCCCAGGCAGAGAGGGGCAGGATTCCCAGATATCCTCCTGCAACAAGCACCAGTCCCGCACCGGTGATCAGCAATCCTGCCCGCCGATGCTGCATCGGATCCTTCACCACCTCACGTTGTGTGAACGGGCTCCCCGGCCCACTCTGCCTCTCCTGATCCCCCGAGCGGTACATCCATGAGAACGGCCCGAATCCACCGTTTGGTGAAGAGCGCTGCCTGTTGCGGCTGAAGGGTGCACCTCCTGTGCTGCGGTCCTCTTCCATGAGATTGATCCGGACAAGCAGGTTACCGGTCTGCGACCCGCTCCGGGAGCCGAGGCCTTTCAGGCGCAGCACCACATGTCCGTCAATATGTTCGGGAACCCTGAAGGTGACTGTCTTCCCTTTGAGGTGAATCTCCTTTTTCTTCCCGAGTTCGTCCGGGGTTACCCAGACTGCATATTCACGATCAAGGTCCCCTGCCATCGTCTCTTTGCTCCTTCACCAGCCCTTCAGATGGGAATGGTATTATTTATCTCTGTACCGTCGGCGTAGACGGCAACATAATAGATACCAACCGGTTTCCCCACAGTGCCTGTCTCAACCGGTCCGAGAACTGTCCCCGGCTGCGGGTCTGCAAAGGAGAACCTCTGCGATGAACGCCCATCTTCTGCAAGAATCGCTATCTGCAGGTCTGCCACGTCCCTGCCGTCAGCGCTGCCCCCATACTCAATGGACGCACTTCCGTCTGAAAGAGTGACTACAAACCTGACATTCCCGGTGCTTGTGACGGTTGTCGCACCGAAAAAAACCGGAAAAAGAAGGTAGGCCAGCAGAATGGCCACCACCACAAGAACGGCCACAACAGCCACTTCCCTCTGCATCATGTAACGCTTTTTCAGGGACTGGCCGCAGACCATGCAGATGGTGGCCCCCTCCCCCGGCACCGGTTCCCCACATCGCGGGCATACATTCTGTTTTATTCCCCACACCCCCAGTGTTGATCAAAGGACTACTATGAGCACAGGTCACTTCAACATTGTCATTTTTCAACATCCCCGCAATTCCTCCCCGGTCTTCAGGCCGGGATAGTTGACCATCGTCATTTCATGGACACCGGCCTGTCTCGTCTCACGCACATTCAAAGAGAACCTTTTTTTTGTATTCCCGCTGTATCAATTGCATAATCAGGTGAGAGGGACGGACGAAGGCATGCCATTCCCTGCAGACAGGGGGTGTGCCGGGCCCGGGACTATCATCTGAAGGTGTGCAGCTATGATCAAAGTGGCAATTAACGGATACGGAACTATTGGCAAACGGGTGGCCGATGCAGTGGCCGCCCAGCCGGACATGGAAGTTGTCGGGGTCTCAAAGACCCGGCCCTCAGGTGAGGCATATATTGCAAACGAGCGGGGATACTCTCTCTATATTGCAGATATTACAAAGAAACCGGCCTTTGATGAGGCAGGTATTGCGGTCGCAGGGGATGTGGAGGGCATGCTGCGCCAGTGTGATATCGTCGTCGATGCCACTCCCGGCGGTGTGGGAAAATCGAATAAAGCGCTCTATGAACTCTACAACGTCAAGGCCATATGGCAGGGCGGCGAGAAGCACGAACTGGCAGGCATATCGTTTAATTCATCCTGTAATTACCACGATGCCTTCGGCGCTGACTTTGTGCGTGTGGTATCCTGCAATACGACTGGTCTGTGCCGGATCATCCAGCTGGCAGACGAGGCATATGGTGTGAAGTCGGTTTTTGCAACGATGGTGCGCCGCGGCTCCGACCCCGGCGGGATCAAGAAAGGCCCGGTGGACGCCATTGTCCTCAACCCGGTCACCATTCCGTCCCACCACGGCCCGGATGTGAACACCATCCTCCCGTCTATTGATATCGTGACGACCGCGATGATCGTGCCGACGACCTTTATGCACATGCATGTGATCAGGATGGAACTGGCACGGGAGGCCAGTCGTGAGGGTGTGCTTGATCTGATAAAGAAGCACCCGAGAATCGGCATTGTGAAGGGCGCCTCCGGCATCACCTCCACGGCGGAACTCAGGGAACTGGCCTCGGACATGGGCCGCCCCCGCGGAGACCTCTGGGAGTCCTGCGTCTACGAGGACTCGGTTGCGGTCGGCAAGAACAATGAGCTCTATCTCTTCCAGGCCATCCACCAGGAGGCGGACGTCGTCGTCGAGAACATTGACGCCATCCGTGCAATGATGAAGGGAACGGACACCGCTGAAGAGTCGGTGCGCATCACCAACGAGGCGCTCGGCCTGAAGGCGATCTGATCATTTTTTTCTCACTTTGAGAAACGAAACAGACAGAGAGAAAACAGAGAAGCGGGTGTGACAGACGGTGCTTGTCACATCCTGACATGACTGGGACGGAGATTCACTCCTCTCCCGACCCGGCCAAATACTTTTTTGTAGTGACTGAATTTCTCCCGAACACCGGGTTATTGTTCATCCGTGCCAAGCATATGCTTCACAATCTCCGGTGGCATGGTGGTGGATGCGGCAATTTCATCCGCTGACATGCCGGATGCGGCCAGCCGTTTCACACAGACGTCCATTCTCTCTCCCACCTCGATCATGTGACCGTCCGGGTCAAGGAAGCGTACGGTGAGCTGGCACCAGGGCTGAGCAGTCACCTCATGCACAAACTCAACACCGGCATCATGCGGTTTATCAAATGTCTGGTCCATATCTTCCGTTTCGTAATATAGTTCGAGCATCCGTTTTGATGAAAAACCTCCATCTCCGGCATCAGCAGTTCCGAATATCACGTTTCTGCCGTAATTGCCGTCCCAGATTGCAAGTGCACTTTTAAAACCAACATTTATGCCGAGATCAAGCTCAATTTCCTCTCCCATTACCTCAGTGTAGAATTTCTTTGAAACCTCCACATCGTCTACAAACAGAACGGTTGAATGGAAGGAAAAAATGCTGTTGTCTGCCATACTCTAACGATTCCTGCAGACGGTGATAATACTGCCGCGGGATATATGAAAGTGTCAAGGGCACACGATTTCAGCTCCGGGAATTCTTCATAGATCAGTCGTGTTGTACGATTCATGTCATTTTGGGCAAAAATCCACGCATCTGATTAAGCAACGCTTAAATAACCTCCAAAATGGCCTGCGCCCAGGAAAAACGAGTCCACACAGAAGCCCGGAGTGGGCAGTTCTCAGTCGAGACAACCCATACGTCCTCCCAAAATATCCAGCAATAGCAACCCCACAATACTCCGCAATCAACCGCCATTTTAGCAAATAAAAGGCATTACAACCGTCATTTTCCGGCAGTAAAAAAGAGCAGAA
>NZ_JAAAWJ010000106.1 GCF_009914725.1 Methanogenium sp. MK-MG
AAGGATACTGCGATACCATCACCATCTACTCGCTGGCCGATCGCAGCCAGTTCACCCTCTCCCCTCCTGACGGCGCATCATACGCGCAACCCTCTGTGGGCAGGGGGATGGTGGTAGCTTCGCTGTATTATAAAGACGCCAAAACATCCGGACCGTACAAAACGGATATTGTGGCGACGACACTTCCCGGTATGGAGACGACAACCCTCTCTCTCCCGGAAACATCCCGCCGTTATTCTCCGCGATCCAACAGCGAATGGATTGTATGGGAGGAGAGATATTCGGGATCTTTTGGCAAAATTGTGTTATATAACACCAAAAACAGGACAATGATTGATCCCGTTCACATAGGCGGGTCATTACACAATCCAAAGATCGGCAACAATCATTTCATCGCGACTGAATATGATGAAGTACTGGGGGTCAGCAAACTCCGGCTCTTTTCGTTCACTGCAGAAGAACAGTATTCGCCAGGGGGTGATGCCGCTGAGGAAGGGGACAGTAAAAATGCGGCTGCAACCGTTTTTAACGGATATCATCTTCCTGATGGTATGTTAATCATATTGATTGGGATAATTGCCGGTGTTATGGCCGTGGCGGTCCTCCTGAAGAGGGAGAACAGGTGAAGACTGCAGGAATCGTTTCATACTTTATTGTTGCCACCGCCATTCTTGCCGGAACCGGGGCAGCAGTCTCGTTTGCAGACGAAGGACCGTTTTCAATCGCTCACCCGTATGAGATAATATCTGCGCCGGCAGCCGGGGGGGACCGGATTGTGTGGATCGAAGGCATACCCCCATTTTATCCCGACCCCGAATATTGCCCAGGATCTGCCCGTGCCATTTATTCATACAACACCACATCACAGACAAAGACACTCATCCGCTCCCGTGCGACCAATGCCCGCTCCCCTGATCTTGACGGTGATCTCGCAGTATGGGAGGAGGAACGCGAGTCCACAACAGATATTATCTTCTACAATTTTTCTGCAGGAACGGTCTCAGCTCTCCAGACAAACAGGCCCCAGCACAATCCACGCGTGAGTGAATACCGCATCGTCTGGGAAGAGGGATTCGAAGGTGAACGCAGAGTCTGGATGTATAATACAAAAGATGGCGAGTCCTATGGTCTTTCCACCGGAAAAACCGATTGTTTCTCTCCCGACATTGAGGGAAACACAGTAATCTGGGTTGAAAAAACCGACCAGGATGTGTATTCAATAGTCTCGCTGGACCTGGGGTCAGGGAGAATGTTTGCCCTCGGCACCACGTCAGCGGCGGTCTGGCCCCGCATCGACGGAGGGAGAGTTATATGGGAGGATGGGGGGTTGATTCATCTCGCATCGACTGAAGAGGGCATATCAACCCTCACGGCCGAGCCCGCATGTCGTTCCGGTGCAATCATCAGTGACAACATCGCTGCATGGTCAGAAGACGGACGGATCATCTGCAGTGACCTCTTGGAGACACAAACGACATGTATCGGAAAGCAACACGCCTCCATGAAGCCAGCAATTCTGGATGAAGGTATCGTATGGGTTGAAGACGACCAGTCTGCACTGTCCTCGATCCTGTATCAGCCCATTTCATCCCGGCCACAGACAGCTCTGCAGGTGGTATCATGCCCCGCAGATACCTCCACGACAAGAGGAGAACAAAGTGGTTGGATGCGGGAGGGAGAATCTGCATGGTATGCACTGGATATTTCCGCCGGCACAACCCAGGCTTCTCTGGACTTTTCGTGGGAAGATGTAAATGACTCACTCTCATGTACGTTAATTGGCCCCGGGGACACACTCTTCCGTTTCACCGATAGTGACGATGAAGTAATGGATGCCAGGATTAGAATCTCAGTCACATCTCCGGCAGGAATTGTCCCAGGGAGATGGTATTGCGCAATATCAGGAGAATCAGTCCGAAAAAAAGTCTGTTATTCGCTTATTTGGTATGAATATCAGGTGCAAAAGGAATAAGTCCCGTGCTATACCACAAGTGGAAAATCTCTGATCGTGTCGCTACATGATGCCAAAGGCATGTGACATCATAGACTGCCTGCTGACCCAAATCGAAAATCTCTGAAAGAAAAGCGAAGAAATTAAAAAAAACTATTTTTGTCGATTCCCAAACGCGATGAACGGACGGAGCTGCTCGGCACACTGCATCAGTTCTGCGGTGACCGCATCCTGATCCAGTGACAGAATGTCAGATAAAGGAATCAGGTACTCAAACCTGAGTGCCATGAAGGCATCCGGTTCCGGCGTCTTCTTCGCATTCCTGCCCTGATAAAATGATTTGTAATAGGCAGTCGTGTCCTCACCGTACCGGGGGTCAATCTCCATTGTGGTCAGCCCTTTTCGTATCGCCTTATCAAAGCCGGTACGCACCCCGTCAATGCGTTTCATGATGGAGGCAGCAGACGTCTGGCCAAGGCTGTATTTGAACACCAGCTGAAAGTAATATTCATGCCATCCGACCGGGCCAAGGGGAATTTTGGTATAGAGGCGGGAGCTGAACCGTCGGTCAGGCGGAAGGGCTGCAACGAGAGCGTCAAACCCTTCGGGATCGTCCTTCATATTCTGATAAAATGCCCCGATACTGGACGGGTATTCGGTATTGGTGATAATCTGGACATTACGCTTTCCGATAAAGATATTCAGAAACGTATCCTTCTCCTCTGCCGGTGTATCAAAGAATGCGAGATGTACATAATTGAAGTCCCGGTCATCATACCCGATTCTCGACATCTGGTATCCCAGTCCGTCCCTCAGCACCTTATAGAGAGGTTTTATTTTTCCGTCCACAAACCGCTCAGAACGCTCGGTGAGCAGCCGTTTTTCGTATTCATTCATCTCTGGAAGATGGCAGAACAGATCAAAATCCTGCAGTGAAAAATATCTGGAATGTCCGCTGTTCATGGCGCATTCGTTAACCTGTGTACATATCTTCCTATCGAAGGATGAAACCGGGAATCCTTGTTCCGGCAGAAAATCTCCATATAAGGGCAAGGTAGTTTCGCTGACACCAGCGCGGATATCTACCGGAACAGATCTTCCCGAAAAAGAATCCCGGGTAGCTTACGCAGGAAAAAAAGAGAAAAAAAACCTGGAGGAGTTCGTTTTGAGTTAGTTCTGTATTGCGTAGACGATGTTTACGGTTGCCGTCACATCAAGGGTGCCTGCCTCGATGGGTGTGGGTGCATAGCCCTTTGCAGCCTCCATCCTGGCACCAGCCATGTTATCAGCATAAACCATCGGGGTTGGACTGCCGTAGGTCGTGACATCCTGCACGCCGGTGATGGTCACGCCAAGGGCGCCTGCAAGGGTATCTGCATCGCCGCGGGCCTGGGCAACCGCTGCAATCAGTGCCTGTGCACGCAGGGACTGTGCCTTCTCATCACTGATGGTAAACCGGACGGAATTCACGTTGTTAGCACCGCTTATCACCGCGGTATCGATGATCTCACCGGCACGGCTGACGTCGTTATAGGTGACGGTCACGGTATTTGAGACCACATATACCTCTTTTTTTCCGGCAAAGGGACTGTCGTCATCCGGTGTGTGGGAGTACATCCTGTACCCGGATGTCTTGATATCCTCTGATGCAATACCGAGTCCTTTCAGGGCACTGATGACCGCAGCGCTCTTCTGCGCATTCTCCTGCTGGGCGGTGACCGGGTCGGTACTGGTCGTCTCGACACCGAGAGAGATTATTACCTCATCGGGGGCGGTGGTCACAGACCCGGCGCCTGACACCGTAATTGCCGGTATATCATTACTGTCTGCGGCGGCTGCCGGTATTACCAGGCAGCATACTGCTAAGAGGCATATGCCAAACCATTTCATCCTCATTGTCATATCCACTAATAGGAGACATTTGGATATAACCCTGCCTTTGACTTCAAAATAGTTCGCACATACGCTCACTGATCGATGATGACTGCATGCCGAATGTGAACAACTATTGCAATTTTTTTTTGCCGGATGAAACGGCTTCCGTTCTACCATAGCAGGAATGCGAAGAAGACACCCGAACCGGATACCTTCATGACACTCAGGTTTGAGTAAATGATTCACCGATCTGACATTCTGTCACCACACGTGGGATGGAATAACCACGGATACCCAAAGATACAAACTACCTGCACTCCCAGGCAGGATGACGTCGTCCTGATTGTTTCCCATCCAGAAACATTGCGGGCAAACCCACCCCACTCCATGATATCAAACGAAGAAGGGATGCAACCATTATATAATCAAACCACACCACTTTTAATAGATAATAAATATGGTGAAAATATGAAACTACCGGCAACAGCAGCACTTGAGGATGAGTTCATCCGGATGTTCCAGACAGGTATCGGGGGCGCAAATGGTCTTGATGCTCTTTCCTCATGGCTTATGGCACGCCTGTTCATCGAGCCGGGGGAGATGGCGATGGCGGATCTTGCTGAGGAGGCAGGGTATTCGCTCGCCTCTGTCAGCAACAAATGCCAGGTGCTCGAACGTGCCGGGTGCATAGTGAAACGGACGCGACCCGGGACGCGAAAGGTCTATGTCTATGCTCACAAGGATCTCATCGCAACCTTCATGCAGCAGCTGGAACAGGTTCGGCACACCCAGACTCTGGTGGTCATAAAGGAAATTCCGCCGATGATCGAACGCTACCAGACAGATGACATGCCCAAGGAACTGGAGGAGAGGATTGCCCTTCTCCAGGGGATGTATGATGACATGAAAAAAATCGATGGAATAATCACCGGGATGCTGGAGCGCCTCGCTGATGTTGGAGGTGTTCGGAATGGACAGTGACCACCGAAACCTTCTGTTGTTAATGGGGGGACTCCTCCTGATCTCCTTTGTATGGGAAGGAATCATCCTTCTAGTGGGCGGGGTGGCCGGGCCGTATTTTGGCACTGTCCTAATTTATACCGCAAAATGATAGTTTAAATACTCTTTCCAGCTCCAACAATGATCCGATAGGTTTTCCAACATCGCGGGTGTCTGTTTA
>NZ_JAAAWJ010000107.1 GCF_009914725.1 Methanogenium sp. MK-MG
ATCTCATGCGGGTCAGCAAAGACTGTGGTGGTCCCGTGCGGGCAGACGGCCCGTGCATACTCTGCAGGAGTCAGCAGAGAGCTTTCAATATGCACATGGGCATCAATCAGGCCGGGGATGACACGTTTTCCCCGCAGATCAACAGTCTGTCCAGCAGCATACGTCCCAAACCCTGCGACACGCCCGTCTTTTACACCAAACGAGGCATTCTCTTCCCATTCCCCGGTAAACGGACAGAATACCCGGGCATTGATAAAAAACGTATCACAGGGTTCCTTACCTGCAGCTGCCCGAATAAACGAAGTCATCTTCAGACCTCAAGGTTCTCTATCACACAGCCAAGCCGCTCCCCGCCTTCCATCATATAGATATAAAAACGATAGGGGCCCGGTTGCAGGTCTGCGTCAAATATGACATCATTTATTCCTGCATCAAGATGCACGGGACGGACGATTTTATCCACCTCCACCTGTTTGAAATCAGAGAGATCAAAGACCGTTACCTGCATCACAGCATCCCTTGCTTCCCCTTTATTATCCACACCGACATGCACTCCATCACCGTCATACGATACCGTAGCGATGGAATATGAGAGACACCCGGCAGAGACGGCAACCACCGCCAGAAGAAGGATAAGACCAGTTACAACACCAATCCTGGACATAACTGATGTAAGTAAAACCCGGAACAAATTATACTATTTGCTTTGGCCCGGGGGCACACACATTCAGAAATACCGTTCCAGAAATTCATGCAGTGCTTCGGTAGTATTGCTACCGGTAACAGCTGAAATCTCCATAGAAAAGGCAGACCCTGTCACAGCACAATAACGGTCGGGGCGTGAATCAGGATGATCGCATTTGTTCAGAAACACGGCATAGGGATACCCGGAGACGCTGAGGGCGTGGCAAATTTGCTCAGTCAACCCATCCAGGTCACGTGTGGTATCAGCCACAACAATGGCCCCGTCCATACCACGGGAGATAATGCCACGGGCAAATTCAAACCGTTCCTGTCCCGGTGTGCCAAAGAGGTATATTTTCCGGTTATTGATCACTGTCCGGCCAAAATCAAGCCCGACTGTTGTCGGAATGTCACAGTTATTTGCTTCGACATGGTGAGATTCCGGATCAATTGCCTGAATAAATGATGATTTACCGGCATTATACGCACCGAAGATCACAATCTTAAGTCTGGAACAGTCCATTAATATTATCTGTTTGATTTATGTCTCATATAAAATTTTCATTGACATGGGGGCTGATTATCGGTTACAATCCGCAGACAGATGCAGTCACCAAAGAATCTGTCTGATGTCTTTATGTGTCAGGCACTGAAGGATTTTATCCTGTGTGCTTCAAAGACAGTATATACACATAGTCTCTACACGCGGACAGAAATAATCCCGGAAGATATGAGTGCCTAAACAGAAGAGATGGGCAGTGTTGTCCATGAACATAATGTAATGTGTATGGCAGAATGCCTGCATTAACAGAAACAGAGTAACAGGGTTAGTTGATATCACAATGGACACCAGAGAATTCCAGTCGGTTCTGCGCACGATAGAATCAAAGATCGGCATACAGTGTGCAAACTACAAAGCAGACTATCTCCAGCGGAGAATTCAGTCCAGAATGCGGATGAACGAAATGGATTCGTATACTGAGTATAATTCCCTCATCATCTCAAGCGCGAAAGAACAGGAAGCACTTCGGAACGCCCTCACCATCAATGTGACTAAATTCTGGCGGGACCAGGAGGTATTTGATCTCATTAAAAGTGAAGTTCTCCCCGAAATACGACGCAGGAAACAAAAGATCAGGATATGGAGTGCCGGATGTGCCACGGGCGAAGAGCCATACACCCTGGCCCTGATGTGCCATGAGGCCAAAGTGCTGTACCCGGATGTGCAGGTGACGATATTTGCATCAGACATCGACAGAGAGGCCCTGAAAAAGGCAGAGACGGGCATTTATCACAGAAAAGCACTGGAAAACCTATCTGAATCCCGGATTCGCAGGCATTTTGACAAACAGCAGGACGGGTCGTACCAGGTCAAAGATCATCTCAGGGATCTCGTGAAGTTCTCGCGCCATGACCTGATGAGCGGGCGGGCGGTGACCCAGTATCTGGATGTTATCCTCTGCAGAAATGTGACCATCTACTTCACCGAAAAACAGAAGGACGAACTCGCAAGGGTATTTGCACCGGCACTTACAGAAGGCGGATACTATGTCATGGGCAAGACGGAGTATATGGGCAGGGATGTGGAACAACTCTACGATCCATATAATTCGATTCAAAAGATATACCAGAAGAAAAAGAGGGGCGCCTGATCACCGCCTCCATATCAAAAGATCTTCAGCGCTTCCCATTATCACCCGCACCTTTCCTGTCGATATGAGAAATTTTATCCATCATTTCCTTCTTTTTCGTGGCCTCTTTCACCTGACTGAGCATAAACATAAGATTTATTCCAATCACCACAATGAGCATCGTGAGGCCGACTCCCACCAGGATGCCTTCTGATGTCAGAAACACAGAGACCAGCAGCACCACAAATGAGATCAGGTAAAATAGTATCCAGGTTCGTGATTCCTGCAGGTCCATAGATATTCAAAAATTGCAGCCCGATATTATTTAACTGTGCGTTTGCGTGCGTATTAAAACCCCTTCATACGCCTGAAAATCGAGAATAAAAGTTATCAGAAAGGCTGTACAAGATAATGATGTGAAACGGGCAGATATTCTCACCTTTGCTGGTGCAATCATCATTGTGGTCATCATCGCAGTGGCCTCCCAGGGACTCGACAGCATTTCCGGGATTGGCGGAATTTCCGGGTATTTTCAGCCTGACTCACCATATGAAAACCCTGCAGGCGAACTCCCGGCATATACCATGCAGGCAAAACCACAGGTATGGAATATTCCAAAAAACACTGACCTGGACACCGTCTATGTGAGTGGGCAGGGAGGCTATCCGGTCACTAATTTTCCGGCTGACATGACGCATTTTGGTGCATCAGACCCTGAGTATTCTGAGATATGGATGCCAGGGGAAATAGTTCAGTTTGCAACATATACCGGCCCGGGCAATGGATTTTCAGATATGTTTCAGATTCCGTTTGGATTCTGGCGGATAAATGTCAGCATGACGGCGGTCACCAAACCGGAAAGTTCCCAGCTGACCTGGGTGCTTGTGGACGGCGGGACCGGTACCATTCTCACCGGCAACCAGCAGCGGTATGGAGAACCTGTGAAAAAGACAGTCCAGGAATCGGGTGAAGCATTTTACTTCATCGTGAGTGCACAGGACGTAAACCAATATATCTTCAGTCTGGAAACAACAAAAGCGCAGTATGGTGACGCCCTGGTGCAGCCGGCAGTCAGGAGGCTCACAGGATTCCTGAACGCGGCATAAAAAAAGTAGTATCAGGGTTCAAGGGCCAGTTCGACAGACCGTTCAAGTGAGGTGATGAGCCCGGCAAAATTGGCATTCAGGGCCTTTGCCTCAGCGATATCCGAACGCATCTCCATCGGGACCAAAGTCATATTGATTCCGTTCATGTGGGTATCAGAGAGCGATAGTTTTGTGCGGGCAAGTTCAAGATTTCCCCGAGCGGCATGCATCTCAAGATACCAGTCAGCATACTGGTAGAGTTCTGCCGCGTCGCCTGCATTCAGGATGTGCACCTTGGCTGTTGCCACTTCACGGGCAGCAGAGACATATACCGTCTTTCCGAGAATCAGTTCACGCAGCGCATATGCGGCACTGGGTTCAGCAGATTCAGGGTTCGGCTGAATGGTATTCACAATCACATAGGCCTCGTTCAGGTCCACCTCTGCCTCCTGAAGTCTCGCATCAATCAGTTCAGGTGGACCGGTGTCCCAGTTTATTTCACTGATTCTCGTCTCTGCATGTTCATACAGAGCTGATGACGAGGAGTAGGCCTCCTCATCAGTAACACATCCGCAGATACAGATACCTGCAAGGAGAACGACGAGAGCACCGGATAAGAGCCAGGATGTATTCATCGGTGTATAATACCACTGCGGTATCGTTTATTCAGGCAGGAAGATACCAGGGAACTGTCTCCTCCGCTTAATTGTATCATCTATTATACCTTCTCGATGCTGATCCGGATTTTGTCACCGGCCTTCAGCCCGTGTCCCTTGGGCACATCAATGTTATACCAGAGGCCAAGCGGATTACCCTCAGTGACAGAGACCTCGTCAGACTGGGAGCCCTGATTCATGAGACAGTCTTTTTTTTCATCAATATTTGCGATGAATTCAATATCAGATACAAATTCCACGATTTTATCAGCCATGTAAAAGAAATTTCCCGTAATCATGTTAATGCTTTGGTTTAATGACCGGGATCAGGGAGGAAACAGATAGGATAAGTGGGGTTAATCAGTTCAGGCACGGGGTCAGACCTGAGCATTACTGAAAAATTATGCAGCACGCGGGAGAACACGCCATGTGGTGCTGTTCGAGTAACTCCAGCGGGATATATCAAGTTCGTCACATATTTCCGAGAGAATTGCCAGATTTGTGCCGACTTCTTTTGATGACAGACCCAGATCTTTTGCAATGTACTTGGATTTAAAGTAATGTTTTCCCGCTTCGAGCCCCAGCGCCAGATATGACAGGATCCGGTCCTGTGTTACTGAATACTGGTCAGAAATACGGTGTTTACGGTTCATCATTTCACTCCGGAAGTAATTCTCAATTAGA
>NZ_JAAAWJ010000108.1 GCF_009914725.1 Methanogenium sp. MK-MG
CATCCGAAGGAGAGCTTGCCGCAATCAGGTTAATCTCTGATGCCGGGCTTGATAGTGAATGCTGCACCTATGTGCGGGCACTGCCCTATGATATTGACCTGGCCGCAGACGCAGGTGCTGATTCTGTACATCTTGTTGTGCCGGTGAGTGATCTGCATATTGTAGAGAAGATGCAGAAAACCCGTGATGAGGTATATGCGATGGCCATGTCTGCGGTTGAGTATGCAAAGGAACGGGGACTCATCGTTGAACTTTCAGGTGAGGATGCGTCCCGTGCAGACCAGGCATTTTTATCCCGTATCTTCACAGACGGCGTTGCCCATGGAGCCGACCGGCTCTGTTTCTGCGATACCGTGGGGATTCTGACACCTGAACTGACTGCAGAGTTCATACCTCCTCTGGCAGGCATTGCACCGGTCAGTATACACTGCCATAATGATCTCGGATTTGCACTCCCGAATACCATTGCCGCACTGAAATCAGGTGCCTCATGTGCGCATGTGACAGTGAACGGTCTGGGTGAACGGGCAGGCAATACTCCCTTTGAAGAGGTGGTGATGTCGCTTGAAGTGCTCTATGGAATGGATACCGGCATTCATACTGAACGGATATACCCCCTCTCAACATTGGTGGCACGCCTGACAGGAATTGATCTTCCGGCGAACAAGGCCATCGTAGGGTCCATGGCATTTACCCATGAAAGTGGTATTCACGCACACGGAGTGCTCAGGAATGCACGGACCTACGAACCGGTACCGCCTGAGATGGTCGGAAGAACCAGAAGGATTGTCCTCGGAAAGCATTCGGGGAAAGCATCTGTTGAGGCGTCCCTGAATGAACTGGGTTATACGGTCACCGCCGAACAGCTCGCAGCCATTCTCACGAGAGTAAAAAAGCTGGGAGATGAAGGCAAGCGGGTCACTGATGCTGACCTGATGACTATTGCAGATACGGTGCTGCAGCTGGTGTGCACTCCTGCAATCAGCCTGCGCCAGTTTACGGTGGTCTCCGGAAACAAGTCAATTCCGACGGCATCGGTGACGATGGCAGTGAACGGAAACGAAATAACCGGTGCAGCCACAGGAAACGGGCCTGTTGATGCGACGATTAATGCTCTGCGGGATTCTGTTTCAGATGTTGCCGATATCAGTCTTGAGGATTATCATGTGGATGCGATTACCGGTGGTGCAGATGCACTGGTAGATGTAACTGTTAAATTGAGGAAGGACGGAAAAATAATAACATCCCGTGGCGCGCGGACTGACATCATCACCGCAAGTGTTGAAGCAGTCATTGCCGGGATGAACAGACTACTGAGGGATGATAAATGAAAAACGGGGCTAACATACTGATAGAGAGCCTGGTGCACGAAGGGGTGGACACCATTTTTGGATACCCCGGCGGCACCGTTCTGCCGATATATGATGAATTATATGACTCTCCACTCCGGCACATCCTTGTTCGCCACGAACAGGCAGCAATTCACGCTGCAGACGGATATGCACGGGCAAGCGGCAGAGTGGGGGTGTGCCTCGCCACCTCCGGGCCCGGGGCCTGCAACCTCGTTACAGGGATTGCCACAGCCTACATGGATTCCGTCCCGGTAGTGGCAATAACAGGGCAGGTCCCGACCACACTCCTGGGAAATGATGCATTTCAGGAATCAGATATCACAGGAATTACTCTTCCCATTACCAAGCACAGTTATCTCGTGAATAATGCGGGTGAACTCGGGAAGATTGTTCATGAAGCCTTCTACATCGCCGGTAGCGGACGCATGGGACCGGTCTTAATCGATATTCCCAAGGATGTGCAGACCGATGTTGTCGACAAACCCGAACCTGTAGCGGACACGGTTACGATACGGGGGTATCAGCCGACCGTGCGGGGGCACCCGAGACAGATTGCAAAGGCTGTCAGCATGATTTCAGGGGCGGCCCGCCCTGTCATCTATGCAGGCGGCGGGGTGATTGCATCCGGTGGTGATGCAGAACTTATGCAGCTCGCAGAGACAATGATGATCCCTGTCACAACCACCCTGATGGGACTGGGTGCGATACCGTCCCATCATCCCCTGAACCTGGGGATGCTTGGGATGCATGGAACACAGAGTGCCAACTATGCCATCACTGAATGTGACCTCCTCATTGCCATTGGTGCACGGTTTGATGACCGGGTCACCGGAAAACTCGAGTCGTTTGCCCCCAACGCACAGGTCATTCATATCGATATTGACCCTGCTGAAATTGGTAAAAATAAGGCTGTTGACCTTCCGATAGTAGGAGATGTCAGGTATGTCTTAACAGAGATCAACCAGAAACTGACGGAACAGAGAGTCCGGGGCCCATGGAACGGGCGACTTGCTGAATGGAAGAGACAGTCAGCAGAGCATGCAACTGTTGATGCCGGTATACTGACTCCCCAGTATATCGTCCGGACACTCTCTGACATCCTCAAAGGTGCGGGAATAATTGTGACTGAGGTGGGCCAGAATCAGATGTGGGCTGCACAGAATTTTTCGTTTACGCGTCCACGCCAGTGGATTACATCCGGTGGTCTGGGCACCATGGGCTACGGGTTTCCGGCAGCCATTGGTGCCAGTATTGCCTGTCCTGATGAACCGGTTATTGACATTGCAGGGGATGGCAGTTTCCAGATGAATATTCAGGAACTTGCAACGGTTGTCCAGTATAATATCCCGGTAAAGGTCATGATCCTGAATAACCAGTACCTCGGCATGGTCCGCCAGTGGCAGGAACTGTTCTATGACAGGCGGTATTCCTACACTGATATGCCGTCTGTTGATTTTGTCGGTATTGCAAAGGCATACGGCGTGCCGGGAATATGTGTGACTGATCCGGCTGATGTATCCGATGCGATACAGCAGTCACTATCACACGACGGGCCGTTTTTACTTGACTTCAGAATTGAGCGTGAGGAGAATGTCATGCCCATGGTCCCCGCAGGGGCTGCCATCAATGAGATGATACTGGGGGAGAAGAGATGAAACCGCATACAATCTCAGTTCTGGTAGAGAACCGTCCGGGTGTGCTTTCGCGGGTGGCAGGACTCTTTACCCGCCGCGGGTTTAATATTGAGAGTCTCGCCGTCGGTAGCTGTGAAGAGCCTGGGATGAGCAGAATAACTGCCGTTGTGATTGCAGACGACGAGATCATTGAGCAGGTGAAAAAACAGCTGAATAAACTCATCAATGTCATCAAGGTGAGCGACATCACCTACACGAGTCATGTCGCACGGGAGATTGCGCTCATAAAGGTCGCTGCTGAAGCAGGGCAGACGCGTGCCGAGGTGATGCAGCTTGCAGATAATTTCCGGGCCCGGATTATTGATGTCGGAACACGCACAGTCATTATCGAGGTGACAGGCGACACCGGAAAGATTGACGCACTGGTGAGTCTTCTCCGGCAGTATGGCATCAAAGAACTGGTGCGGACCGGAAAGATTGCGATGACGCGCGGTTCAAAGACCGTTTCTCCCAAAAAATAACCGTTTCTCTATTTTTCTTCAGGAACCTGCATGATATTCCGGAAAAAATGCAATCATGTTATATGTTAACATACCACACATTACCCTAGTTACATGTTTGGATTACCCGATATAACGTTAGTGTCTGTGGCCTGTGCGCTTGCAGTCTGTTTTGGCATCCTCATCTGGTGGGGCCTGCATTTCAGAGGTGACGATCCCGATGTCTGATATGATCACGATTGGCATCATCGCACTCTACGGTATCATGCTCATCGGTATCGGGGGCTGGGCCTCAAAGAAAATACACAATACCGAAGACTATATTCTTGCGGGCCGCTCCCTTGGGTTCTGGGTATTTACCATCCTGATGGTGGCCTCGGTCTGTTCCGGCATGACCCTGGTCGGTGTCAGTGGATTTGGCTATTCATCCGGGTGGCCGGGTATCTGGGAACAGCTCTTCGTTCCGCTGGCAGCAGCCTTTGCCATCATCGTCTTTGGCGCAAAGCTCCATGCGGTCTCGAAAAAGACCGGGTACATGACGGTCGAGGATTACCTCGCACACCGCTATGAAAGCCCGAAGACGGTACGGGGACTTGCGGCGGTGTCAGGGATTGTCGTCTCTTTGATCTATCTCGTTGGCCAGTACACTGCCATCAGTCTCGTTCTGGTCTGGCTGTTTAATATTCCGCATACAACAGCACTGATCATATCGGCCGTCATTATCACGGTCTACACGGTTATTGGCGGTATGTATGCCGTCTCATGGACGACGCTGATACAGGGAATGATTCTCATCGTGGGAGTTCTTATCATGGCACCCCTGGTCATCATCTCCGCGGGCGGTCTGACCCATATCAACGAAGTGCTCGCATCGATTGACCCGAATATGGTGCAGCCGTTCTACCCGTCCCCTGTATACGCGTCATACGCCTTCTGTACACCGGAGTTCCTCTTTTCATTTGGGATTCTGTTGATCGTCGGTCTTGCCTGTGCTCCGCATGTGGTAAACAATATTCTTGCCGCAAAGGATACGAAATTCTTCAAATGGTCTCCTCTGATCGCGTTTGGCATCTATGCCGTGGTGATGTTCCTGGTGAAGTTTACCGGGTTTGCCGTGCGGGTGCTGGTTGAGGAAGGAAAACTGGTCTTGCCTGCGACCGTGAATACTCAGGACAGA
>NZ_JAAAWJ010000109.1 GCF_009914725.1 Methanogenium sp. MK-MG
TAACAAGATAGCCTGCATCAAGTGGCAATTTACGACGGATGATGCACGAATAAAACTATCTCGTCTTTATCCGACATTTGAGGCTTGACTTGGCACTAGTTCCCCGGAATCCTGATGATGAACCGGCATCTGTTCTTCCGGAGAGGATAAGGTCTGATAAGGTGCAGCGGGCTGCGGAAGAGAGAGCCAGAAAAAAGGGCCGGAATAAACTCAAATACCGCGAAAAAGGCATAGATATTACAAAAATCCACCGGGATTAATATTTCCTGTATATTTTCTTCCGGTGACCTGCCTCAATCACATGAATCACCATCACATTGTCCTCAATATTAAGAATCACGCGGTAACTTCCCACACGAAGAGAATAAAACGGAGGATTTTTGTTGCCTTTTAATTTTTTGACGTATTTTGTGGGATTATCTTCACGAGAAAGGGATTTTAATTCCAGATAAACTTCTTTGGCGATATTTTTCGGAAGCTCTGCAAGACTCTTTTTTGCACGCTTTGTCACCAGAACAGAATAACTCATATCAATGAAGACCCAGTTCTTCTGCAACGTCTTCTAAGGAATAAACTCTTCCTGCTTTTATATCGGCCAGTGATTCTTCTATCGCCTGTATCGTTGCATCGCTTAATGGTTCATCGTCAACGCAATCTTCAACAAGGCGCTTAATTACATCTTCATAAGACTCCTTCGGATGCACCTTTAACTCCGATAGTTTATCCCTCATATCCGTGCTTATCCTGATTGATGTAATGGTGGACATACACGGACATATGTCGGCATACATACATATACCTGACGGACGTTCTCATTTTTGAATTTGAACAATTCTCTGTTTTTCTGATCTCTGATTTGCTATAACAGTCAAAAATCCACGTTGACAAATCGTTTTTGTGTATGATTACCACAGGCATCATGCGGGTTTTCAACGGGCAGTGAATTGACCTTCTGAGAAAGGCACTTTTGTTACATCTGTTGTGTCCCACATAGTCACATATCTACCTCATGTGTGGCAATTCACGTGTTCGTTGTTTCATCAGGTTTGAGGTCAACTACCCACGACTAAAGTCGTGGGCTTCCTGCCTGCTTTCTCCGTGACACGCAGCTTTGCCGGATTACATAGGGCGTCCGGCCCGCCGGAAACAGACAGGACCAAGTCAGTCACCTGCCTGCGATCTTCTCCGGCTCATTGAGAAACGAGAGATCAGCAGAGCCGGAGATGAGTGCATATATATCCATGCCATGCCTGATACCCGGTTCCGGTGCGTCCCGTGCGGATTGTTCCCTGAACGGGGAAGCCGCCAGGTACCGCGGGTTTTTCTCCCAGCCGTTCTTTTCCATACCATAAAACGCCCCGCCCTGCATCTCCTCATACAACGCATACTCACTTTCAAACCGGGTCGAGACCAGATTTGCCATGACGAGCACCTCTTCACCGGGGTTGATGCTCACATGTCCATAGCCGGGTGGAATCATTACAAATTCACCGGCAGATGCGGCGACTGCCACCACATCAGAGAGATCCTTTCGCTGGAGAAGAAAGTGCGCCTCGCCCGAGAGCACCTGGTAGAGTTCCGGGTAGCCGATGCCGGAAGGAGAGTCGGGGTGGTAATGCCCCTTGGTCTTGACGTACTCACCGCCGAGGACTGCCGGAGGGATGACCGTGATGTCATACCGTAAATTCTGGCGGGAAAGAATATCACGATCGTCTGCACTCATCGCGAGATCGCGGTACATGTAGTAGAGTGGGGTGGCCGGATCCAGTTCACCATCCGGAGCTGCCAGCACACCAGCCATATCACCAACCGTTCGCAGTGACGGTTCAGGAAGCACACCCTTCCAGTAACGGTCCATGCTCAGTGTATGGGATTGTGCAATATTTATAATATCCATTTTGGATTCATATTTAATGGTATTTCATTAACGGCCACGTGGGAACAGACATTATTTAGCTATTGACTGAACTGAAAATGTCATTCAGACAAAATGGCATGAGAGAGCAGTGTTCATAACCGCAATGAGAAACAGGAAAAATCGATGTAACGGTGGGAAAAATCCGATAACAGCTATCTGAAGTCAGATACTGCATAAATCCCTGGAAAATGCTCAAAAAACAATCCACACAGAAGGACGGAGCGGGCAGATCTCACCACAAGACATGCCATACACCCTCTGCAACATACCCGTCAACAGCGTTCGTCCACAAATCCACCAACAGCCCCGAATCCAGCAAATAACAGATATAATAGCCACATTTTTCCGACAGTAAAACAGAGCACAAAAAACGTCAGTTCTGCCCCCGATTCCCTAAAAACAGGGATGAATCACTGATGGTTCTGGCATTTTCCAGGCCAGCCCATGCCACAATGTGTGGACCGGATGGTGTCATTCCCATACAGGGAGATGTGTACTTTGGTGAGAGAGAGGAGGATAGTAAACTACCGCTACCGGGATCGCGGCACTTCAGCTTACGGATTCACATTCAGTTTGTCTGCATTTTTCACATTTTTATCAGAATGTTCGTCAAACAAGTCTGTCATTTCATCGGTTATAATTTTCATAATGTAATTTTTTGGGAACAGTGTTTTATTATGGATAAAATCACAAACATCACCTTTAGTAAGGTTATTTTCCTCATTTATTTTCGGGAAGATTTCATTATTACATATCGTCCGGGTTGCAATTTTAATATAATTCCATCGATATTCCCGGTATTTTAATTCCCAAAATCCCCATGCTAAAAAAAGGATGATGGTAAGGGCAGCAATAAGGACAGGTACGTTTCCATTACAAAGGGTTTGTCCATCTTTAACTGATATTCCGGATAATATCGGAGCAAGAAAAACAATAATGGAAGTGACATATATTGTGACAAATTGTGCCCGGTGATTTAAAACATTTAATGCTTTATCCTTATAAAAATTGAATATGTGTGAATTCTGAATGTCCACAATTTACACTCCAATTAATGAAAGAATTGTTCTTTTGCCAATTTATCGTAAGTTTCATTATTGATACGGTAATCCTTTGAAGACAACAACCGATCCCCATATTGATCGATAAGATACCTCATGATAAAAAAACAAACGAGTATAGCACCAAATCCACCATATATCCCCAGTATATTAAATAAGGCGATTGCAATTGCAGATGTAACCACAACCAGGAATACTAACAGAAGCACAAATTTTTCGGTGCAATTTACTCCATGAAATATCAATTTAATCACGCTAAAGTATTACAAATTTAGTGGAGCCAAACTATTTATAATCACTGGCGGAATGCAATGTTGAGTGGAGCCTGTCCTGCCAGCAATCCCACCAATTTATCTATCTCGTCCGTCTCAATATAGACATCAATGTCATTATGAATCACCTCCGGGCAGGAAAGCAATGATCTGAATGGATACATTTTGTTCCACATGGAACATATTTGAACTAATAGATAAGGGAGTGTGTATACCTTTCCTAGACAGATTTAATCTCCTCCCACACCTCTGCTGTGTCACTCGCCCGTCATGATATCTTCCGGGTCAACGGCGACAAATTCCCCGGCACTGTCTCAGTCTCATTGATCATCTTCCAGTCCCGGTAGTCCCGCTCGCGACGGACCATCCCGGCAAGCAGTTCGTCGTAACTCTGTCCGGCATCCTTCAGGTCATGGAGGTTCCTCCAGGTGGGCTCTTTCACGGGGATGCGCTTGATCGTATTTTTGCCGGTTTCACTCGTGCCGGAAGACATACTTGTGTATTGATATGCAGGGCATTTTACGTTTGTGCATATGTGCCACAATGTGCACACGTGCCATATTGCAGTTCCTGATTCGGGCAGACATACTATTACAACAGTGTCTGCGTGTTTCATACCAGAGTGCCAGCCGGATGGGCTTGCTTCCTCCCCCTCCACGTTGATGAGCCGGAAGGTTGCACTCCAGGATGCTCAAACGAGATGGAGGGATGAACATATACATACTTCATATCGGGAGATGCTGCACCGCAGTGTATACTATTGATTCCGGAGACCATGGAGTTCTGGTTCATGCTGTCATGACAATCAAACAGGCGCATACCATTATTTCTGAATCAAAAAGTACGAGGCAGAATTTTAATATCATATGCACATGAATAGACTACTTGTTAACGGGTAGATATAATGACAAAAATGCGGTTTACCGTTTCAATATGGGAAGAGGAAGGGGTGTATGTATCCAGATGTCAGGAACTGGAGGTTGCCAGTTGCGGAGATTCACCACAGGATGCACTCGACAACATCCATGAAGCTATAGAGTTATATCTGGAAAATGCACGGGCCCTTGGCATTATCAAGGATCTGGAACCTGCATTAACGTCCCGGCACAAATTTACCTCGGTAATTGAGGTCGAGGGATGACAAAACTCCCCCTGATTTCATCAGATAATCCGGTGCCACGTGGAACGCTCATCTCAATTCTTAAACAGGCTAATCTTACAAGAGATAAATTTTTTGAGCTGAATTAAACCTATTCTGCCCTATCGTTCCGATACCGCTCGTACAGAAGGAAAAATACCCCGTGCCGATCCAGGAATTCACCCGTGAACTACCTCTGGGCTAAAGACCCAGAGGCTTCCTGCTTCATTCCCCAGACT
>NZ_JAAAWJ010000011.1 GCF_009914725.1 Methanogenium sp. MK-MG
ATGGGAGAATTTAGGTAAAATACTCGCATAGCAGGCATTTTAGATTGGTATTGAGGGGTGAGTCTGAGAGAAAGGGTCTGCCGGATTTTAAAGTACTGTTACTCTGCAGAACGGTGACGACCAGCCTGCACTATTTTTTTTGCATGGCTAACGCACATGGCCGATCTCCTCCAACGTCAACTACCCATGACTACAGTCGTGGGCTTCCCGCCTGTTTGATCGTGAAGATGCAAAAGGAGTGCCGGCTAAAGGATCGATGCTGCCGGTTTTCAAAAGATTCATATTAATAATTTACTCAAATAACGATCCAATTGTAAAAAAATATAAATAATATTACAATGATCACCATTTAAATCATCCATTACAGACGATCAAAAATAGTTAGCAGATGACACAATGGAAACAGAATGTCAATATTATGAGACACTGGGACTGAGCCGTGATGCAAGCCCCTCAGAGATCACCAGAGCATACCAGATTCTCGAAAAAATGCATCATCCCGATGCATCGTCACATCCAAAAGCACAGAAAAACTTCCGAAAAATTCATGAGGCGTATGCAGTTCTTTCAGATGCAGAAAGGAAAGAAGCATACGACACCTCTCTCAACACCCCCGGACAGAACCGTGAGTCAGAGAACGAGGGCATCTGCTTTGAACATGAATTTTATGTTCAAAACGAGAGTTTCAACAATGAAGGGGGAAATTTCGTTGTTGACCATGTTCACCACCTCATCATCAATGGTGAAGAGTTTCTGGAATGTAATGGAGAATTATTTACATACGAAAGAGATAGGATTCCTTTTGATCTCCACGACATCGAAGCTGAGTATTACACAACCAATGAGACCATAACAATCGACGGAGTCGACTACCGCTTCGAAAACGCCCACCATATCGTCATCAATGGTCGGGAGTATATCGAATATGACGGGGATTATATTCCGTTTAACAGGCCGGGATACCCGGAGCATACAGACAACAACAGGGAAAAGCCCCATCCGGTGTGGAATACCAGAACGATGCTGGTCAAACTGGTGATCATTTTTGTTGTTGTATTTACGGCCACCCACGGCATTTTAATGATAAAATCATCCGCAAATACCGATCTTTCACCCGGCAGTCTTATCCGTATACTTTCCGCCCTGAATATCCCGTCTCAGGAAAAAGAGTGGGCTTTGCAGATTAGGGATGCGATGGATGCACAACACCCGACAACAAGGGATTATGCCCTTTCACTGATTGACAAATCCCATACGGGCGAGAGAAACATTGCTCAGCTATGCGACATATGGGAAAAAACGCATAAAAAATGGACGTATGTCTCCGACCCGAAAGGACTCGAATACTTTTCTCCTGCAAGCAATACCATCGAACTCGGCCTGAAAGGGGATTGTGACGATTTTGCGATTTTAATCGCATCACTGGTTGAAGCAACAGGGGGTGATGCCCGTGTGATTATGGCAGAGGGCGCAGACGGAGGGGGCCATGTCTATGCTGAGGTCTTTGTGACCGATAATAAACAGGACTTCGAGTCAATTTCACAGTATATATCAGATCGATATAACTGCCGGACCGTGGCATACCGTATCGTATCCGATGAGAATAAAGAACCTCATTACTGGCTAAACCTTGACGGGCAGTCCCACCATCCCGGGGGAGAGTTCTATGACAGCAACGGGAAACTGACAGCATATAATTCCAACGGGCAGTATCACAGGCTCAGATCCAACACCTGACATCGCGCCCTGCGTTCGGTGCTCACCACACCCATACCATGCTTTTTTTCTGTTTCTTTATCCAATGTGTGTTCATACAGGAGCGAAGCGTTGCAGATGACAAAGAGAGAGCACCAAACCCCTGCCAGCCAGTCAGGCCACCCGGTCATCCTCTTCTTTGTCTGCGGAGAAGGGCTGGGACATACCTCACGCTGCCTGAAGGCGGCACAATACTGTGAAGCACAGGGTGCCGTCTGCCATCTCGCCGCCTACGGCCAGTCCCACACCTTCCTCACCAAAGCAGGGTGGCCGCGCCTCCGCACCACTCCCCGGGAAGTGACGCTCGCAGGGAACATGGGGCTCTTCTGCATCAGAAAGACGATCTGGAATTCAAAAAGCGTGCCGCGTGACCTCGCCCGGTCATACCGGCAGGCACGAAACCTGATAGCAGACATACAGCCTGACATCGTCATCGCTGATACGATGTATGCGCCTGTTGAGGCGGCCCGGCGTGATGGCGTGCCGGTGCTTTTCATCACCAACCAGAACCGGTTCTCCACCCTCGCAGGCGGCGGAGAGAACGGATGGGCTGCCCTGGGCCGGCTGGTCTCATGGTACCTCACCCTGCCGGACAAGGTCATCATCCCCGACTTTGCCCCGCCTGCGGCCGTGAGCCGCTACAATATCGCAATACCACCCGGACATGAGAGCCACTACCGGTTCATCGGCCCCCTCATCGACATCTCCCGTGACGAGTATCCGTGTAGAGAGAAGACCATCTTTGCATCATTCGGCGGCGAACCGTTCAAAATCCCCCTCTACCGGCACCTGGCAGAGATTGCCGGACGGCACAGTGACCTCTCCTTTGAAGTCTTTGCCCAGGCGCCGGGACTGCCGGATACAACAGACAACTTCCACACCCATGGCTATGTGCCGGACCTCTTAGCCCATCTCTGCTGTGCCGAAGTTGCCATACTCCACGGCGGACTCACCACCCTGCACGAGGCACTCTTCTTTCAAAAACCGGTGGTGATGGTAATCGACCCGCACCACCCCGAACAGGGCAATAATGCCCGTGCCATCACCGAGATGGGGGCAGGGGTGATGATCCGCGGGGATGAGGCGGACACAGAGCGGCTGGAAGCGGCCATCGAAGAGGCACGGAGACTCTCTGTGCCGGACTTCTCCCCACGGTATGCGGCAGAGAACGGAAGAATGCTTCTCTGGAACGAGATTCAGGAAACCCTGCGTCATCCACGGTGACGGGTGGCAGACGGCACGCTCACTGTTGCCATCGGAACATATCAGTCATCCGGAAACTGCCGGGCAGCACCATAACCATTTTTTCCTGCGTCAACCAACGCTGGTGTATGGACCGCGATACGATCATCCGGGTTGAGGCAGGGGACGCATTCTGCACCTGCCCAAACTGCCATTCCCGCTTTGATATCGGAATGAAGACACGCGAACCATTTATCTAACCCCCCATGACCAAAAAAATACCCGAAACAGAAAGGCCTGCAATGAGGAGATACCAGAATGCCTGAAGGCTGCACCATCATCGCCCACGGGCCGGAGGTCTTTGATGCGGGCGACATCGAGATGGTCAGCGCCGCACTTCTCCCGGAAGAGATGATCGTGGCAGGCGTGATGGCCCGGACAGCAGCAGAGGAATCCGGGTTTCCCTGCCGTTTCAATACCCGGCCGCCGTCGCTTGTAATCCGGCACCTGCCCCCCGGAACGGATGCATGGCTTCTCAACCGGGGCAAAACACCTGCTTCAGGCGAGGAATTCGGACGAATTGTGGCAGCACGCTGTGACCGGCCGGTGTATCATATCGAATGCAGCAGCAGGATTGTCTTTGGGTGGAACGGGACGGACCCACGCCGCACAGAGGAGGCAGCACGCCGCCTCGGGTTTTCCGCAGTGTTCCGGACCGCAGACGTCAGGGTGCAGAAAGACTGCATACGGGAAATCCGCGGGTGCATACCGGGGGAGCCTGTCTTTGTCAATGGCATCGTCATCGGCCATGCCACTGCAGAGACAGCCGTACTTGCACCGGACAAGGAAGGGATACAATCCGTATCCGGCATCACTCTCAAGGCCCACGGCATCGAAAAACTCCTCAGGAACGGGCCTGTTGACATCTCCCGGGCATGGTGCAAGTCAGGCCCTGTCCGGTCACAGAGAGCACAGGTGGCAGAGAGACGAAAACCCTCCGGGCGCATTGCAGTCATCGACCACGCCGCCTGCGACCTATACGCCCATGTGGATACCACCACCTGTGGTGTTGTCTCCATCGGCGATGACACCACAGCAGTCTGCGGCCACATCTGTGCCCACCTGGGCATTCCCATATTCGGCGTGACCGACGGTGACGCAGACACCGTTGTTGATCACTCCTGCTGCAGGGGTTCTGTCATTGTGGAGGTGACCGAGGGCAGGGATGATGAAAAAGGGCTTGAGATTGCAGAGACAGTTCCCACAGCACCGTGCCACTGGGACCACTGGGTGACAGCCACACTCCGCACCCGCCGGGACATCCGCATCGTGAGGGATGCCCGGTGAGACCCGGCCAGCTCTGCTCACAGTGCAAGGGCAAGGGTATGTGCGGCCTCCCCCGGTGCCCTGTGATGTCACGGTTCCATGCCTCCATCCGGGTGAAAGCCTCTGACTCCTATATGGGCGGGGCACCGTCGGTCTTTGTCGGGACACATGCCTATCCAAAGATGGCCGGGGGGCCGCTCCTCATCGGTGAGAGCGACAATCCGGAAGTATGGGTGGAGAAGGCATACAGCATTGATGACATCGTCAGCGTCCGGTCCCGGACCATCCGGGGGAATACCGCCGCCACATCCCGCGGGGCGGATGCCATGCAGGAGATTGCCCTATCTGCTGTCCCCCTTGATGTGGAGGTCGCGTTCACACGGCCGGTCGCATTCGACCTCCGGTTTGACGGGACGATTGCCCCGGTCGGCCTCTCGGGGGATATGAGAAAGATAGATGTCCTGGATAATGCCAGGACCCCCCGCCCGGTCGAAAAAGCAGTGGGCGACACCGATCTGAAGGCAGCCGATGCGGTATGGGACCTCTACCAGGACGGTGTGGGCGTGCATCAGGTCTCCCAGCTGTTGAGTGCCGGCCTTCTGGGCAGACAGCGGAAGGTGGTCCCGACCCGGTGGAGCATCACCGCAGTCGACGACATGCTGGGAAAGGCAGGCAGGGCAGCCGTCTCCCGGAACACGGCACTCGACGAATATCTCGTCTTTACTGCCACCCTGCACGGGAACACCATCGTCTGCATCCTCACCCCCGGAGATTTTCGCTATGAGATGATCGAGCACTGGCAGGCGGGCAGTATGTGGGGCGGCACGACGGGCGCCGTCATGACAGACGGGGAAAGCAGGAAAGGGAAATCCGGGTATTCCCCCATAGCCGGTGCCTACTACTCCGCACGCCTCGCTGTCCTCGACTATCTGCGCACCACCGGCAGATCAGCCCGGGCCATCGTCATCAGGAGTGTCGCCGGTTCATACTGGGCCCCCCTCGGCACCTGGGTCATCCGGGAGGCGGCACGCCGGGCGATGGCACAGCCTCCCGCAGCCTTTGAAGACCTCGCAGGGGCACAGGGATATGCCACCGCCATACTGGGCACGGAGGCATGGGCAGGTCACAGCACCCTGCTCCGGGAGATTACCACCCAGAAGAACCTCTTCGATTTCGTCTGAATAAATCACGATAATTAAATACCTAAAACCTGAAGCATAATTTATATGAATATGTGTTGGGGAACACTATTTGGGTCCGGGGTGGCAGCAGCGATTGCTGTGCCCGTCCGGGCAGCAGGGGTACATCAGGTCTACGACGGCCTGAGTGCAAACCAGTATCTGGAGATCATGATTGCAGCGCTCATCCTGGTGGCCGTCTTCATCGGTATCTTCTACTTCATCGGTAAGAGAAACACCCGGCGGACAAAAGTGAACCCGGTCGCAAAGAGTCTGGCTCTGATTCTTGCTATTCTCTACCTGATTGTCGGGACATTTCTCCTGATAACAGACTTCATTGTGCTCATTGAACCGTATGTGGCAACAGATGCATTCGCCTATGTTGTTCAGATATTCCGGTATTATTTTCCCGAACCGGTCTTTGGCATCATCATCGTCGGTGCGGCGGGTCTCCTGCTCTATCTGGTCGGTTTCTACATCATGATCTTTGTGCGGGACTCGACAGGAATAGTAAAAGATGCAGAATCCTATCACATCCAGACCTCTTCTGCGGTGGATATGGATGCGGGCAGGGAGAGGGCGGACCACACCAGACTTGCGTTTCGTGTCACGGACTGGGAAAACGGGGAACCACTCTCAGACGGTAAAATCTGTCTGGAGACAAAAGATGGCACCCTGATGATGATCAAATACAGTGATTTCACGGGAGAGGTGGACTTCGGCAAACTCCGTGGCCATGAGGATGACTACTATGCCTATGTCGAAGGTGATCATGAGCGGCAGGAATACCGCATCGTCACTCTCACCTAGCAGACTGTGCGGCAAACCGTTCTTCAATCATCCGGAGGGATTCAATCTCCTCCGGGCTTTTATCATCACGCAGACGGATAAAACGTGGGAACCGGAGGGCAAATCCACCGGCATAACTGGGGCTCTTCTGAACTTCCGCATACCCCACTTCCACCACAATCTGCGGTTCAACATGAACCTGTTTTCCTTCCTCTGAAATAACAAGACCGGAGAGGGCCGCATACATATCCTGCAGGGCCTCGTCCGAAAATCCGGTCGCCACCTTGGAGAGCGGTATAAACGACCCGCCTTCACCCAGACAGGAGAGAAGGAATGACCCGAAGACATGCGCCCGTTTTCCTTCACCCCACTCCGCACCGGTGACCACCAGGTCGATGGTGTCCACCGCTGGTTTGATCTTCACCCAGAATTTGCCCCGGACACCCGGCGTATACGGGGAGCGGGGGTCTTTGATCATGATACCTTCATGCCCGTCGTCGAGGGCCGTGCGGTAGAGAAGATCAATCTCATCTTCATCCCCGCTCACCAGCTGCGGGGCGACATATGTGTCAGATACGGCTGCCTCCAGACGCTGCCTGCGCTCGGCAAAGGGCAGGTCGATGAGCGTCTCACCGTCTATCCAGAGCATGTCAAAGATATTCGGTTTGAGGGTTATCTCTTCAATGTGCGAGGCGATGTCATGTTTGCGTCTGAATCTCCTGAGCACATACTGGAAGGGCAGGGGACGACCGTCACGAACAGCGATGACCTCACCGTCAAGGATGATATCATGCGGTGTGGCCGCATCGAGCATTGCCACGACATCAGGAATCGCATGCGTCACCTCTTCCAGTCTCCGGGAGTACATCCGGCAGGTGCCGCCCACTTTATGGAACTGAAACCGGGTGCCGTCATATTTGTATTCTGCTGCAAGAACCCCAGTCTCACTGAGCATACCGGTCACCGTCCCCTGTTTGGCAAGCATCATCTTCAGCGGCCGGAATGGCTCGACATGAACCTCATTCAGGGCATCCTCACCACTGCGTGCGATGAGTGCCACCTCACCAAGGTCATTTGATGCCTGACAGGCATGCTCCACGGCAGCGGGGCTGACTCCAAAGGCCCCTGCGATCGCATCCCGCATCGTCCCTTCGCCGATGCCGATCCTGAGCTCACCAAGGAGGAGACGGGCAAGATACCGCCCTTCGAGAGGGGAGGCGTTCGCAAAGAGCCTGCGCAGCACCCGGTCCTTCTCCTTCTGTGACTTATTGCCGCCGGTTGCGGCAAGGAGAGTGAAATCACGCCCGATGTCAGCAAGTGTCAGGGACTCTGTAAAAAAGGACGTCTGCTCTTTTTTTGCGAGCAGAGACTCAACTGTTTTTCCGGGATCACCGCTGCGGTTGACTGCACTGACAACCGCCCGGCGGTCCCTGCCTGCCACATAGGCCACCGCGTCATAGACACTGCCCGGCCCGACACCGATCTTCTCCTGGCCCCAGTCAGGGAAGGGCCGCCCCATCAGGTAGCGGATGAAAAGCGGGATGTCCGCCTCATCCAGAGACGAGAGGGCGTCCCGGACAAGAGCTGTCATGGCAATTCTGCCCGGGGTATCTTCCAGTGTCTCACAGATCTGGGAAAATTCCAGAAAATCCATCGGCATCTTTCACACCTCAATGGTCCGGGTCACGGCATGCTGCAGGCCGACTTCCAGTTCCACGTCATGAGAAAAGAGCGAGAGTGTCTCGCGGGCTGTCGCAAGGGCCTTCTCCGGCGTATTGTTCTCCTCTGAGAGATGGGCAAGCACCGCTACAGAGAGATCGGGGCAGAGTTCACTCAACACATTGGATGCCGCCCGGTTGGAGAGGTGGCCCCGGTTTTTGTCTGCAATCCGCTGTTTTAGAAATACCGGATAGGGACCGTTTTCAAGCATCACCGGGCAGTGGTTGCTCTCGAGGACGAGGGCATCACAATGGGAGAGAAATTCCATCATCACAGGGGTCACCATCCCGGTATCGGTGCAGACACCCATGGTCACCTCACCGTCTGATATACAGAACCCGGTCGGGTCTGCTGCGTCATGGGAGGTGGAGAACGGGGTCACCGAGAACGTGCCGGTATCAAACACCTCCCCCGGTATGACCCGGTTAAGGGAGGTTGTTCCCGGGGATTTCAGGGTCTCTTTCACCCCGGCAAGCGTGCCCCCGGTGCCGAAGACTGTCATCGGACACTGGCGGGTGAAGACATCAACGCCACGTATGTGATCGGAGTGCTCGTGGGTGATACAGAGCCCCTCCACAAGAGAGATGTCCCCCCCGCAGGCCTCAACAGATGACCGGATACGGCGGCTGCTAATGCCTGCATCCACCAGAAGGGCACCTCCGTCACCTTCGATATAGATGCTGTTTCCTTTGCTGCCGCTCGCAAGGACGGTTACCTTCATTGTCAATATGTTGTCTCCCGCAGATGGTAAAAGTCACCTCTTTGCACCCGCTGTCACCCGGCGAAGAAAAAGAGATGGGCGGGCTTAATCCGCCGTGATCAGAGTGCCGGGATTTTCACCGTTGAGGGCACGTTCCAGTGTGCCGCGCTCATGGCCGTTTATGATACGTACCTCCCTGATATTTTTTACTGCAGAGAGACAGTGATACCACAATACCTATGATAAAAAAAATATAATACTACTTTGATTTCCCCGGGAATGAGGCGTAGACTACATGAATATTCTGACACAACACCCTGATAATGCAGACAAACTCCCGAAACCTGCCTTTACCCTGAGGGAGGCTGCAGGGTCGGTTGGCGACTTCGGGACCATTCTTCCGATCGTCTTTGGGGTGGCCCTCGTCTCAGACATGAATATCAGCCATATCCTCTTCTTTTTCGCTGTCTGGTTCATCATTTCCGGGTTATACTATCGCCTGCCGGTACCCATTGAGCCGATGAAGGCTATCGGGGCCGTGGTTATTGCAGGCTCACTCACACATGACATCATCGCTGCGTCAGGCATCATCATCGGTATCTTCTTTCTTCTGGCCGGACTGATGCGGTGGATGGAGGCACTGAAGCGATACATACCGCAGAATGTCATCCGGGGTGTGCAGGCGGCCCTTGCACTCCTGCTGCTCCGCTCAGCCTTTGGGTTTGCGACAGGGGACATCATTCCGTTTGCTGTGGCCACGCTTGTCATCGGACTCTTCTGGGTCGGTGCGAAGTACACCCGGATACCGGATATCTCGGCACTCCTTGTGGTCTTCGGCGGTGTGGGAGCAGGAATTCTCATCTCCGGAATGCCGGAATTTATCATTCCCGCCCTTCCCAGGTTCTTCCTGCCCTCACCGGAGGTGTTTTTCCCGGCATTCACTGACCTTGTCCTCCCGCAGGTGCCGCTCACCATCACCAATGCCATTCTCGCGACATCCCTGCTGACCCTTGACCTCTTCCGTCACGAAATCAAACCGGACCGCCTCTCTGCAACCATTGGAGTGATGAATCTGGTCACTGTTCCGTTCGGTGGATTTCCCATGTGCCACG
This sequence comes from Methanogenium sp. MK-MG, assembly GCF_009914725.1. Classification (GTDB taxonomy): domain Archaea; phylum Halobacteriota; class Methanomicrobia; order Methanomicrobiales; family Methanomicrobiaceae; genus Methanogenium. The sequence continues at coordinate 9,762 of NZ_JAAAWJ010000011.1, forward strand.
GCGCAGGCGGTATGGCCGGACAGTACCGCTTCGGTGCACGCACCGGCGGGGCAAATATCATCGCAGGCATCATCCTGCTGGCCTTTGCCATCTTCTTTGCATCAGCCGGCGTGCTCTCAATCATTCCCACCGGCATATTCGGTGCCCTCCTCCTGTTCGTGGCGATTGAGCTGGGCATTCACGCAACCAAAACAGACTCGCTCGCCGTGACCGGCATCATGGCGGTCATCTCCTTTGTGGGCAGCATCACCCTCGCGTTTGTGATCGGCATGATACTTGCATGGGGCCGAATCTGGTACCGGAGACGCAACGGGCTCGAAACAAACGCTGAGAAGAGCAGTGCTGCAGAAGATGAAACGGAAGAATAACAGAGGAACCGTCGTATGGGTGCAATATGTCAGAGACACCCGCTATGACGGAAGGCCACCAAGGACAGAGCCGGAATGAGCGGGCCGGTTCAGGCTGAAAAGAACTCTGCCTGAATACAAAAACCACCTGGGCCGCTCACCGGGTTTGTGGAAAGCATGGTGTCACTGGAGCGGTATATATCCTCTGCCCTGTCCCACAAGGGGGCCGGGTGCGAGAGAATCAGGCCTTATGATACGGCCGCAGGTTGTGAACCCCTGTCCCTGAGATTGATTTTTCTCCCATACGGGAAGAGTTGATGATTCCACATTGGATAAATGGGACAGGGGGGCACAGGTTCGTGCAGGGCGGAAGAGGGAGGAAAACACCAGAGACAGCCCGGCCGGAGGAGTGAGAATACGTTGAATGAGCGTATGGGCGAGTATCCCGTAAACGGCCGGGGTGTCTGCATGAGGCACGAAAGACACGAGGTGTGGTTCTGTGCCGCCGTACCTGCGATACCCGAAGCCCCCTTCCGCAGGGCCTTCGGCATCCGGTTCAGATATCCTCACCAGAGCATCGGGCGTGTCTGAATATAATCCTTTACATTTGCATGAATGTTAATCTCAATCACTTGACCAGACCCGACCAGTCTGCCGGGTTTTCATGCAGCAGGAATACCTGCCAGACGTAGTATTATGACATTCTGAAACGAACGCATCTCCATATGTTAAAACCGCTGCAGGTCGGGGCCTGGGTGCAGTCCCGCCGGTCCGACATTGATGGTGTACGTGAGCCGGTTGAGGCGATCATCCAAGAGGTGCAGGAGGGGAAGGACGCCGCTCTGCGTGACCTGACTGCCCGGTTTGACGGAATCGATATCGAAGATTTCCGCGTGACAGAAGATGAGATTGAGGCGGCCTATGATGAGGTCGAAACCGAGATCACAGAACGCCTCATCGAGGCAGAGGCCCGTATCACCCAGTTCCACGAACTCCAGAGACGCACCGGTATGTGGCTGCAGGAGACCGAGCCCGGCATCACCCTCGGTGTGAAGACGACGGCGCTCTCCCGCATCGGCGCCTATGTGCCGGGCGGGCGTGCTGCATACCCGTCCACCGCCCTGATGACCGCGGTTCCCGCACGGGTGGCAGGGGTCAAAGAGATCTGCTGCTGCACACCGCCGCCCATCCACCCCCTGACTCTGGTGGCTCTCGATATCGCAGGCGTCTCTGAGATATACCGCCTCGGCGGGGCGCAGGCCATCGCAGCAATGGCCCTCGGAACCGAGTCTGTGGCACCGGTCCAGAAGATTGTGGGACCGGGGAATATCTATGTGACAGCGGCAAAGATGCTCCTGCGTGACCATGCAGAGATTGACTTTCCGGCCGGTCCCTCTGAAATAGGCATCATCGCAGACAGAAGTGCTGTCCCCGAGTATATCGCAGCAGACATCCTCGCCCAGGCGGAGCATGACCCGAAGGCCGCCTGTATTCTCATCACCACCGACCCTGCCATTGCAGAGGCAGCATCAGCGGAAGTGGCCCGGATGTTTGAAAAGAGCCCGCGTCAGGAAATAATCCAAAAAGCACTGGATAACTCCGGTTACATCATCGCGGAGACGCTGGACGAGGCCGTCAACCTGATGAATGAGATTGCACCCGAACATCTCTCCATCCAGGTGGCGGACACCTTTGCGGTGCTCTCGAAAATAGAGAACGCAGGCTCCATCTTCGCCGGTCCCTTCACCGCGGTTGCCTGCGGGGACTATGCATCAGGGACCAACCACGTGCTCCCGACGGCAGGATACGCACGCATGTATTCGGGCCTCAATGTGGATCACTTCTGCAAAACCTCGACGATTCAGATGATCGACAGGAAGGGGCTTGAGGCGATCGGGGATATTGTCGAGACGCTCGCGGATGCCGAAGGGCTGCATGCCCATGCAGAGTCGGTGCGGGTGCGGCGGAAATAAAAACAACCCCTTGTTTTTTGAACCATTTGTATGCGATCTCCTGAAATGAGAGCAAAGACGAATAATCATCTCATTAATAGACACCGAATAATCATCTCATTAATAGACACCGAATAATCCGCATAAATCAGCATCCTCACAAAAAGCTAATACCTACGCGACAAATACCAGGATACCAATACGGGGACATATTATTCATGAAACTCGATATCGTTCTTGAAAAGGAAGAAGACGGAGGATATTCAGTCCACTGTCCGGCCCTGAAGGGCTGCCATTCTCAGGGAAAGACCCGTGAAGAAGCACTCGAAAATATGCAGGAAGCCATTGAACTTTATCTTGAGGTCGCCCACGATATTGCCTCCCGGAAGGTAACATCACAGCCGGGTTCAATCCTCGTTGATCTCGCAGTATGAGTACAAAGCGTCTTCTTCCGATATCTGGGAGTGAGATGGTTCGTGTCTTTTCAAAAGTAGGGTTTGAGATTGAACGCAAAAAAGGCAGTCACATCATTATGAGCAGGGGTGTTTGCAATGTTACAACCACTTTGCATAAAAAAACAGGAAATATTGCAAAGTCAGACAATGGCCGGAATACAACGTATTCTACAAAAGAAGAAGAATGTACAGAGATATGTACAGAGAATAGAGAGACTTCGCGTACTTTACATGAGTCATACAGCAATCCGGGTGAAGGGGCCCTCTCTGATGGGTACGTGTGTGACCCAAAAAATATTGTAAACCGATCAACAAATTCTATGCAGGAGAGGCAAATTGACAATTCAGATAGGGAAATGCGCCCAAACAGTTTGCAAACCGGATTGTAAAGTGACTGCTAACTATCTAAATGCAGAGAAAAAACAGCAGTGAGGGGGCCACCCTCACGCTCCACGGAATCTCCAACCACCCACTGCTGCAGAGATATCTGACCCTCCCACTATTTAGTAACAATTCCTTAGTACCAACACCGGTAATATCCAAAATCCTTTTGCAGGAAATAATCCAAAAACGGCTGCCACCGCAGTAATGTATCCGTTTCCGCACGTCCCTGTTCACGGCAGATACCCGTCCACCAACACCAGAAACTCCTCGACCGTCTCCCCCGAATACGGCCCCTCCTCATAGGCCGTGACAATCGTCATCGCATCGCGGAAGGTGGAAAGAGACATCAGAAAGCCATACGGCCAGCAGACACACGGGAGAAAGCTGATATCCCGGAGACTGAGGGGGCGACCGTCAGTTCCGGCTGTTTCATCCATTCCATCCATTCCATCTGTTCCATCTGTTCCTTCCTGTGGAAGAAAATCATCTTCCCGGAATATTCCGACATTCGAGAAGACCGGGTTTTTCTGGCCGATTGTTTCGTAGCCCTGCATCATCCCGTCAAAGAACTCCCTGACCGCAGGCATCCCACCCGCACAGATCTCCTCGTAGAAGAGAATGCAGCCAAGCCCCATCCCCAGACCCTCCGCCTTCCGCTGTTTCGTCACCGCGGTCACCTGACCGATGACATCCTCAAGTTGTGCGTCTTCACCGGCGGCGAGGGTGACTTCAAAGGCGACCGAGCGGTTCATCGGCAGAGATGTGTCCGTGCGGGATGCGTTTTCCTCCGGGCCGCACGGAATGTCGAGGAAACGCCGGAGGTCTGCCGAGGTCAAGAGGGAACGGGGCGCACCGATATCCGTGGGATCGTTGCGGATCTTCTGGAAGGCAAGGAAGAACGCAGCGATCATGATGTCGTTTATCGTGGCCCCGTGCGTTTTCCCGAATCTTTTTGCCCGCACCAGGCGTGCGGGAGACAACGTCCGGGAGGCAATCCGGGGCGTTCCCCTCCCCGTTCTCTCACAGGGGAAATGCCAGCGGTCAACGAAGGGCTCCTCGTTTTTCTGTGCCGCCTGCATCTCCTCTGCGCTGAACCGGGCAAGAACCGGCGCCATGCTGCGGTCGTACCACCCGGCGGAAGCGGGCCGGAAGTCCGGATCGGTTTCAATTTCCCGGCAGGTGGCAAAGAGCTGCCGGGCCAGATCCCGGAGCCCGCCTGCGTCACAGAAGCCGTGATGGCAGGTGACCGTGACCTGATCGCCTTCCTCTTCTCTCAGGAGTGTGACCCGCAGCTGCGGCCCCTTCCGGACATTGAGCGGTGCGGGAGGAGTTTCGGGAGGAAATGAATGGGCATTTATCTCTCCGCCCTCCCCATCGGAGGGGATAATAACAAAGGCCCGCTCCCACTCCACTTTTGGGATCTCCTCCCAGCGGGGCATACCTGCTCCTTCGGTAAACCGCGACCTCAGACAGGGGTCGGATTCAAGCAGCCGGAGCGTGGCCGTCCGCAGCACCGCTTCATTAAGGTGCCCGTCGAAGGCAAAGACTAGGTGCATCGTCGGGTCATAGATACGCTCGAAATAGACATTGAAGAGGTCGAAGGCAGGGGCGGGATGGCCGGAGGGGAGGGTCATATCACATACTATTCTTTCAGAGGAGGATATGTGCTTTCACCCACCGGTTCGCTTTTTTCACCGGGAAACAAAAAAGAATACCGGAATCCATCCTGTTTCCAGATACCACGGAGGAAACGGCAAACAGGGATGAACGGTGCGATAATATCCATCGTAAGATTACCTTTTTCGTGAACGGTGCTCTATTCTCAATATGAAGCGACTCCCGAAGGCGGCTGATGACTGACAAACATCCTGCCTTTTACAGTGCCATCATCGGTATCATTGCCGGGGTAATTATCACCGGGCTCATATCCCTCTTCTCCAAAGGCTGGTGGGATCTCATTTCATATAACCAGAATCTCATGGGAATAGAAATCGTCCACATGTTGATATCCCTTCTGCTGGTGCTCTTCGTTGCCGGATGCTGCATTCCCTTCATGCTTCATACCGATTCCCGGCGCACGATTCTCCTGCATGCCGCCATGACCGGCCTCATCGCCGCGGCCGTGGCCCGTGTCCTGCCGTTTATCGGGAATCCTGCCTATATTATCTCCTCACTTCTCTCAACCGTGCCACAACTGCTCATCATCCTCGCCTGCGGAGTACTGGCGGCCACCTTCGGGGCACTCTTTGCCTCATTCATCGGAAAAGATGAGGAACAGGGATTCGCCCCTCTTCTCCCGGTGGCCATTGTCACCGTCGCCGTGATCGTTCTTCCGCTGCTTCTGGCCGCAGGGGGCGTATCCACGGGCATCATTCCCCCCGCTCCGTATTCATGCGGCCCGTCTGAACAGCCAACCGACCTCTCTGTAATCAAACTCTCCCCTGGTGACAATCTCGAATGGAAAACAACCGTGGACATCAGCACCTACGACGGAGCAGACACCCTCACCGAATATGCAGACGGCTACGCCATCGCAACGACAGAATACCGTCAGGAGTCCGGTCTCGTGCATCTGATTCTGTTTGACCGGGAGGGGAACTACTCCCGGCAACCGGAAGTCAGAACCGGATTAGGTCAGGTATCAGCCATCGTCCCCGCCCCGAACGATGGATTTATCCTCGCAACAGGAAGACCGGGTATCCTCCGCATCGATCACAAGGGAGAAACCATCTGGACAAATTCTCTGGGATACGAGAGTCATAGCGTGCCGCCCGTCTCCCTTCTGGCCCGTGCAGACGGCAGCTTCGTTGCTGCCTGGGCGAACCAGACCGCCTGCCTGACCGACAACAACACCGTGCTCTGGAACACCCCCCTTAACACCAGCAGCGGGCCAGAGGAAATATTCCTCTCACCGGCGGATGCAGACGGCATCCTCGTCTGCACCGCGGGGAAACACATCTTTACCGGCGAACATTTTGAGATTCCCCTAAAGGCAATTCGTCTGGATACAGACGGCACGATACTCTGGGAACAGACCATCGCCACCGGGATTGGAGATACCCTGCTGGGCGTCTGGCAGAACCCACCGGGCCACACAATTATCTACCGGACAACCACATCCGGGACTGATCTCTGGGGCAAATTCGTGCACACATATACTCTTCACCTCATCACTCTGGATGACGCAGGCACCGTAACCGGATTATATGAAGTGGAGGACATCGGCAGGGACGTGATCCCGTCACCCGTCAGAGGATACCTCTCAGTTGACATCGGTGAGGAGAGCATCGCCGTTACCGGATATGAACTCGGTCAGAAGGCCTGGGAAAATGAGTATGATTTACAGGCCAGACCATATTCTCTCAAAGGCATCGGAACAACTGACGGCGGGTATCTCATCGCCTTCTCCTCTCCCCGCTAACGGGTATCGTATGATGATAGGCAGGGAGATCTGCCCAATCAATCCTTCCCCCGCATGTGCCGGTAATGCAATATCGGCAGACATATGGACACAGACCTGATATCTGCAAAACAGAGAACAAATATGAATATTATACAAACCATCTTCGACGATTTCTTTCATTCATTCGCTCTGGTCAGTGTTGCCTTTGCATTGTTTTCGGTTCTGATATACCTGATAGTACGGAAGATCAGGAATGAGAACTACCAGTTCATTACCGCAATTGCAGGCGGTTTTTTCCTGGTGGCAGTCTCCGGCTTTGTTTCCGGTGTCGATTTAACCAGTGATATTACCCGGACGATTGGGACTGTGCTGATACTCATCGCACCCCTGATTGTCTTTAAACGATATCTGCATACAAAAGACGAACTGATAGCAGTGTTTCTCATATCTGTCCTCTACCCGGCATACTTTCGCTCCTCACAATACCAGTGCGGAGGCCCTGCCATGGTCGGATACTACCCGTGGTACGTCGCGGTTCTGGGAGACTGTATCGGCCCCCTCATTCTTTCACTCGCTGCGGTAAGCACTCTGATTGTTATCAGACAGGTCTATGAAAAACTGAAGCCGGAAAAATACCAGTTGATTATATTGGGGTTACTCATTCCCACCACAATATGGTTCACCTACTCCGTCGCATCAGCCTCGGTTGCAGTGCTGATACTCATCATTCTCAATGCATGCATGAAAGATGCAGGGAATCACCGTGATTTCAGGATTTCAGCAACAATGGTCATCTCAGCGGTAGTGATCGCTCTGCCCTGGCACTTCGTGGCAGAACTTCCGTGCATCCGGAATGTTTTCCCAATATGGATTATTCCTGTTCTTGCGGTATCCGTTGGAGCCGCTGCTCCTCTCTCCTGCATACGATCAAAGATACCGGAAAAATGGATGGAAATCTCTGCCTTCACATTCTGTTTCATCGTTTCAGTGTTGATATTGCCTTTTACCGGTCTGATCAGCTGATGTTCAGAGAAATATCTGTGCTGTCTCACACAGAATTCTGATCTTCATCCGCCGGGACGGAACCCACCACTGCTGCCTTCATCCGCGAGATGTAGTCCGAGAGTTCCCGTTCCATGCCCTTTGCATCCCCGACATGTCTCTCCACAATCTCCACGATGGCGCTGCCGACGATGACTCCGTCAGCGCCTGCCGCCACCGCCTGCCGGGCATGGGTCTCGGTGGCAATCCCGAAGCCGAGGGCGAGTGGCATATCCGTCTCTTCCCGGACGCTTTGGATCAAAGGAAGGGCAGCCTCCGAGAGCGTCTCACGTTTCCCAGTCACCCCGGAGAGGGAGACGAGATACAGAAACCCGCCCGCATGCGCTGCAATCTTTTTTACCCGCTCGGGCGGGGTGGTCGGGGTCACCGTGAATATCGGCGCAATCCCGGTCTCTGTTGCATACGCCAGCACCATATCCGCCTCTTCGATTGGCATATCAACAATTAATATCCCGTCCACACCGGCCTCTTTTGCTTCCCGGTAGAAACGTTCCGGCCCGCGGGCAAAGACCGTGTTGCAGTAGACCAGCAGCACAACCGGGACATCCGACTCCCTGCGGACATCCCGCACCAGTGCAAAGGCCGAGTCAGTCGTCGCACCGGCACAAAGTGCCCGTTCATCGGCCCGCTGGATAACCGGCCCGTCACCCACGGGATCAGAGAACGGGATGCCCAGCTCAAGGATATCCGCTCCGGACTGGATGAGCGTCTGCGCCACCACACGCGAGGTCGCCGGGTCAGGGTCGCCTGCCACCGTAAACGCGATGAACGCCGGCCGCTCAAAGACCGTTTCAAATCTGTTCATGCACCACCTCCCGTGATATATCCTTGTCACCCCTCCCCGAGAGGTTGATGATGACAATGTCGTCTCTTTCAAACCGATCCTGCTCCCGGATAAGATAGGCCACCGCATGCGCCGACTCCAGAGCCGGCACGATGCCCTCCCTGCGTGAGAGGTAGCGGAAGGCCTTCAGGATGTCAGCATCCGGCACGCTTTCATAGTGCACCCGGCCGGCATCTTTGAGCATGCTGTGCTCCGGCCCGACCGCGGGGTAATCCAGACCCGCTGCCACCGAATGGGTATCGATGACCTGTCCGTCATCGTCCTGTAGCAGGTAGGAGAGGGCGCCGTGCAGAATCCCCGGACGGCCGCTCTCCAGCGAGGCACCGTGCTCACCGGGTGCGTTGCCCCGGCCCCCGGCTTCGACACCAACAAGCCTCACATCATCCTGCAAAAAGGGATGAAACATGCCGATGGCATTGGAACCGCCGCCCACACAGGCGATCACCTCATCCGGGAGACGCTCCTCCCGCTCAAGAATCTGCCGCCGGGCCTCGGTTCCGATCACGGTCTGGAAATCCCTGACCATCTCCGGGTAGGGGTGCGGGCCGACGACAGAACCGAGGATATACGCCGAATCCCCGCTGCTGGCCGCCCATTCCCTCATTGCCTCGTTGACCGCATCCTTGAGGGTTGCCGTGCCGCCCTTCACCGGGATGACCTTTGCACCCATCAGCTCCATCCTGAAGACGTTGAGCTGCTGGCGTTTACAGTCAGTCTCCCCCATATACACCTCAACCGGGAGGTTCAGCACGGCGCCTGCTATCGCTGTCGCCACACCGTGCTGCCCGGCACCGGTCTCGGCAATCAGTCGTTTCTTGCCCATATGGCGTGCAAGAAGACCCTGCCCGAGAGTATTGTTGAGTTTGTGTGCCCCGCTGTGAAGGAGGTCTTCCCGTTTGAGATAGACTTTGCAGCCCATATCGTCAGAGACATTCCGGCAGAAGGTGAGAGGTGTTTCCCGTCCGGCATACTCCTTCAGGTAGAACGAAAGCTCGTCCCGGAACTCCTGCGTCGGACATATCACGTTCCGGCCTTTTTCCAGCGCCGTTACCGCAGCCATGAGAGTTTCGGGGACAAACTGTCCGCCATAGTCACCAAACCGTCCGTTGCTCATGGGAACCTCCTGCATGCACTGACGAATGCACGCACCAGTCTGAGATCTTTTACTCCGGGCCGGCTCTCGACGCCTGACGCCACATCAAGGGCATAGGGGCCAAGGGCCGCTGCCGCCCCGACATTGTCCGGGGTCAGCCCTCCGGCAAGAACAGCCGGGAGGGGACAGTTCTCCAGCACCTGCCGGGCAAACTCCCTGTTGAAGGGCAGTCCCTTCCCCCTGCTTGCGTCGATGACAACGGCATCGCAGTGTCGGGATGGTCTCTCTCCGGGGCCCACCATGCGCAGGACACGGGCAGGGGTGCGGGGGATGGAGACATCTGCCCCCACCTGCACGGCCGGGGGCCGGAGTGCGAGCATATCATCTATTTCTTCAGTGTTTTCTGTTGCCGTCACACAGACCCCGGTGATGAAGGGGCCAAGGGAGTCAAGAATTTCTCCCGCACGCTCCACTGCTACCGAACGCGGCGAATCGCTGAAGACGACGATACCCACCGCATCGGCACCCGCCTCTTCTGCAAGACAGGCATCCCCGGGTGAGGTCACCCCGCATATCTTTATGCGCATACCAGTTCCTCCAGCACCGTTTTCGGATCCTTTGCTGACATCAGGGCCGTCCCTGCAAGGAAGGCATCGGCATGGGGGGCAAGCCGCCGGATATCCTCCGGCCCCCCGATGCCGCTCATCGAGACAACGAGCCTGCCGGCATCGCGTATGGGTTTTGCCAGTGCGGCCGTTGTCTCCGGCCGGACCTCCATCGTGCGAAGGTCACGGTTGTTGATGCCGATCATCTCCGCACCGGATGCAAGCGCCATATTCGCCTCATCGGGTGTGTGCACCTCGACGAGGGGTTCAAGCCCTGCGGCACAGGCAGCGGAGACAAAGTCACTGAGCCGTTCTTCGAGCAGACCGGCAATCAACAGCACGGCATCCGCCCCGAGGGCTCTCGTCTCTGCAATCTGGCGTTGATCGATGATGAAGTCCTTTCTTAACACCGGAAGGGGGACGGCGCTCTTCACCGCTGCAATATCTTCCGGCCTTCCCCCGAAGAAATCAGGTTCGGTGAGAACCGAGAGAGCCACACAACCGCCCTTCTGGTATTCTTCTGCTATCTCCCCCGGACTGATCCGCTCCCGTATCCGGCCCGCAGACGGTGAGGAGAACTTGATCTCGGCAATCACCGCGTGCCTGCCCTGAACAGACGTGATCGCCTTTTTCAGGCTCAGCGGGCTGTTGCTTGTCTCTGTGTCCTCTTCAGGCTCCCGGATGCGAAGCTGTGTCGCCCGGATAATATCATCCAGTATCATGGTGTTTCTCCTGTCATGGTAATCAGTGACGCCAGTTTTTTCCGGGCCCGTCCCGAATCAATCGCATCCTCCGCACGGCGTATACCCTTTTCAAGCGAATCTGCCTCTCCGCCGATGCAGATCGCGGCCCCGGCATTCATGAGCACGATGTCGCGTGCCGGGCCCTCGTCTCCTCTGAGCACATGCCTGAATATCGCTGCATTCTGTTCTGCATCGCCTCCCCTGAGCATCGCCGGGTCGGCTTTGGGGATGCCAAAGTCACGGCACTGAATCTCGTAGTGTTCTATCGTTCCGTTCTTCAGCTCTGATACCCGGGTTGTCCCGGTCGTGGTGATCTCATCCAGCCCGTCACCGTGGACGACCATCGCCCGCTCTGTGCCGAGCATCTTCAGGGCTTCGGCGACGGTCTCCGTCAGTTCAGGGCGGTAGACGCCAACAAGCTGGGCCTCTGCCCCGGCAGGGTTTGCCAGCGGCCCGATAATGTTGAAGAGGCTGCGTGTCCCGATCTCCCTTCTGGGCCCCGCCAGCGTTTTCATGGCCGGGTGGTGAAGGGGTGCATACAGAAAGCCGATGCCAGTCTCTTCGATGATACGGCACGTCCGCTCTGCCGGGATGGAAAGGCAGACGCCCAGCTTCTCCAGCAGATCCGCAGAACCGCATTTGCTGCTCACACCCCGGTTTCCGTGTTTGACAACAGGGACACCTGCACCGGCGGCGACGAACGCGGCCGTCGTGCTGATATTGAAGGTCCCCCGCATATCCCCGCCGGTGCCACAGGTATCAACAAGCGTGCCCGCCACCTGAGGGTGTATTGATGCGGCATGTTCTCTGAGCACACGTGCACAGGCGGCAATCTCTGCTGTTGTCTCTCCCTTCATGCTCATTGCGGTCAGAAAAGCGCCGATCTGCGCATCGGTGGCACCGCCGGTCATCATCATATGCATGGCGGATGCGGCTTCACCCGCAGTGAGGTCAATCTGAGCCGCGGCCTTTGCGATGCTCTCCTGCATCACCGGCACCCACTCCCGAGGAAGTTCTCCATCAAATGCATGCCCTGTTCTGTGAGTATGCTCTCCGGGTGAAACTGGATGCCCTCCACCGGATAGTCACGGTGCCGGACGCCCATGACGTAGCCGTCATCACAGCTGACCGCGGTCACTGCCAGTTCATCGGGCAGCGTCTCCTTATCCGCGATGAGGGAATGGTACCGGGTCGCCGTAAACGGATTATTTATTCCCGAAAATATGCCTGCTCCGTCATGCGATATTTTGGAGGTCATCCCGTGCATCAGGTGCTCTGCCCGGACTATTTCCCCTCCAGAGTTCAGGCATATCGCCTGATGCCCGAGACAGACCCCGAGTGTCGGAATATCCTGTGAAAATGTGTTGAGTGCGTGCAGACAGAGCCCGGATTCCTCAGGGCGGCCGGGCCCGGGTGAGAGGATGACCCGCTCGACATCCCGGAGACTGACCTGTTCCGGCGAATGGTCATTGTGCACAACCACCGGTTCTGCCCCCAGGTGGCCGATCATCTGGCAGAGGTTGTAGGTGAAACTGTCATAGCAGTCAATCACAAGCACCTTCATGATCCCTCCTCCACCATCCTGATCGCTGCAAGCATGGCCCCGGCCTTCATCGTGGTCTCGGCAAACTCCTTTTCCGGCACGGAATCTGCGACGATGCCCGCTCCTGCCTGGACAAAAGCCTTTCCGTCTTCAATGATGACGGTCCGGATGGCGATGGCAAGGTTCAGGTCACCGTTCAGCCCGATGTAGCCTGCCGCTCCGGCATATATGCCCCTCAGGTCGTCTTCGAGTTCATCGATGACCTGCATCGCCCGTATCTTCGGCGCACCGGAGACGGTTCCTGCGGGAAAACAGGAGACAAAGGCATCAAACCGGTCGCAGTCATCCCGGAGTTCGCCGCTCACCCGTGAGACGATATGCTGGACATGGGAGAACTTCTCAACTGCCATGAAGGTTTCCGGAGCGACCGAGCCATATGTGCAGACCCGGCCAAGGTCATTGCGTGCGAGATCAACAAGCATGAGGTGTTCTGCACACTCCTTTCTGTCGGCGAGCAGGTCTCTGGCAAGTTCGATGTCCTCTTCACCATTCCGACCCCGTGGACGGGTGCCGGCGATGGGGACGGTCGTGACCGTGCGTCCTTCCACTCTCACCAGCATCTCCGGGCTGGATCCGATTATTTGTCGCTTCCCGAAGTCGAGGAAGTACATATAATTGCTCGGGTTTACTTCCCTGAGGGCGGAATACAGGGCGAAAGGCGGTGCAGTGAAGGCACATGTCATTCTCCGGGAGAGGACTGCCTGGAGAATCCCGCCCGCGTGGACGTAGTCCCTTGCCTGTGTTACCCGCTCTTCAAAGATTTCCTGTGTGAGGTTTGCGGACGGCTGTATCTCTACATGCTTTACGGGTTGATTCTCCTGTATTGCAGTTTTTTCCTGCATTGCTGTTGGAGACGCCCGTTCCCGGATGCGTTGTTCTGCCTTTTTGTATTCCTCTGAAGGGGTTGAGTCTTCCGTGATCAGCGGATAGCTGAAGAGATAGCTGTTGTTCTCATCGTGATCGGTGACGATGCTCTCACGGGTGAGCATAAACTCAGCCAATGGCGTTTCGCTCTCTCCTCTCCGGCACTCCGGGAGCTGGTCAAAGAGTGAGTAGATGAGATCATAGGCAAAATAGCCGGCAAAACACCCGGTAAAATCCGGTGTGTTCTCTGTGCATACCGTGAAGGCATCAACAACTGAGCGGATGGTATCAACCGGTGTCCTGCCCACCGGCGCCCGGCGTGCACAGGCAACATACCGCTCGTCACCGGTCAGGCTGAGTGTGTCTCCGATTGATATGGTTAGAACAGGATTGATACCCATCACCGAGTAGCGTGCATCCCGTCGCTTCGTATTAAGGGATTCAAGGATAAACCCATATTCACTTTCGGGAAGGAAACCTTCCGGCAGGGCTGTACAGAGAGGAATGATCAGGGGCTTTGTGCAGTTTTTTGCAATCGTTTCGAATGCTTCCAGATTTATGTTCAGTTTTATTGCGGTTTCCATTCCACCGGCATCACCTGTGTGCATATTTGTACTTCATTGTATAAATATGTCGAGTAGATTTCACTTGTGTTTTGTCGGTGAGAATTGATTCCAGAGAGAAATTCCATTACAGAAAGGGCACCAACAATGCCCTGACAGAAGCATTGCCCTCATTGAGAGGTTGTATTCCGCTGAGACTGGTATTGCTACTTACGAAAAAAACAGGCAGAAAGTCCACGACTTTAGTCGTGGGAGTATGTCAGCAGTTGGTCTTTTTAGAAAAGGTATGAGATATTAAAAAGATTGAAAAAAAGTATCAGAGTGTCTCTGCGCCGTTCATATACGGCCGCAGTGCTTCTGGAATGACAACCGTGCCGTCTTCCTGCTGATAATTTTCCATAATCGCCCGAATCGTGCGTGTTGTTGCAATCGCTGTGCTGTTGAGGGTATGAACGAAATTTTTGGTCTCGAAATCGTGGGCCTCACGGGACTTGATATTCAGCCTCACCGACTGGTACGCCGTGCAGTTGGAGCATGAAACAACCTCGCGATACATCTTTTCGCGTGGCATCCAGACCTCGATATCATATTTCTTTGCAGCAACGGTTCCGATGTCTCCGGTGCAGATGTTCACCACCCTGTAGGGGAGACCGAGTATCTGGAGGAGCTCCTCTGAGTTTTTAAGGAGCTCTTCATGCATCGCCCACGAATCCTCAGGTTTGCAGTAGACGAACTGCTCGACCTTGTTGAACTGGTGAACCCGGAAGAGACCACGTGTATCAAGCCCGTGCGATCCGATCTCGCGCCTGAAGCAGGGGCTTACACCCGCAAGTTTTAACGGGAGGTCTTTCTCCTCAAAGATCTCGTTCATGTACATCGCGGCCATGGGATGCTCGCTTGTGGCAATTAAAAACTCGTCCTCGCCGTCAATCGCGTACATCACGTTCTCAAAATCCCCAAGATCGGTAACACCCTCGTATGCGGCACGGTTCATCATATAGGGCGGGATTACCGGGGTGTAACCGCGTTCGCCAAGGACGTCAAGGGCCAGACGCTGGAGGGCGAGGTCCATGAGCGCCAGGTTTCCTTTCAGCATATAAAATCCTGAACCGGAGATCCTGGCCGCCCTCTCGAACTCTGCCAGGCCCTTTTCGACCGCAAGCTCACCGTGATTTTTCAGCTCGAAGGAAGGAACGACAGGCTCACCCCATCTTTTTACCTCCACATTCTCTGAATCGTCGCTACCGACGGGAACACTCTCATGAAGAATATTGGGAATCCGCATCTGGTAGAACTTTATTTTTTTGTTTATCTCCTCAAGCGCGGCTTCGTCTTCCTTTATCTTGCCGGGAAGGGATTTTGCCTCATCAAGGAGCCCTGTGATATCCTGTTTTGCCTTTTTGGCTTCCTTTATCTCCCGGCTGATGATATTGCGCCGGTTTCGCATGGTATTAATTTCGATCTGCATATCACGCGATTTTATATCTTTTTCCAGCAGATCGTCTATCCAGGCAAGCTTTTCGTCATCTCCCCTCTTCGTGAGATCAGCCCTGACGACATCCGGGTTGTTTCGAATAAACTTCAGTTCAAGCATAAGTTCATTCATTTATGCCCATCATATGGGATTATTGTTACGAGCACCTGTTCATGACTGCAACCAGAGCCTTCAGTATTCACAGGGGAGATATGAACCATCCTGAATATCTCCTCTATTCATCACACGGCGAGGTCTGCCTCCCGGTCTTTCCCGAAAGAATCGGGACGGCGCAGATCATCTTCAGTATGCCCGTTCCGGTATTCATGAACAGGTGATTCTCGCAGGGGAGGGTTGAGATTACATCGCCTGCACGTACAGCAGTCTTCGTTTTGTCATCACCGACGACGACCCCTTCCCCTTCGAGCAGGTATATCTGGTGCTCTTCCTGGTGACGGTGCCAGTCGGTGGACCCGCCCGGACGAAATTCCAGAAGCCAGAGAGCAGATCGCGGGTTGTCATCGGCGGAGGTCACGAGAAACCGGGCGGTCATGCCGGAAAAACCCGCCCATTTAATCTCTTCGGCGGGGACATCATCTGCGTGTCTGATGATCATACACGGAACTGGCAGTAATGGAATAAAAGGTACTCCCCAACAGGCTGTAGCCGCACTGCAGACAGCCATCATATGTAATTGGCATATGCAACCTTCATCCGGCTGTTCGCCTTATAAAAATACAGGAGATTATAGATTTTATTCCGGATTGTGTGGCCATATAAGGAAATTTCAGAGACTCAGAGGAATATCTGCGACAATAGTGTCCTGGTGATCTTCTTCGGTGATAATCATCCGCCAGGTGCCGTGAACAGGGAAGGGCTCGACATGATACCCTGGTCCGTATATCCGCTTCAGGTCATTTGTGATCCAGTAATCCGCCTCCTGGGAATTTGCCAGATCGTAGTAAAAGATGTAAAAATCTTCTGCAATGTCAACGGTATCGCCCTTCATGGTGATAGACTGCACAACTTCATGACCATTGCCATCAGGATCATACAGTATTATTTTCATACCTTCAATGCCGCTGTGCGTCCCCTCCGTGTAGCGCTGTTCTAAGTCATCTCCATGAGCCCGGTGCATTCGTATTACCGGGACATTCTTCTGCCCGTCATTTCCCAGTCCCCCAATTATTTCGGTGGAAAAAAATACAAATGCCGGTTCCTGCAGATATGTCTCATCAACGGAACTGAAAATGTATACCCCGACAACCAGGGCCGCTGCGATTACCAGAAAAACAATAAGCATTGAGGAAATGACTTCTGATACCCCGGAATCGTCCTTCATATCATAACCAGTCATATCACCACCTCTTCGTCTGCAATGAGAACTCCCATCGTGTCATCCTTGATCTGGACCCGCCATGTTCCGCCTGCAAAGGGCTTCATATATGACCAGCCGCCCCCCCATGTGCTGTCATCTGCAATTCTGGAGTAGGCGTTTGTGATATAATACCGGTCGTTTATATTGGATGATACGGTAAAATAATAGAACTCCGCACCCGGATTAATCTTCTGCCCCTGCATGGTTATGGACTGCATCGCCTCATGCGACCCGCCGTCCGGGTCAATGAGCATGAATTTAATGCCTTCTGTTCCGGCATACACCCCTTCATCATACTGCAGATCAAGTTCATTTCCGGCAGTGAATCGAATTTTTATTGAATCCGCATCCCAGGTGTCAGGCGCCGAGAGTGCGGGTACAACCTTAGCATCCACAATGGCATACTGGGGAGTATAGTCGCCGATGGAACTGTCCTCCTCGATATTCATCACATATACGAAAGCCACACTGGCAAACAGCACCACGAGAAATATCATGAGAAGATTTCCGATATTCTGTGACACACCCGAATCATCCATGATGTTTTTGTTGGTATGATGGAGTATATAAATATTTAATAGAACATGGATTGTAAGAAAAAATGGGAAATACCATGGGAACAGGGGGGATAAACCCAGAGGACAACACCCATCCTGTCCCGTCTGATTAGATATCAGGTATTACAGACACCAGATCAGGCATCATGCTCTTCAACAATTTTCTGCATCCAGTCCGGAATCCGTACATCATCCTGTGGATAGAAGTCTGTGACATATGGCTTTATGTCAATGACCGGGCTCCGGTCAATCGCATCCAGACCTGCAACGGCAAGGACATTCCCTCTGACCTGTATGAGACGGACGACTTTTGTCAAAACAGGATTCGGACGTGCCGGACTGCATGTGCAGAAGAGTCCGGTAAGGGGATTGGTTGCGACACCCATCGGATGAACCTTCCTGAGCGAGCGTCCTTCCTCTGTAATTTCATGGCCCCAGTAGATGATGACCAAATGGGAATACTGCTCAATGTCTTCAAGAAGTTCAGTGTATTCCTCTTTCAGAGTAATCTCTGATACTGCATCATGAACTTCACTGAATTTCTTCATTGCCTCTTCTGATTCACCGCTAATTTTCAGACCGTCCTTTCCGGCGACAAGGAGGGGTGTTGAGACATTGTTTCTGACGATACCGATTGGCCGGAGAGTGATATCCCCAAGTTTCTCAATTTCGGAATCTGATGCATTTTCATATGTTTTTTCAGATTTGTTATCCATAATAAGCTCCGGTATATCTCAAATGATCTTATGAAAGTATATTGATATTAAATCATTAAGAAGGCTGGTATCTCCACAGAAGTAGTCAGTTGTTTTTTTCCAGCCGTCAAACTGACGCTGTAGTTCATCCCCGTCGGGATTTGAGGGTGTGGATTCCCAAACACCCCGGATGAACGGTTCAGCCCGTCGCAACACGAACAGGCCATTACCAAATCCCGTCTGCCTGGTTCCGGCGGGGTGCCCGTGGCGGGGCAGTCTCTGCATTATTTTCTTCCCGGCCCGGAGAACATTTCACCCTTTCACCCGGTTTTCACACGCAAAGTGAAAATACAGAGACAAAAAATAATGCCCGTATTGATGCGTATTCTTCTCAATAAGCATAGTATAGAGATATATGTACAGATAGTAAGGGATGTTTTCATGCGATCGGAGGAACATACAGCATGTCTGATTACTTTGCGGGTATGTGTCTGCGTCTCTGTGATTCCGGGAAGAGTGAAAACGAAGAGACGGATGTAATATGCACGTCAAAACAAGCAGTTAAAGGTCTTAAACGGGGGATTTACCCATATTTACACGGAATGATAAACAAAGAAACCGTATGAAAAGGTGAAAGACCACCGGCTGAATATTGGAGACGGGGCCACCCTTTTTTATTCACGTGACAGGGAAATCGGGGGGCAGAGCCACCATATTTTCGGTTCATAGTTACAACCCGAAAAACACGGGCGCAGTGCCATTCGTCTGCTCAGATATCAATTCATTACAGACTATCAAGGGGTCTCTATTAGCGGATATTATTGGAGGATGTATTGGTTGTCTCAACGGAGAACGGCCCGCTCCGGGCTGCTGTGTGAATATTTTTTCCGGGGCACAGAACAGCGGAATCGATTATTTATGTGTTGTTTGCCGCAGACATCAGGATTAACCCATACATGGCAGGGATACGGTCGCGGACGGCTTTGGGATATTCTTTGTGTGTGGTGATGGCTCATGCCCCCGTGATCCGGTAACCCGGTGTCCCGATAAGAGTTTGGAATGTGTTCACTGCCTGATGATACATCCGTAGGGCAGCCGGTCATATGCTGCACCGGCCACCCACCCAAAGAAGAGAGAGAGACCTGAACTTCCGGCAGGGCGGCTTCCCCTCAGTGTGCCATCACCCGGGCCGGATTCCAGCCGCCCGTCATCCGCTCCGCCCTGATGAGTCTGGATATCCGGTGCAGTGAAGAATGCACCTTCCGGTACCTGAGGTTGGCCAAAACCTCCTCATTCAGAAAGAGACCGATGATCTCTCCCTCGCTGGTCAGAATCTCTTCGGCAAGGATGAGCGACAGATCAAGGCGACGGCTCACAGATTAGTCCTCATGCTTCGCTTGTTGTGTTACTCTGACAAAACGGGGTGAAATCCGGAGAATAAAAATATGGATACCATTACCAATAATAGTATGATACTTGAGGAAAAGATATCCTTTGATGAGGAGTTTACTGCCCTTGAATTTATAGACTGGCTTACTGAGTTCGGGTGCAAGGCCAAATTACATAAAACGTTTGAATATTTTACCGAGGATGTCATCAGCGGCAGTATTGATGACATTGACAGCTGGTGCAGTGAAATGAGCACTGATGATCCGGAACTGTCTCTTGAGTATCTGGACATTAAACAGAAGAATTTAAACGTAAAATATGCCATGCAAATCATCCTTGAAGGTCGTTCTGTCGGAGATCTGATCTATACCCGTAAGGATTGGAAATTATCAGATGTAAAACTCATGTCAGCAATAACAAAAAGTCCGGTCGTAGACATACTGGATTTTTCATCAGAGAGATTCAATAACGAGATTTTCAATAAATTGCCCCTGTCCTATATTCATCTGCTCATCAAAGATAGCGATTGCATTTCTGAATCTGAGGATGGTTTTACGCTTACCAGGGACATAACTCCTGGGGAGATAATAAATGAAATGACCATTGATTCACTGAATTTGTCTGATCAGGTGGAATACCCGGGATTATGCAATATATTCAATTACATCCCCGATATCAGCTATGAAGTGATATTTTCACTGCCATCACACATTCATCTGGAACCTCTCCATCTTGCCCGTAAATTGGGTGAACTGGGTATTCATCAAAAGGACATCCGGGAATTAATTAACCCGTTTTCATTAAAACGCCAGATTATTCTAAAGATTCTTGAAATTATTGAAGACAATAAGGTGATATCCACTGAAGAATTAACAAATAAGCTTAGGGATGTCCAGCTGGGCGGTGCTGATGAATGGGGACATTCCATTTTATTAATCGATATCATCGTAACACAGCAGTTTGTTTTTGAGCTACGCAAGGCAGGATACATTACCGGAAATGATCAAAAACTTAGAATCCCGTCAAAACCGGGAAAGAGACGAAGAAATTAAGCAACTGGTCAATCAGACCTTCATGAAATATATTCAGGAACAAGGATGACTCGCTTACATCCCCTTGGCTAAAGACCAAGGGGTTTTACGCTTTATTTGTAAATAGTCAACGGATTTCGGACTATTAAGGCGCCGCCATTGGCGAATATTTTGGGAGGACATTATCGGTTGTCTCAAATGAGATCCGCCTGCTCCAGGCTTCTGTGTGGACATTTTTTCAGGGGCACAGAACTGCGGGAGATATAATTTATGCGTTATTTTGACGCAGATACCAGAATTACTCCCTAAATGACGGGAATCGGAATCCGTAGCTGCATCATTCATCCTCCACATAATGATCCCCCTCTCCACCGCCGCACATGATTCAAAAGCCCCGACCTTACCGGTTCTTCCGCCTGCCGGCATACAGATAGTATACCGCAAGCAGCACTATCCCCGCAATCACCGCAAGGGAGACCGGGTTCACCAGTGCGTCTCTGATTGGATTACCGGCCGTCCCGTCCACCTGCAGCACAATCTGGTCAGAGAGAATCAGGGTATCCCGTGCATCCCGGTATTTAATCTCAGCATTCAGGCCGTATGGCACTTCAAGCGACCCCGATGCCAGCGTAATCGTAAAATCGGCTGTCTTTGTCTCGTTTGGTGCCATGTCGCCGAGAATAGCCGTATCCACCGGTGCAGTCAGTGGTTTGCCCGGCACAATCCGTGCCCGTGCATCATACGCCGGTGCGTCACCCGTATTTCTGAATGTCACCCGGACGGCCTTCGTCTCACCGGGTACGATTTTGATGGGGCCTGAAACGATGGCAAAGGATGCCCCCTCACCGACAGGTATACCAATCCTCTCAGATACCGACTGCTGCGGCTCACCGTATTCATCGGTGTAGAGAATCACCACTTCCTCCGGGTAGGTGCCTGCACCGACCGCGTCATTCACATAGGCAGAAAAGGTGACATCCGTCACTGCACCCGGGGCCAGATCACCGATGTAAACCCCGCTGTCCACCAGCCGGAAGACACCGGATATACCGCTCAGTTCAGCAGCAGAGGCAGTGCCTTTCGCATACCCGACATTCTTCAGGGAGACAATGATACTTCCAATCTGACCGGGATTGAGGTTCTCTGCCCTGAGGGAGAGAATTTCCGGCTTCACTTCCCCTTTAATCCGCACCGGCACATCCAGACTGACGGTCTTCTCCTCATAGGTATACTCCCACTGCCCGGAGGGGAGCATGTGCTGGGCCGCCGCATAGTGATAATTCGTGCTGACGATGAGCGTATACATCCCCGCGGAGGCATTCTCATCCACATGGGCATACACCGTAAACGAACGGCTCACTCCTGCCGGAATATCACCGATGAGATACGGTTCAGAGTGAACAGAGACGGGCGCTCCCGCAGCATCAAGCCCGGCAATTGTGCCCAGTGCAGTGGTCGGGTTAATGGAGAAGGGAGTATATTCCAGACCCAGCAGGACGTCATTGTCCACCCCCTGATTCTCGACGACGAAGTCCAGCCGGATATCACTACCGGGAGAAAACTCATTTGTCCCCTGAAGCGTCGCATAGAGTGAGGGTTCACTCCGGAGAAACCCCTCGCCAGCACCACAGACCGGGCCAAAGAGTGCACAGAGCAGAAGACCTGCGAGGATACAGCACAGAACAGCCCGCCTGATTTCCTTGTTTGTCCTGCCCGCCACGGAAGGGGACAGGAGACGCTCATGCCTCACGGTTCCTGCCTTCCGTTCTGCTGTTTCCTGCGGTACATACAGAACCCGCCGCCTGCGACGCACAGCACACCAATGACCGCAATGATGCAGGTCACAGTGTTGTCGGCCGGCCGGACATCGACGATGACCTTCACGGTGTCAGAGACATAATTGTTGTTCAGGGCGTCATTGTAGCGTATCTCAGAGTCCAGTGAATATGTCTTGATGGTCGCATCCTTATTCACCAGGATCCGGTAGACAGCCTCCGCCGACTCTCCGGGTTTCAGGTCACCGAGATAGACATTGGAATCACTGCTGGAGAAGGGGTCGACGACACTGATTCTGCCCTGTGCCTGGTATGCGGTGGCAGCACCCGTATTCTGATAGGTCACATGAACCAGATTCTCTTTGCCAACGATTGCCACCGCAGGGTCACTCACCGCAGCAAAGCTTATTTTGCCCAGGAAATCCACACCGATGAGCACCGGACTGGTCATGGCATCCTGCCCCTCATAGTCCTTGTAGAGACCAAAGACCGTCAGCGGGTAGTGCTGGGTCTCATCCGCATCCTCTGATACCGATACCTTCACCCGCGGAGTGATTATCTCCCCTGCGGCGAAGTCTCCGACATATATATTACCCTCAACGGGGGTGAGCGGGCCTTTTCCACCCGGTTCAATATAAAGGGCAAAATGAGCGGCGTCATCGCTTCCCGTGTTTTTAACGCTCATCGTGACATAGCCCTCGCCCCCGGCATTGAGAGCAGAGGACTGCACATCAGTAATCTCAAGGATGACAGACGGTGTCACGACAACCGTCACCGGAATGTCTTCTGTGACCGTCTTGAAATGATAGGTGATGGCATTCATCCCTGACTGATCATACGACTGCATAAACTCATACTCCACCCGGGCCGTCATCTCATAGGTGCCGGAGGCGGCATCTGCCGGGATGTGAATATCAAAGGTGGGCCGCTCCACAATCCCTGACGGAAGAATGCCAAGCACCTGCGTGTCAGACTTCACCTTTAGAGGAGCATCCCCCGGCAGAAGGCTCACCTTCACCGACCGTGCCGTATTGGGCAGGTAATCAGGAGTCAGATAGTCTAACTGGACCAGTTTCATATCAATCAGCCCCCTGTTTTCAACGAGAAGGGGCAGTTGTGCATCCTCGTCGGGACTGAACTGATTGCTCCCGGATACCGAGACTGATATGACAGGTCCTTCGGTGAAGAATTTTTCTCCCGCAAGGCCGGGCGATACTGCCAGTGTCAGGATCAGAAGACAGGCAGTCACAAAGAGATATATTGATTTCATAGATACACCAGCGTTTACCGGAACAATTCATTTTGTCAGAACAAAATGGTAATTCCGGCACTAACATTATCATACGTTTTCTTTAAACATCTTTACATCAGCGAAGCCGGATTCAGAGGATTCTTTTAAGGACAAATCAGGATCATACTATAAATCAGGGTTACCGGACAGATACCTCCCTGACACAGGATTTCAGGAAGTATCCGCCGGGAACACACGGGACGGTGCACAACCATCACAATCAGCATTCCTTCAGTATACAGCAGCCTTGCAGGGGCCATACACCGGCATCACATACCTGTGCTTGCAGTCATGGTCATCCTCTTTGCTGCAGGACTCTTTGCCGCAACCGGCATTCAGTTCGAGTCATCATCTGACCAGTACCTGGACAAATCAACCCCCGCGGGGATACGCTATGACCAGTACAATGAACAGTTTGTCTCTGACACCTACATCCTGCTCATCCAGACGGCGGACCCGGCAGACCATACACTGCTACAGGACCTTTTGATACTGGAAGAGGAGATAAAACGCCTCGAATATGTGACAGAGACAAACTCGCTCGCAGATGTCCTGAAAAAAGTTAATGGCGGTATGATGCCGCAGAATCCCGAAGTAACAAAAGATATCATATCTCTGCTGCCCGCTGAACTGAGAGACACCTTCATCCCCGACAGCCAGACGGGGCTGCTGTATGTCTCAATCAAACAGGGCATATCAACAGATATATCGCAGACCATTCTCCCCAATCTGGAGACACTCACCAGTGAAGCAGACCTGCCGCCCGGCACCGTCATCGATGTGACCGGGGCAACACCCTACAATGTTGAACTGCAAAATGACATGGTCCTGTCAGGAGTGGTCCTCATCGTGGGTGCGCTCATATTGATGGCAATTGTGCTCTTCATCCTCTTCTCCAATATGCGGCACTGGTTCCTCCCGCTCATCCTTCTCTCATTCGGTCTGGTCTATACCTTCGCCATGCTGAGCATGCTGGGAGTGAAAATAAATAACGGCGCCATTGCATCGTTTCCCATTCTTCTCGGGCTGGGCATTGACTATGCCGTCCAGTTTCACGCACGCTTTGATGAGGAACGGCGGGAAGGGGCCACGATGGAGACGGCCACGCGGAATACCCTGAAAAATACCGGGCCTGCCGTTCTGCTTGCCATGCTTGCGACCTCGATGGGTTTTATCGCCATGTTCATCTCACCGGTGCCGATGATCAAGACGTTTGCCATCGTCTCCATCATCGGGGTCACCTGCTGTTACCTGACCGCACTCTTTGGGTTTCCCGCCCTTGCAGCACTCATCGGGTATATACCGAAATCAGGAAAACCGACACTGATGATGCGGATAATGAACCGCTATACCCATTTTCTGGAGGGGCTTGTCGCACGCGTCTCCGCCGCCGCTGTCCCTGTTCTCATCGTTGCAGCGGTCATTGCTGTTGCAGGCATATCGCTTGACCCCGGAATTCCCATCGACACCGACACCAAATCCATGGCACCGGCAGACCTTCCGGCACAGATTGCCCTTGACAAGGTGCAGGATGTACGGGGTTCGGTGACCCCGTTCCCCCTCTATATCCGCGGAGATGACCTGAAAAGCATTGATGCCATACAATGGATTGACACATTCAGCACCCGGGCCGTCTCTGACCATGACGAAATAACCAAGGCAGACAGTATCGCTGCACTCGTACGCAAAGAGAACAATGGTCTGATACCTGACGATCAGGGGACACTGAATGCAGTCCTTGCAAAAATCCCTGAAGCAAAGAAAGACCCCTACCTGAACGGCGACACAGAAGCGGTCATATCATTTACCACGCTTATCCTCACCATCGATGAACAGAACGAATTAAAAAAGCAGGTAATGGCAGACGTGATCTGGTCTGAACCGCCGCCCCACATCGAAGTATACCCCACCGGGGACTTTGACCTCTACACCAACCTGATGGACATGATTGCATCCAGCAAAGAGGCGATGACAAATCTCGGGTTTGTTTTGATATTCCTCTTTTTAATCCTTGCCTACCGGAGAATATATGCCATCACACCGGTGGTTCCCATCATCTGCATCGTCGGCTGGAATGCCATCGCCATGATCCTGATAGGCCTGCATTACAACCCGATCAGCGCCTGTCTGGGATCAATGACCATCGGGGTGGCAGCAGAGTATACCATTCTTGTCATGGAACGGTTCACCGAGGAGAAGGAACTGGCTGATGACCCGTCAGATGCCATCAGGACGTCGGTGCAGAAGATCGGTTCTGCGGTGACCGTCTCCGGCCTGGTGACGGCAGGCGGATTTTCGGCACTCATGCTCTCGGTCTTCCCGATCGTCTCCAGTTTCGGCATGTCAACCGTGATTGCGGTGTTATTCTCCCTGGTAGGCGCAATCGTGATCATGCCCGCTGTGCTTACCCTGATGGTAGATGCAGAAAAACGGCTCAAAAAAAGGAAGACAGACGGCCATCCCGGCAGCTCTTCAGGCAACCGGGGATAACCGAAATATAATATTATAGAGTGCTAAAACCACTGGGAAAGGTCTGACTTCCCATCCTCTTTTGCGCCGGGTGCAGGGGCATGCATCTCCGGCATGGCCGGTGGTGCAGGATAACGGTAGACCGGTCCCTTCAATCTCGAACCGAACCGCCCCTCCCCCGGATTGGTATCCTCCACATCCGAGGCCACCTCATGGAGGAGGGCACTCGTGTTGTCAGCCTGGTGGACAGCCCACGCCTCCACGGTCTGGGGTTTCGGGTCGCTGTATATGCCATGGTGGGTCTGGACGATATGGAGCAGGTGGCTTAAGTCCTGCCCGTCCACCGCCGTCTCTTCTGCCACCTGTTCAATGATGGAGATGCCCGGACTGATATGGCCGAGAAGGGAATAGGCAGGAAGCTGAGAGAAGGAGAAGCCCTGCTCTGCAAAACATACTGCCTTTCCCACGTCATGAAGTAAGGCTCCCGCCACCGCGACATCCCGGTCGGCAGAGATTCCCTCCGCACCTGCAAGGAAGGCATCGGTGTAGCGCACCACCTCCAGCGTGTGTTCGGCAAGCCCCCCGCGATATGCATGGTGCTTGGCCCGTGCGGCGGGGACCAGGAAGAAGGCGTCATGCGCCGCGAAGACCCGCTCCACCAGCTCACGCAGTCCCGGACGAATGATACCGGCCGCCGTTTGGAGAAGCTCTTCACGGTTTTTGGTGCAGTCGGCGGGTGAGAAGACAAAGTCACCGGGGTCAAGCAGGGCATGGTCTGCAGAACCACTAATGAGATGATCGATGCCATCGTTCACGTTCATCTGCAGTTCGCTGTTGTAGACCTGGGCTTTCCCGGCGACCCGGTGAACCATCCCTTCCCGGATGGCAGCATAGGCTTCTTTCACCAGGGCGTTGAGTCCGTTTTTCCCCCATACCTTGCATGCCATCGTGCCTGTCGCATCACTGATGGTGCAGGTGATATACTGCCCCTTGCTCCCTTCCCTGATCTCAGCATTGCTGATGACAAAGAGGGCATCAACCGCATCCCTGTCTGCGATTGACTGAATGGTATCCTTCTTCTCCATAATATCTGAATATCTCCGTGTATCTGATCTCAGTATCTGTCTTCGTTACTCTGTGGCCGGTGCCCGAACCGTATCTTCATGAGCCCTTTCAGCATGGCAAGACCGGTCGTGCTGCCGACCCGTGAATCCGGCTGGTCCTCCCAGTGGATGGGCACTTCCTCTACCACAAATCCCTGCCGTTTCATCTGCCACAGGAGTTCAACGTCAAACTCAAATCCCCGTGACTGCACAGACGAGAGGACCGCCTGCACGACTGTTGTCCGGAATACCTTCGCCCCGCACTGGGTGTCGTGATACGGCAGTCCAAAGAAGAGCCGGACAAAGAGGTTGAAGAGCCGGCTCTGCACCTGCCGCCCCGCACTCTGCCGGACCGGCACACAGGCCCCTGCTATCCAGCGTGACCCGATGGCCCCGTCTGCATCAGTGAGGGCTGCAAAGAGCCGCCTCATCTCCGGGACTGTCGTCGAGTTGTCGGCATCCATAAACCCGGCATACGGGGTTTCTGCATGCATCAGACCGGCTGCCACCCCACCGCCCTTGCCCAAGCGCTCTTCGTATTCCCGGCACTTGAGCCGGCACGACGGGTGCGCTTGTGAAAATGCAGAAACAACACCTGCGGTATCATCATCGCCGTCACAGACGACGATGACCGGCCCCCGGTATGCTGCAAGCCCGTCCAGTAATCCCCCAATCCGGCCCGCTTCATTGTAGGCCGGAATGACGATGGTGCAGTCCTCTTCACTGACCGTCATATGCCGTTCAGCAGGAGAGGGCAGCGATTACTTCTTCTGCAAATGCAGCAGCAGCAAGCGGGCCGTTGGCAGTGATTATAGTGCCGTCCACCACCACCGGGATGTCGGTGAAGTTCGCACCCTTATCGGCAAACGCCTTCTCAGAGAGACGGGTCTTAAAGACTGTTGCCTGCCGTCCCTCAAGTATACCTGCATAGGCGAGGACAACCGGTGCAAGGCAGATGGCGGCCACCACTTTTCCGTCAGCATACATCGTTTTGACAAGGGCCCGCAGGTCTCTGTCTGCCCAGAGGTACTCGGCAGCACCGGCGCCGCCAACGATCACAATACCGTCATAGAGAGATGAGTCCGTCTCTTTGATGGACTGTGTCACCTCAACCGTCTCCCCCAGCATGCCCATGCAGGACCCCGGCTGATCAGTGGCCACATCACAGGCAATGCCTGATTCAGCAAAGGCCTGTGCAGGGATCAAATATTCCTCATCCCTGTATTTTTCGTGTGCGATGACCATGAGCAGTTTCATACTGTTAGGTCGGCACCACAGGTTCATTAAGCCTGCGCAGGCAATGCGGACGAAAAAGCCCAATACATAAGGGGAAAGACCACAGACATACAGATGAATGAGTTATCTCGAAGAGATCTCCCTGAGAGGCCAGGATGCCAACCCCTTCTTCCGGATGATGGGAATTGACATCATATCATACGCTGAGGGACAAGCGGTTCTCTCCATGGACGTCCGGCCCGATATGATGAACGGCGACGGATGGCTGCAGGGCGGTGTATATACCGCCCTTGCAGACGAAGCAATGGCCCTCGCCCTCTTCACCGTCCTGAAGGAGAACGAGATCACTGCAACCATCAGTGAAACAACGTCATTCTACCGGGGAGTGCAGGACGGCACCATTGTTGCAGAGGGCACGGTTATCCGGAAGGGCAGGAGAGTCGCCTTCACCAGAGGGGTGGTCAGGCGGCCGGGGGAAGACGGTGAATGCCTGGCCGAGTCCTCGGCATCCTTTGCTGTGATAGAACAGCGGTAATCCAACAATAGATTCCCATAGTATACCGGCACTACCCCCATCATCCCTAATATTTCAAAAACACCCCCGCCAAAAGGCATCACCTCAATTATCTTTATACGATCCTAACCTGCATTTAGCAGTGTAATAATGGAAATGTTAGCTCTTGGATGGATTCTGATCTCAATCGGAGTCATACTGCTCTTAGTTGAGGCCTTCAACCCGGGATTCTTCCTCGCAGTCCCCGGCACCACCCTTATCATCATCGGTGCCGTCTCACTGCTCTTCCCGGAGATCTTCAGTTCAAGCTGGATCATTCTGATAGGCATTGTGACCGCGCTTGTTGCGGCAGGCGGCAGTGTATGGCTGTATGCACGGATTACCCCGGACAAGGTGCCGTCCACGATCAGTAAGGACTCTCTTGCCGGGAAGACCGGCATTGTAACCAAAACCGTGGTGCAGGATACCATCAAAGGAAAGGTCGTCATCGATAATGTGGACTGGAGCGCCCGGTCTGCAGACGGCAGTATCGCTATTGGAAAAAAAATCCGCGTCGTGAAATCCGTCGGGGTGCACGTCGTCGTTGAGGAGATATAACAATATGGCATTAATTGACCTGGGAGAGACCTTCTTCACCATCATTCTCGTGCTCGCAATCATCCTCATCTTTGCAAAAGGTGTCGTGATTGTGCAGCCCTACCAACAGGCGCTGGAGATCAGGCTGGGCCAGTACAGGGGCCGGCTGAACCCGGGATTCCGGTGGGTGATTCCCTTCATCACGGATATCATCAAGATTGACCTGAGAACACAGGTGATGGACGTCCCACGTCAGGAGGTCATCACCAAGGATAACTCACCCACAAACGTGGACGCCATCGTCTACGTCCGGGTGGTTGACCCGGAGAAGTCCGCCTTTGAGGTAGCCAACTTCCGTATGGCCACCGTGGCCCTTGCCCAGACAAGTCTGCGTGGCATCATCGGTGACATGGAACTTGATGAGATACTCTATAACCGCGAACTCATCAACAACCGTCTGCGTGACATTCTCGACCGCGAGACCGACCAGTGGGGGGTAAAGGTCGAGCGGGTCGAGATCAAAGAGGTGGACCCGGTCGGTGCCGTCAAAAAGGCGATGACCGAACAGACGGCAGCAGAACGTGAACGCCGTGCTGCCATCCTGCGTGCGGATGGTGAGAAGCGCTCAGCGATTCTCTCCGCAGAAGGAAAACGCCAGTCCATGATCCTCGAAGCAGAGGGTGACCGCCAGAGCAAGATTCTCCGGGCAGAGGGTGACCGGAAATCCCGTATCCTGCAGTCCCAGGGTGAGGCACAGGGTCTGCGCATCCTCTCTCTCGGGTCGCGGGCGCTTGACAGGAAGGCCATCACGGTGCTCTCCCTTGATGCCCTCAAGCAGATGTCTGACGGGCAGGCAACGAAGATTATCTTCCCGTTCGAACTTTCAGGACTCATCAAACAGAGTGCAAAGTTCCTCGGTGAAGAGGCAGAACAGCTCATCGACGAGGACTGGAAGGATATTGAACTGGACGAATCCATCCTCGGAAAGTCCCCGGCAGAAGAGGGCATTGAGGATGCGACAGAGTATGTGAAAGAAATCGAGAAGAAGATTCAGACGCTGGAAGACCCGACCACCCCGGTGAATCTGGATGCGACCGTCGAACCGTCAAAACCCCCACGGACAGAACGGGAATAACTCTCTTTTTACACATTTTTTTCGTTTCCAAAGAGATGTCCGCCTGACACAGACCACTCACCGCGCTGACATATTTCCGGTTCACCGCCCTTCATCCGTAAGCTCCTCATACTACAAGACCAGCCCCGGGCAACCTCAATGATAAAGTGCGGTTACATTCAATAATATAGGCAAGGAGTAACAGTCGGCTCTATATGCTCCGGCCGGGAAGGGGAAATCAGGTGAAATATATTGTTGTAACTGGCGGTGTGATGAGTGGCCTTGGAAAAGGCATCACCACCGCATCAATTGGCCGTCTGCTAAAAAACCGCGGGTATGCAGTAACCGCGGTAAAAATTGACCCGTACCTGAATATTGATGCAGGTACGATGAACCCGGGCCAGCACGGGGAGGTATACGTCCTCTCAGACGGCGGCGAGGTCGACCTTGACCTTGGCAATTATGAGCGGTTCTTAGACATTGAACTCACGTCCGCCCATAACATCACCACCGGAAAGGTATACCGGGAAGTCATCGATAAGGAACGGCGCGGGGACTATCTGGGCGCAACGGTCCAGATCATCCCGCACATCACCGCCCAGATCAGGGAATCTATCGCAAATGCCGCAACACTACAGGTCACACCGGGTGAAGTCCCGGAGATCTGTCTGGTGGAGGTCGGCGGCACGGTCGGCGACATCGAGAGCATGCCGTTTCTGGAGGCGGTCCGTGAGATGCGCGCCGAACTCCCGAAAGAGGATATGGCCCTCGTCCATGTCACCCTGGTCCCCGCGGACAATATGGGTGACCACAAGACCAAACCAACCCAGCACTCGGTGAAGGCACTGCGGGAACTGGGCCTGCAGCCCGATGTCATTGTCGGCAGAAGTGACTGC
The DNA here is from genome assembly GCF_009914725.1 of Methanogenium sp. MK-MG. Taxonomy (GTDB): domain Archaea; phylum Halobacteriota; class Methanomicrobia; order Methanomicrobiales; family Methanomicrobiaceae; genus Methanogenium. The sequence goes on from NZ_JAAAWJ010000011.1 coordinate 41,178, forward strand.
ATCATGAGCGCTTCCACAAAGAGGAAGATATCCGCATTCACGGATGTGGCAAGCAAGGCGGTGATCAGTGCGATCACGGCGCCTGACATATATCTGGTGCCGATGGAGATGGAAAAAGAAGGGCTTGCGGAAGTGATCACTGAACAACTCCACCTGAAGGTCAGGGAACCGGAGAACAGTTGGTATACCCTCATCAACCGGGAGAGTACCGCCCGTGTGACCATTGCCATCGTGAGCAAGTACGGCATTGAGGATGTCTATATATCCATCAAGGAGTCACTGAAACATGCCGGGTTTGCCCTTGCAACAGAGGTGGATATCCGGTGGCTGGATGCAGAGACATTCTCCTGTGATGAACTTGCCGATGTGGACGGCATTCTGGTGCCCGGCGGATTTGGCCAGCGGGGCATTGAGGGAAAAATCAGGGCGATTGAGTATGCCCGGACCCACGGGAAACCCTATCTCGGTCTCTGCCTCGGGTTCCAGCTCGCGGTCATCGAATTCGCCCGCAATGTGGCAGGCATCACTGACGCGACAAGCGAGGAGATGGGGCCCGGCAGCCATGTCATCGCCATTCTCCCGGAACAGGAAGAGGTGGAAGATCTGGGCGGCACCATGCGCCTCGGAAACTGCACCGCAGACCTCCGCAAAGGCACCCGGGTGCATGCACTCTATGACACCGACACCATCACCGAACGGCACCGACACCGCTATGAGGTGAACCCCGAATATATCGGACAGCTGGAGGATGCAGGACTCATCTTCTCCGGCACCTGCGGGCCGCGGATGGAGACCTGTGAACTTGATCAGGATGCGTTCTTCCTCGCGACCCAGTTCCACCCGGAGTTCAAATCAACCCCGACCCGCCCGTCACCCCCCTATGTCGGCTTTGTGCAGGCATGCCGTGAACAAAAAATACAGAATCAGGAGTAGGCAATCATGGTAAAAGCAGAGAAATTTATTGATGAAGCAATCGCGGATATCCGGCAGAAGGCAGGCGATGACTATGTCGTCATGGCACTCTCCGGCGGTGTGGACAGTTCAGTCTGTGCAGAACTTGCAAAAAGGGCGATAGGCGACCGCCTGATTCCCATCTACGTGGACACAGGTCTGATGCGAAAAGGTGAGAGCGAGCGGATTCGTGAACTCTTCAGTGACATCAGTCTGAAGATGGTTGATGCAGGCGATGAGTTCATCTCAGCCCTGAAAGGCGTTACAGACCCGGAAGAGAAGCGCAAAATAATCGGTGAGAAGTTCATCCGTGTCTTTGAGCGTGAGGCACGCGAGACTAAGGCTGCCTACCTGCTGCAGGGCACCATCTATCCTGACATCATCGAGAGTGAAGGCGGCATCAAAAGCCACCACAATGTCGGCGGCCTGCCTGTTGACATCAACTTCAAAGGCATCATCGAACCACTTATTGATCTCTACAAGGATGAGGTCAGAGAAGTGGCGGGTGCCCTTGATATGCCCACCGAGATCCAGCACCGGATGCCCTTCCCCGGGCCGGGCCTTGCCGTCCGCTGTGTGGGCGAGGTGACAGAGGAGAAGATTGCCGTGGTCCGCGAGGCAAACGCCATCGCCGAAGAGGAACTGGTCGAACAGTTCTCCCCGTGGCAGTGCCTTGCAGCAGTCATCGGTCTGGGGACCGGCGTGAAAGGGGACATCCGCCTCCACGGCTGGATTGTCGCTGTCCGTGCGGTATACTCACGTGATGCGATGACCGCTGAACCGGTCGAGGTCCCGTGGGAGAACCTGCACCGCATCGCATCGCGGATAACAGCAGAGATTCCGGGCGTCTCCCGTGTGGTCTATGATATCACCCCAAAACCCCCGGCAACGATCGAATACGAGTGAGATAAATAAAAAAGAGGAAGCGAAAAAAATGGTACAGGATGAATATCGGGATATATGTGAGACATACCTGATGCGCAACTTCAGCCGTGATCTGATGATCACGCGTGGGAAAGGAGCACGGGTATGGGACGATAAAGGGAATGAATACATCGACTGTGTGGCAGGCATTGCTGTCTGTTCCACCGGCCACTGTCACCCAAAGGTATCAGAGGCCATCTGCCGTCAGGCACATGAGCTTATTCATATATCAAACCTCTTCTACATTCCCGGACAGGCAGAACTCGCGAAACGGATTGTAGAGAAGGCAGGCATCAAAGGCGGACGCGTCTTCTTCTCCAATTCAGGTAGTGAAGCCGTTGAAGCAGCCGTTAAACTCGCCCGTGTCCGCACAGGGAAGAAACGGTTCATCGCATTTAAATCCGGTTTCCACGGCCGTACCTACGGCGCCCTCTCCCTGACACACAAGGAAGACTACCGACTCCCATTTACCCCCCTGCCGTATGAATGCGAATTCGTCGAATACGGCGACATCGAGGGCCTGAAGGCCGCGATGGACGAGACGATTGCCGCTGTGATACTTGAACCGGTGCAGGGCGAAGCAGGTGTCTTCCCCGCACCGGACGGGTTCCTGGAGGATGTCCGCAACGTATGCAACGAACATGACGCCCTCATGATCATCGATGAGGTGCAGACCGGATTCGGCCGGACCGGCAAATGGTTCGGCTTCCAGCACGCAGACATTGAGCCTGATATCATCACGATGGCAAAGGGCATCGCCTCAGGGTTCCCGATGGGCGCCATCGTCGCACGCGAGGGGCTGGAATTCCTTCCCGGCGAGCACGGCGGCACATTCAACGGCGGCCCGCTCGCCTGTGCCGCGGCACACGCCACCCTTGATGTCCTTGAGGAAGAAATCGACGACATTGAGCGCAAGGGTGAGCGCTTCCGTGACGGACTCGCCGCCTACAATCCCCGCCAGAGAGGTCTGATGATCGGCGTCACCCTCGGTGACCGCTGTGCACCGGTGAAGGATTACTGTGAGGAACACGGGGTGCTGGTCAACTGCACCAGCGGAAACCTCCGCCTCATCCCGCCGCTCGTCATCACAGACAAGGAGATTGACCAGGCGGTCAGGGTTATCAATGAAGCACTTGATTCGTAAGGAATTTCTGGAAAAAGGGTATGTCTTTGCGACACGGGCAGCAGAGACTGCCCTGGCTTCCGGCCACACCCGCCCGGCACGTCTGGCAAGCAACGAAAACCCGTATCCGCCGTCGCCGAAGGCAGTCAAAGCCGCAGCAGATGTCCTGCCCCACACCAACCGTTACCCGGACGAGACAAACAAGGAGTTCATCGACGCACTGAAGAAACGGCACGGCGACTACCGGTTTGTCGCGAGCGTCGGCATGGACGGTATCATTGATACCGTCATCCGCACCCTTGTTGCAGACGGTGACCGGGTGGCGGTGGCAACACCCACCTACTCCTACTACGGGCTTGCGGTTCAGGCACAGGGAGGAGTCACCGTATCCGTGCCACGGAAGGCTGACTTCTCCGTTGACCCGGCCACATTCTGCAGGGACGCGGCGGGGACAAAGCTTGCCTTCCTCTGCACCCCGAACAATCCGACGGGGACAACAGAGACCCCGGAGACGATCGCTGAGATATGCGAGAACTATGAAGGAGTGCTCTTCCTTGACTGTGCATATATCGAGTTTGACGGGACCGACTACCGCCCCCTGATGAGGAGATACTGGAACCTCATCATCGGCAGGACGATGTCCAAGGCCTATTCGCTTGCCGGTCTGCGGGTTGGATACGCCTTTGTGCCGGAATGGTATGGACCAGTTTACCAGCGGGCGGCCACCCCCTTCACCCTCAACATGGTCTCACAGGCAGCCGCCGCAGCGGCACTGAGAGACACCGTGCATGTGAAGAAGATCGTATCGGTCGTGCAGGAATGGCGGCAGCGGTTCATCGATGAATGCCCGTATCCTGTCGTGCCCGGCGGGGCAAACTTTGTGATGGTGGATGTCGCGCCCCAAAAAGCGGATGATGTGGTGACTGAACTTGCCAAGAAGGGCGTCATTGTCCGGTCCTGTGCCAGTTTCCCCGGCCTGCCGGACCACTATATCCGTGTCTCCATCGGTGAACCGTGGGAGAACGAAGCCTTCATTGCAGCAATAACCGACATATACCAGCCATGATGACTGCACTTACCGGGACACCCGGCACCGGAAAAACGACCATTGCAGAGCTCCTCACCGCCCGTGGTATGCAGGTGGTATACCAGAAGGAGACGATGGGGCCCTATATCCTTGAACATGACGCTGAGCGCGACACCGATATCATCGACGAGGAGGCATGGGTGGACGCCTTTGTGCCGGTGGAGGGCATCATCGAAGGCCACCTCACCCACCTTCTGCCGGCAGACCGGGTGGTGGTTTTGCGCTGCCGCCCGGATATCCTCGCCGCACGCCTGAGAGCACGCGGCTACGGGGAAGAGAAGGTGCAGGAGAATGCGGAGGCGGAAGCGCTGGACTGTATTTTTGTTGAGGCACTCGAGGTGCACCCGGAGACGCATATCATGGTGATTGACACAACAGAACAAAATCCTGAGGTGACCGCGGATGCAATAGAGGCATTTATCCGTGGTGACGCGCCACATCACCTCGCAGTAGCTGACTGGTCAGAATATTTAGGAAGACGTGTATGACAGTTGACAAC
>NZ_JAAAWJ010000110.1 GCF_009914725.1 Methanogenium sp. MK-MG
ACCCGTGAACTACCTCTGGGCTAAAGACCCAGAGGCTTCCTGCTTCATTCCCCAGACTGTTGTCCATGAGTTCACAGGCCCAACCCCTCGTTCCAAAGGTGAAATGATTACTTGGTTCTCGCAATCAATTAATACCATATTGGCAAAGAAGATATTTAATTAGATCTATGTCCACGCTTACATCCCCTTGGCTAAAGACCAAGGGGTTTTACGCTTAATTTATAAAAAACTTAAAGGTAATTGTGTATGAGAAATACAGTAGTAATGGAGATCTGTGATGGGTACAATTTTTTACCCCAAAATGCTGCCTCAGGATAATATCGACTGGATAAGGCATGTTTCCCTTATCGGAAGGTCCAATGCTGCTCTTGCGAGGTATGACGGGATACTCCGGGGAATAGTAAACCCCGAAGTACTGCTCTCTCCCCTGATAACTGAGGAAGCAATTATTTCATCCCGTATTGAGGGTATGGTAACAACACTTGAGGAAATCCTGGCATCCGAAGGTTATCTGAAAATAGATCTTTCCGAATCAAAAAAAGCGGATATACAGGAGGTAAACAATTACCGGGAGGCAATTCAGATGGCAACTTCTGAGCTGGAAATCAGACATCTGTATATACCGGTTATAAAATCCCTGCACAAAAAACTGCTTGACGGAGTCAGGGGCAAAAATAAAGAACCCGGTGAAGTCAGGTCATGGCAAAACTGGATCGGGCCTCCCGGCTGTTCTATTGAAGAAGCGACGTATGTTCCTCCACCGCCTGTACTTGTATGGGAATATCTGAATAACTGGGAGGAGTATCTGGACAGCGAAGAGAAGGATCCAATTGTTCAGATTGCAATTTTGAAAGGCCAGTTTGAGCTGATTCATCCGTTCTCTGACGGAAACGGGCGTGTTGGAAGAATGCTGATTCCTTTAATCATGTATAACAAGAATCTCATATCATCACCGATGTTTTATATCAGCGGGTTCTTTGACCAGAATCGTGAAGAATATTACCACCGCCTTCTTGCACTTTCTAAAGATAATGACTGGGATGGCTGGATTGATTTTTTCCTTCGTGGAGTTGAGCACCAGGCAAATGAGAATGCCGGAAAAGCAAATAAAATCATTGCGTTATATGCTGTTATGAAAAATGCGGTTCCCGAAATTCTGAAATCAAAATATTCGGTTCAGGTGATTGATGCTCTCTTTACCCGGCCGATCTTTACCATTAATGATTTTGTCAGGGATTCTGGTATCCCATATGACAGCGGGCAGAAAATCATCATGTCGTTAAAGAAAAATTCGGTGATATCTGTCCGGAAAGAGAGAAGAGGCCAGAATCCCTCTGTTTATGAATTTTCAGACCTGCTGGCAATAATCTGAATAATACTATTCGTTTTTGTCTGTAATGGAACGGGGTTTTGTTACATGCAAATTCAGTTGCATGTAAGAGAATACATGCAGATCCGGTTGTCTGTAATAGAACGGGGTTTTGTTACATACAAATTATTTTGCGTGTAAGAGAATACATGCAGATCCAGTTGTCTGTAATGGAACAGGATGTTGCAGCCAGGCAGAAAATCACCGGATATACCGCTCACAACAGTTCTTTTTCCTCAATAAAGCAGGCGAGCTGATGCACCCGCCCGGCATCACCGACAGCATTCTCCCAGTCTTCCCGGACGGAACCAAAGGTCTCGTCACAGTAATCAGGCTCTTCTTCACAGAGACTTCCGTCTGTCCGGTCCAAGGCATCCGTGCTGAAAAAATATATCTCATAGGGTGTGGAGGAAGAATCAGAGCGGATACCAGGCAGACGGCAGGGAAACGGGATCGTTTATTTTCCCGCCTCCTTCGGCCGGATTCCTGTTTTTTGCTGCACATGTGGATAATTACTGGACAGCTGACGCCGAAACAAGCGGAGCGGCAAAATAGATGTGCCCTCCGGTTTGAAGATTCTCTGATATCAGTCTTCAGTTTAGATGGTATCCCCCTGCGGTGTCAGCCTCCAGAATGATCTCCTTCATCCACCGTTCAAAGACCGGGTCCTCCAGCACATAATAGCCCGTCTCTTTTTTTGAAACATACCCTTTCTCCCTCAGATATGTCAGAAACCGGTTGACATTGGTCGTTTTATCCTCTAAAGCATGTGCCATCTCTTTTGGTGCATGACAACCACTGGCAATACTCAGCACAATCAGCCTCTCCTTTGGACCCAGAGAATAAAATTCCTCTCTGAATAATATGTTCCCTTCCTCTGCAAGAAATTCACGCTCAGCCATTCTGATGGAATCCAGGGTGATTGTTTCAGTTCTCTCAAGCATTTTACCGATGAACTGAACATAAAATGGTATTCCTGCAGAAAAATCATATATTTCTTTGATACCTTCCTGCGAAATGTCAAGATGCTGCAGCAATAGCCTGGTGATATGCTCCTGTTTGAGCGGACTGATCTCTTTTACGATCAACTGCCGGTAGAATGGAGAGCCTGAAGACAGAACTGCGAGGTTCATGGTGCTGCGTATTGAACCGGATATACACAGGGATGTTCGCTCCCAGTCCTCAAACAGTGTCCGGATCTTCCTGAGAACAGCCTCACCGACTTTCAGATTATTACTTTTCAGATCAATGATGGAAGGAAATTCATCAATCAGGAGAACACATTTTATACCTGCCTTTTCTCCCAGTTTCTCAGAGATATTAAATGCATGCTCAATGAGCACGTCATCATCCGCATCCTTATTTCTGGTGATAAGGAATTCAATCTCATTATAGACAATTGTTAGTTCAGTCTCCTCAAGAATCTGTCTCAGCATGGCAAGAGGGGTTCGGATCAGTTCATTTGTCCGGTATTTTAAACCGATGTGCGGCCTGTATGCTTCAATAACTTCCAGACTCAGTCTCTGGCAGAATTCTGTCAGGGTGGACCCGATAATATCCCAGACAGAAAGGTAGACAACCACGACTCCGTCTTCCTGTTCAAGTATTCTCTGGACTTCTTTCAAAATGGATGTCTTCCCGATCCTTCTCTTTCCATACAGCGCATAACCCGTGGTTGATCTGTTGTCTTTTAATTCTGCAACCATTTCTTCCAGCAGTCTGGTTCTGTTGACAAATCCCCTGCCTTTTACGGGTTTCAGTGTGAACGCCATAACATCCCTAACTAATTTGTTAGTAACTCATTTGTTATAAGTTATGCCTGTCGTTATAATCAGAGCGTAAAATACCGGAATAAGCCTTCCACAGGGAGACAATAACATACAGTTAAACTTTGGTCAAAGCCAACATGTATGGAGTGGAACCACAAAACAGACCTGGTACCTGCCTGCTGTGCAGAGCAGTAGTGAGTAAGAGTGCGGCCCTGAGGCACGTCAGAAACTGTCTTCGATCATCCGGATGGCCCGCGGGAATATATCCATCATCCGTCATCAGGATACAGGACAGGCATAATCCGGCCTGCTGGCTGGCGGTTCTTGCGCGACACAATGCACGGCTCAGCGACCTTGACTGCCTGATACGCGACGTCTGGACAGAATGCTGCAGTCATCCCGGTGCCTTTACTACCATCGGAAAAGAGACCTGCATGAACACCGGCGACGGCATGGCAGCAGCGCTCACGGACCTTCTCCGGCCCGGGAGTTCATTCACCTGCGACTACGACTCAGATTCTCCGACGGCACTGGAACTGAAGATACTGGACACAACACCGGTGATGCCTCCGGAAGGTTTGCTCTGTTTAATCGCACAAACCACCCGTCCGTCGTATTCCTGTGGCATCTCCGGGAAGGAAACAGATCACGACAGGATCGATGGCGAAGAAGGCAGCACCCCCGATGATCTCTTACAGGGAAGCGTAAATGCGCCCGGAGCCGGCAACATCCGGAACACGATGATCCTCACCAGGTGCGAAGAGTTCTGCACCCGGTTTGAGGATGATATGATAGCGAAGCACTGCAGGAAAATCGTAAGAGACCTTGCTGCCCATCTGAAAACACCGCTGTCACGTGGAGATGACATTCTCTGGAGTGCAGCCATCGTCTATTCGGCATGCCGGGATGAAGGCCTCATCGGGCGGGCAAAGGGTGGCTCTCCGCTGGCAAGGGATATCGGTGAATTCTTTGACCTCGAACTCCCATCCGTCCGGAACAAGGTAACAGCCCTGAAAAAATATATCGCAGAGTGTGAAGAATAAGAGTGGATATCCTCGATATGGTAGCTGACGGGGAACGAGGTCTTTCTTTTTACAGCCACTTCAGAAATATATATATTGCCCTGAACATGATACTGACTCATGCAGTCTTCACCACAACAATATATCGTCGATGAAAAAGGGAACAAAATATCCGTAATTCTGCCATTTTCAGAATATCAGCAAATGCAGGAAGATTTGCATGACCTTGCTGTTATTGCAGAGAGAAAGAATGAAAATACCCATACCTTACATGAGATGAAAAAACGGCTCGGAAGTAATTTATGAATAAATATTCGGTTGAATTTAAATCCGGTGTTGAAAAGGATTTGAGGAAGATTGACACA
>NZ_JAAAWJ010000111.1 GCF_009914725.1 Methanogenium sp. MK-MG
GTATTTTTGTTCTTTTGTGATCTGGTAGGCAAGACCGAGGTCACTTGCAAATCCACTCCGGTAGGAAATCCGGTTATATGATGACCAGTCCGGGTTGGAAAAATCGCGTGAGAGCGAGGCATCTGCTGAATTGATGATGACTGCTTCCCAGGAGTTCCATGGTGAAGATGAACTGTACTGGTATCCGGGAACCCCGGTAATGTCGGAGAATAAGAGGTTTGGGTGCGATGCTGCTGATGCCATTGCCGGCAATGCTAAGCTAATTATTATTACGCTGATAATTAACCTGAATAATAGAAGTTTAACGTTCGTTGCTGAGTTAATGTGTCTGTCAATCATTGTCCTGTCCTCATCTGGAATGTGTCACTAAATTGATCCAGGTTTGACTTTTGATCTGTTCACTTGCGAATAGCCGTTCAATGCAATTTTCCCCCTCTAAAAAGTGGCAGAAGAATTTCCCGAATATGTGCTTTGCAGAACACCCTGTTGGCACTATGCCCCCCTGTGTTCAGACTCTCATTCCATCCATCACTACTTAATAATGTAGGATATTGATTGACAATGGACAATATCAAATAACGCTATCGTAGCGGGTCATCACTGGCTTAAAGCGGAAATACGTCGTTTTTTCCTGAAGGGCAGGATCTCACCCCTACGATTCCAGATAACAACCATTGAAAAAACAGGGTTGACTTTATTTCTGTACGGGGCAATTCACCCCATGTCTGGAGGATTAATCTCTAAAAATAGTCTGCGTGGCCAAATTGGGAATTAATGCAATATTTTAAAATAAATTCCGGATTTCTGTGAATGCTTTTTTTCAGGGGGTTCAGGGTGCCGCAGATGACCGATAATATATTAATATATTATGTCCACAAGGAGATAAAATGACAATTGTGAATTTGGTCAGCTCTCTAAATCTGATGATTTCAGTCTTTTTTATTGTACCGTTTATCTGCACAATTGTGGTGATGCCCCACATCATCCGAAGGCTCAAAGAGAGCAATATTGTTGTAAAAGATATGTACAAAGCAGACCTTCCTGAAATTGCGGTAAATGGAGGCCTCGTAATTCTTCTTGTATCCTTACTGTCTCTCTCAGTTATTTCACTATTTTATTGCAACTACATTCTTCCGGCGAATTATGTAATAATTATGGTTGTCGCTCTTTTTGCTCTGTTTGGAATTCTTGATGATATGATAAATATTGGCCGGCCGGCCAAACTTATTCTCCTGTATTATTGTTCATATTCCCTGATCTCATGTGCAACTGCTACCCACGTCTATGTCCCGTTTATCGGAACAGTTGATTTAGGCATCTTTTACCTGCAGCTTATACTTCCTCTCTATGTCCCGGTAGTAGCCAACCTGGTAAATATGCATTCAGGCTTTAATGGTCTGGCACCAGGCCTTTCTTTGATGGTGCTTATCACGTTAATTTTAAAGACCATGGCAGATGCTGAAATAATGGATATTTTGTTTATTGTCTGTCTGACCGGGTCTCTTGCAGCCTACTGGTTATTTGAGAAATACCCTGCCCGTATTATCTGGGGAAACATCGGGGCTCTGTCAGTTGGTGCGGCTATTGGTGCAACGATAGTGGTAGAAGGTTTTATATTCAGTGGTTTTGTGATGCTCATCCCTCACGTTGTAAATTTTTTGCTGTATGTCTACTGGCGACTTCATCCCGGACAGTATCCTGTCGCCAAGTTTGGGAAAATTCGGGAAGACGGAACGCTTGAAGTCCCGAATCCTCTTACTCTGAAGTGGGTATTGCCATATTATTTCCCGATGACAGAACGTCAGGGAGTAAACGTCATGTATGCGTTGACCGGGATATTCTGTCTGATTGGTTTTATGATACCGGGATAGGGGGGAAAACTTTAAATCCAAACAGCTTCTCTCCTGTTATACTGTTGGGTGGGTTGAATTATTGAATTTGTTGCGATATTATTGGGTTTGATTCAGGCGCTGTTTGGTTTTTTTCTCGTTCTGTTTATTCCCGGATATGCAGTAACACTGGTGTTTTATCCTGAAAAAAATGAAATATCAGATGTTAAAAGAATTGGACTTTCAATAGTCTTTAGCATGATCTCTGTGATCCTGCTTGTTCTTTTTATTGATGTGGTACTGGCAGTAAACACTACTCCGTTAAACATTGTCGGTGCGATTCTCATCTTCTCCCTTGTTGCTGTGTGCATATGGAAAGCAGAACTTTTCTTTAATGAAAAAATCCCCAAATTCCTTTCGGAAAAAAGTATTACAGGGCGACATATCCTGCCTGTTAATCTGTCTGCACTTAAATTCAGGTCAACGTCTGAAAATACGGGTGTATCGAATAACAAATCGCAAAAGGAAGAAAAGGATGATGACCTCTGACCTGACTCAACTGATCCCGGAGAATCATGGGCTGCGGTTAAACCAGCAGCAGAATATATCATCTCTTTTAGATATGTCCCTCTCCTTTGCCCGTGATGCAAAGTTTAAGTGTTGCCGTATACCTTCGGTTCAGGAGGATACTGTCATACTTGAATCCGGTCATCAGCCAAATTTTTTCCCATATCCGGGTGTCTGGAAAAAAGTATTTTTGTTGCATCGGTTTCGGGAGATGCTCGCTCAAAATGGGATCAGCGGAATCGCATTTTTTGGATTTGCTGATCAGAATGCAACGACAGCACCATTTCTTTATAAAAACCAGGTGCCTGCACTGAATAAGAACGGACTGCAAAAAATCGGGTTTACGGTAAAGGGTCCGGATAAATGGAAGTGCTTTGACAGAATTGAAAAACCCCTTCCTGAAATATGGGAAGACGAGATGGCAACACTTGAACATTTGTATTCAGGCATTACATCAGAACATCAGGAAATCACCGAAATTATGTGGAGAAGCTATGAACGTGCTGATTCTTTTTCTGATCTGAATGCATACATATTTTCCGGTATTTCAGGGGATATTCTTGGATTTGATGTGTTCTTTTTCCGGTACTCTGATATTCAGCAGAACCGGTTGTTTTCTGATGAATGCAGACAGATCCTCAAAAAACTGGACAATTACAATACGGTTTATAATACAGCAATCAGAAAAGCAGATCTCGATTCGAGGCCGGTCGTCCCGGGCGAGGTTCCATTCTGGTATCATTGTGATTGTGGCGGCAAAATTGCTCTTGTGACTGATTCTTCCGGAGTTTGCAGAGGTGTATGTCCCGTCTGCAAAAAAGAACATGAACTGGATTTTAATACCGATTTTAGTCAGTTTGATACGTTTTCAGAAAGAATGAGTATCTCTGCTGTGAGCAGGAACCTGATATTTGCTGAGGGGCTTGGTACGCACTTTTTTATATCAGGGTCAGGAGGGGGGCTCAGATACGGCAAAATATCATATGCCATATCATCGACTATTGGTTTTAACCAGCCTCTGACATTTTCATGGTCTTCAAAGGATTATTACCTTGGAACGGTGCACAAAAATGCAGTTAAAGAGTTGCAGAATACGTTTTCCCTCACCAAAGAAGATCTGCTGGACTCAAGCCTGAATGAGCGGATTGGTGAATTCCGGGGAAAACTGGCAGCAAAGGTTACAGAAATGGAAGCAGAGGGTGCTGATAAAAAGAGTATTCGTTTGTATACGGGGAGATTCCTTGGTTCAGCCAAAACCGCTGATATGGTATCCCGGGTATTTTCCACAGTCCCGTCTATGTTTGATCTCTGCATGAATCTTGACAAAGAGGATATCGTGGAGAGCTGGCGGGAGGCACTGAACTGTTCTGTTCCCGAACGGTATGACTCGTCATATATCCTTGCACATGATGCCGTGTATGAAGGAGACAGTTCTGAATTTTCTCTGGATGAAATTCCGGTGTTGTACCGGAATCTGTGTGCTGTTGGGGTGAAAAATAAATGACAAAACAGATACTTATCATCAGTCCGCATACTGACGATGGTGAACTGGGGTGCGGGGGAACTATTGCCCGGTTTGTCCGTGAAGGCTATGATGTTAAATATGTGGCACTTTCCTGTTGTGAACAATCGGTCCCTGAGGAATACCCGAAGGATATTCTTCGCAGAGAAGTCAAGGCTGCGACAAAAAAACTTGGGATAGATGATCCCATTCTGCTTGAATATGAAGTCCGTAAATTTCCCCAGTACCGCCAGCAGATCCTTGATGCACTGATTGAATTAAGAAACGAAATAAAGCCGGTTACTGTATTTACTCCATCTTCTTTTGATACGCATCAGGATCATAAAATAACCCGTGAAGAGACATTGCGTGCCTTCAAACAGTCTACGATTCTTGGATATGAACAGCCCTGGAATAACATTACCTTCAATGCCCTTGCGTTTGTCTCGCTGAATGAAGAGTATCTTCAGATGAAGATTGATGCCCTGGGCTGTTATGAGACGCAGAAGGACAGGTCGTACTTTAACTGTGAATTTATACGGGGTCTTGCACTAACGAGGGGCACTCAGATTGAAGAACGCTATGCAGAAGCTTTTGAGGTGATAAAATGGGTATT
>NZ_JAAAWJ010000112.1 GCF_009914725.1 Methanogenium sp. MK-MG
CGACAGTCAGAAAAAATGGGAAGTCAGTGTATGAGGCATTGAAAAGGTTGGCCGAAGGGAAACCATTCACTGTTCAGGATCTCATGGCTGAATAGTTACGTTTTTGTAATGTTTGAATCGACGAAAATGCAAACAAAACTAAGAACAGATCAAGTTGAGTCCAATAAAAATATATCCTTTCCTATTGGCATTATCATTCTAAAATCATCAAATCCGTCAAAATGAAATTCCTCATTTGAAATGCCCCTTTTTTAATCAAGCTGTCCAACCCCTTTCACACTTGACCCTTTTTTTATGAGCGTTTATCACAATTCCAGTACTTAGCGGCCGTTTCCAGAATAAAGTTAAATATAGTTATTTAACAAATAGTTCTGTATGAGAAAAAGTTTAAGTATCCTTTCCGCTGCCCTTCTGGTTATTTTCTTTGCGGCAGCAATTATCACCGCAGGGTGTACGGATAATTCCGCTACCACGAATGTCACCCCGACACCGGAGGCGACAGCCGAAATGACACCGGAAGCCACCGCCAATGTGACCGCTGCACCGACAGAAGCGACTCCTTCTGCAACAGCTGTGCCAACAGAGGAACCCAAGACCACGGTCTCCGGAGAGGGCAGTCAGAATGCAACCGTTGAACTTTCAAAGGGCGTTCATCTCTTTACCCTTGTGCAGGGCGCACCTGTTGAGAGCACGGTCTCCGTCATGACCGAAAAGGACGGGATCAGTGTGAAGAATGTCTACAATGCAACTGTCTCTGCACAGTCGATGAAAGACGGCAAGTACTACTGGAGCCAGGCATTCATGCTCGAAGAGGCTGCAAACGCAACGGTTCAGGTCGAGACCACCGGAAACTGGACGCTTGACTTCGCATTCCCACAGCAGATCAACGGCATCGTGCCGCAGACATTTACCGGAGCTGCCAACAAGGCAACACCGTTCTTCCAGATCAACGAGGGAACATATAACTTCTCCATCACCGCAGCAAACAATGACGTTGTCGGTGTCCACCTGATGGATTATGACGGAAATGTCATTATGGACGGAGACCGTCAGATGCCTCTTGCCTTCCACCACGGTGCCTACGATGATGTGGTGACGATGAAAATCAACGAGAGCAACAACTATCTCTTCAATGTCATCTGTGACGGCAACTGGACGGTTTCCGTTGCAGAAGCCTGATAGTTTTTGATCTTATCTTCTTTTTTTTCGGCAGAATCCCGCTGTTCGTATCCGTATTGCTTTTGTTGTCGTCTTCCTGCCGGATATGATCGGTTCCTCTCATCCGGATTTTTGTCTCCCATTCCTTTATGCCTGAATCTGCCAAAGGGAATGTAATGATGACCGGTCCGGACATTGCGGCCTTTTTCCAGAACGAGGGGATTGAGCTGTTCACCGAGGTGGGAATTGCCGATATTCCCACCCCCGACCGGGATTATGTCTGTGAGTTTCTTTCCGGAGCAGGTTCGGTTGTGATTTTTGCCAAAGAGATTCCTGCTCTGGTCTACCGGATGCCGCCGAAAGAGAAGACACGGGAGATGCTGAAGATTGCCGCTGCCGGAGGGCTGGGGGAGATAGACAAGAGCACTCTTCTCATCACCCCGCAATACGAGCCACGGGTCTTTCTCAGCGGGGTGGTGACCGGTCGGGAGATTCCTGTTTTAATTCCGTTATCCGGACAAAAAAATGAAAATTTTGATCGCTGTAGTGGATAGTATCCCCGGTGATTGAATTCAAACTGACAAACTCAGGTTATTATCTACTAATTGCTTTAAGCGCTCCAAGTAAATATTTTGGATTGTGTGCCGAATCGTACATTGGATGCACCTTCTTACCTGTATCAAACAAGCCATAAACGGCCATTTGAGCCGTTCTCACAGAATATTCAACTGTAAATACACAATCTTTAGGTGCTTCAGCAAACTGGCCTAAAAATGCAAAATTTGTTGCTCCTTTTGGTATAACATCCGGTCTGTCACCAGTATTTCTCGGCATAAAAAGGCTATCAATAAACGGCATTGCAACAGGGATACAATTTACCTTTCCGGCTTCTGTAATCGGTTTCATCAGATCCTGAATTTTCAAATGATAATAAAGCTCTTCTAACATTTCAGCACCGCTACACTCCGCCATTGTTTTGTCAATGTAATTCCCTTTTCTATCAGGATAGAGTCCATAGCCCCAAAAAATCTTAACATCATCAGGTTGGTTTGGGAAGTGAGGCTGCCGTGCTATTACAATTGACATGAACCAGTTAGAATCAGTTAAGGTGACAAGTCCGCCTGTTCCATCTACATTGCCCGAGAAGTTTTCCATGTAATCGAGAAATGTGCTGTCTTTCATTGTTGCCGTAAATGAGTACCATTTTTGCAGATCAATATGGTCACAGAATGGATTCGGGTTGCCGAAAGACTTATCTTTGTTTGCTATTTTCTTCCACAACTGCCAGGAACCGGACTCTTCCATACCTTTCAATTTTGCTGGAGTATCCCAGGTTCCATTATCGGTGCTTTCTGTTATAGAGCCATTTGTGATAAACACAAAATCATTTTTTCCAAGTACAATTTCATTTTCATCTTTGAGATGCAGGACAGTAGCTG
This sequence comes from Methanogenium sp. MK-MG, assembly GCF_009914725.1. Taxonomy (GTDB): domain Archaea; phylum Halobacteriota; class Methanomicrobia; order Methanomicrobiales; family Methanomicrobiaceae; genus Methanogenium. Next base: position 2,598 of record NZ_JAAAWJ010000112.1, read on the forward strand.
TTTTCTTGTCAGCGGATTGATTGAAATCAATATCAACAACTTCTTTGCCCATTTCAAACTTCACTCCCTTTTCTTCAAGGTATTTCACCATGGGCCTTACTACAGAATCGTATTGATTGTATTTGGTGCGCATTATGCCTCCCAATTTATACAAACCTTCAACAAGATGGATGAACCTTTTCATATATCTTCTCATTTCTGCAAGACTGCTCCATTTTTGGAATGCAAACATGGAAGTCCATATTAACCAAAATTTTGTATCAAAAAAGGCTTGGTCAAACCAATCTTCTATCCGTTTATTGCCTAGTGATTTTTCCGAAGCATAGGTTAATTTAAGAAAATCTGTTTGTTGTTCAAATGACAAGCCATAAGAAGAGACATCCAATATTTTTCCTTCTTTCAATAGACGGGCCTGTCCGTTTGAAACAAACCGTTTATTAAATTCATAAGATTCGTCTCTTACTGAAACATTTGGATCTTCCAGTGAAGGAATGTGAGAAAGTAGTTCCCAATAGCACTCGTAATGCATTTCGTGCATCCTCCCTCCACGAACAACAAATCCTTTTTCAGTTTCTCCGGCACCATCTAAGGCTCCACCAGGGATTTGGTCTTTCTCTAAAATATGGATGTTCTCACCCGGCACACCAGCATCTTTTATTAAATAATGTGCACTTGCAAGTCCTGCAATACCACTGCCGATCAGATACACGTTTGCATATTTTGAATTTTCAAATTTTTCTGTTTTCATTTTTACACCCCTTTTTCGACCATTGTATCAGCGTAGATGCTGACAGTGACCTGCTTTGTTTTTCATCTTCAGTCGGAGGTAATTATGTTACCTAACTTCCCCTTCTTTTCCCCAGGAAAGGGCAATACTGATTCATGGACGCGGGCACGTCCATGATTGGGAAATAGCCGTGTCTGAATTATTAGCTCTGTCCCACCCATACGTCGGCAGGCTTTGGGGTTATTCTATTTATATTTATGCTGGGAAAAGGAAGTTGGATAACGAATTTCTGAAAAATAACGAAATTATATGGTACAACAGGAAAGAATTTTTCAGTTGACTCTGTGGGGGAGTATTTCAGATTAACTCGCGGGGTGAAGGGGCAGAGCGGGAAGTCCCCGGTCTTCAGGCCGGGGATGAAAGCAGAGCCCCTTCCTCGCTACGATAATTATATTGTGTGTCTTCACACAAATTGCGTCAGGAGTATCTGCAACCAAAACGCTGTTGTGGGGAGATGGGTTATGGTCTTCCTCATATTTCCTTACAACATCGGGTCAGGTTAGTCCTGATGTTCTGAAAAGTTACGTTGATTCCCAAATGGAGAAATGAATGATAGTATCCTACAAGTATCGTGCATATCCAAATCCAGTTGCAGAGACACGACTGAATGTAGCACTTGATACCTGTAGGTGGCTCTACAATAAACTTCTGGAAGAATGTAATGAGGCACGGGCCTGTGGCACCCCTCTGAAGAAGAAGGAAACACAGGCCCGGATAGTGACACTGAAAGATGAAAATCCTGCACTAAAAGAAGTCTACTCTAAAGTGCTCCAGATGGTCAATTATACCTTATGGAGCAATATTGCCGCCCTGTCACAGACAAAACAGAGGGGGCGAAAGGTTGGGAAACTCCGTTTCAAGAGCGCATTCCGATACCGGACTCTTAACTTTAACCAATCTGGATTCAGGATTGACAAAGAACATAATGTCATCACATTCTCGAAGATCGGTGCAGTCCGGATCAAGATGCACCGGCCATATATCGGAAAGGTGAAAGGTATCCTGATCACCCGTTCAGGTGACAAATGGTATGTGACCATACAGGCTGAACACGAAGTTTCTGAGCCGAAGA
>NZ_JAAAWJ010000113.1 GCF_009914725.1 Methanogenium sp. MK-MG
ACATGAAACGCCTTTGCGTTCATATTCCTCCAGCATTTCAGCGATCGTATCCACATGATCGATTGCTCTTTCCTCAGTGGTCCCGACAACGGCCACAATACCCATAATGGGGATTTTCTCTGCAATAAATCCGTCAATTACTTTTTTAAGGTGCTCTAAATCCATTCTGAAGTGTTCATCAACCTGAATTGGCACCATATTCTCCTGGCCTATTCCAAAGATGTCTGCTGCTTTTACCCATGAATAGTGCCTGGACTGGGGAACCAGAAATTTGCCGCATTTTTTCAGATCAATACCCTTTACCCTGACTGAACGGTCTTTTATTGCCTCAAAAAGTCCCTCTTTTTTGAGGATGTCTAACATATCGAGGCATTCACTGACTGGAGTGTTTAAAAGCTCCCATTCACTCTTCCCGTTTACCAGTTCAGGTTTGACCTCCTTTATCGCAAGCGGAATCGTCTTCACATTGCGGGCAAGCCATAGTGCTTCGTAATTTGCCACCGTCCCGTCACAGGTGATGTGCCCCCAGCTCTTCCCGGGATCATATCCAAGCATTTCAGCGAGCTGTTTTCCAGCTTCTATCTCCAGTGCGGTAGTGACTGGTGAGGCTTCATACGCAACATTGTTCGGATTGTAGAGAATGGTTGTAAGATAGGCAAGGTTTGCAACTGCCAGGGTATCGCTGTTCATATGGCCGAGATATCGTGGGGATGCCCATGGCATGGATGATTCCTTCAGTCTTGAAGAGAGCTCGTGAAGGGTCTCTGTCATACGCTCCTGGGTGAGCATGAAATCCTCACTGTATCTCTCCCTGATCTTAATGTATTCCTGATCATTGGGATGAAAATCTCTCCGCCAGAAAAGATGTTCATCTACAAGGAAGTTCAGCATTCCCTTAAAATAATCTCTGTTCTCTGATTTTGGCCCTATAAAGAGGGCATCTACATCTACCTTTTTCATTTAAATCATTCCTGTTGTATCTTCCTGACGTCTGGATTTTTCAGAATAATTCTGATTGCGGACCCTTTCATGCACTACGATCCCCCGGTCTCATCCGGTATCTCTTCATCTTTCCATGAAGGCCTTTTTAGGTGATAAATAACGAATGGCAGTGCAATCATCAGTACTGTCCCGGCAACCATCTCACCCAGATACAGGGAGATATTTTCAACCGGCACCTGTTCGGGGGGAACAAAACTCACGATCATTGCAAGCAGCATGACTGCAAATCCCAGTCCTGCAACCAGCCATACTCCGGGAACTCCCCCGGGAATTTTATATGACCTTTCAATGCCCGGTTTAAGATATCTCAGCCTGATGACACTCAGATAGACAAGAAGATACATGAACCCGTAGACAATTGTCGTCATTGCAAGTATCTGCCAGTATGCCTGGTTTATGCCGGGGATGACGGCAAATATCAGACAGAAGAATGATACCAGCCCTGCCTGGAGAATCAGGAGGTTTCTTGGAACACCGTTCTTGTTTACCTGTTGCAGAGAAAGGGGGAGGTTCCCCTTTTTCCCGGTAATCAGAAGACCGGTAGAAGGTCCAAGCACCCATGTGCTGATCTGACCGGCTCCTCCAACTGCGATCAGAATCGCAATCACCGGAATGAGAATCGTCAATCCGAATACCTGCAGGAATTGATCAATCGCCTGCATAATTCCTGCCACCAGGTTTATGTCGGACTGAGGTATCACTGATGCCACAGCAAGAGCACCAATCAGATTTATTGCAATCGTGATCAGGGCGGCTACCAGTACGGCAAGCGGATAGTTGTGCTGGGGATTTTCAAGATTGTTCACATGAGCAGCAGAGACCTCCAGTCCCAGAAATACAAACACAAAACCTATAAGAATCGACAGATTACCCACTGAGAAGATATCGGGGATCATGTTTGATGTGCTGATGGTGGTATCAAAATGGATAGGATTTCCTGTGATCACATACACTATTCCGAGAAGGATGATCAGTATTCCCGGTATGAATACCCCAAGCCAGACGCAAAAGGTGCTGACCATACTTGACGTTTTTAGCCCCTTCATATTGACCATGGTGGCAATCCAGTAGGTTGCAAGTGAAACGGCCAGGATAAACAGCTTGCTCGTCTCAAGATTTGTATCAATGGCATACGCGAGGGTCCCGCCGATAGCTGTCAGCAGCATCACCATCCCAATTGTCATCTGGAACCACTGGAGCCAGATTGCAGTAAAGCCGAAACGTTCTCCAAATGCCTCTTTTACCCAGACATATACCCCTCCGGCCTGTGGCCAGCCTGAACCCAGTTCTGCAGACACAAGAGCACAGGGGAGCAGATACCCGACCACGGCGACCAGCATATAGAAAAACATCTGCATTCCGGCTTCAGACAGGGTGGGTATGTTCCGTACAGTGATGATGATGGCAAGGGTCACCATCATAAAAGGGAAGAGCCCGATTGTCTGCTTTTTTGGTGCAGAAGGCATGTTCTGGGATTGGAGTGATCAGTTATATAAATTTCTACAAATATTCGCCAAGCTCTCCGGATTCTATTCATACATCAAATTAACCCGGCTGACTCTTTCTCTCTGCAGGACAGCGCATTCTCTCTCAGACTTTTTCTCTCTCACATGCATCTGAGACGAACAATAGATATCCGTTGAGCCGGAAGAGAGATACATGGACTGTGTTTTTCTTCTCTTCTCACAGGTGTCCTGAGCGGCACATGTGTGCAGCAGAAAGAGGTGGTTCATTAGAACGGCAAAGGCAGGTGCAGTCTCTTATAATGAAACTGATCTCATTTTTGGGCGGGCAGGAGGACGGAAATACATCGTATACCTGTGGTGCTTCAGCCTGTGAGACCCGGTTTGTGCAGGAGGCCATCTGCCGCCTGCTCGGGACAGTGGACAGTGCCGTCCTTTTTGCGACCGAAGGTGCCCGCGAGGCTGCATGGGAACCCGTTTCAGCGGCACTCTCCGGCTGCGGGGTCGCCACGGAACTGGTGGTCATTCCCAACGGAGAGACGGAAGACGAACTCTGGGCAATCTTCCGGGCGCTCGAAAACAGCATCAATGATGGTGAAGAGATCGTCTTTGATATCACCCACGGGTTCCGTTCTCTCCTCCTGGTCGGTTTTCTCTCTGCAGCGTTTCTGCGGACAACAGGCAAAGCAGAAATTTCCCATGTCTTCTATGGCCAGTACCGGGATGATGGGCAGCCGTCTCCTCTTCTGGACCTGACACCCTTTCTCTCCATTCTGGACTGGACCACCAGTGTGCATGCCTTTCTCCGGTCCATGGATGCTGCGGGCATCAACCGGCTTGCAAACCGGACGGCAAAGGAGGCCTACCTCTCCGGGCGGTTGGATGCCCCGGAGAAACTCTCGCGGTTTGCCCGGACCCTGGACGGGTTTGCGGTGGCAACCCGGATGGCACGCCCGGTTGATGCCCTGAACCTCGCATCCGGCATTGCCCGTGACATCGATGCCGTAACGGGTGAGATGGAGGTCTTCACCCCACCACTCGTAGAGGTGCTCGATGAGATTCGCCAGGTAGGCGATCTCGGCATCCGCAGGCCGGAGAAGGATGAGGGTCTTACCTGGGCCCATGTGGAAAAAGAGCTTGATCTTATCGGGTTTATGGTCGAATGCGGCCTTCTGCTCCAGGGGGTGACCTTTTCACGGGAGTGGATGGTGAATGTCATGCTCCTTATTCGTTATGGGGACCGGTATACCGGCTGGCTGAATCCCGACACCCGCTATGAGATGTCGCAGACCTTCGGTGCTGCCATTCTGGACCTGAAGGGTTCGCCGTATATCCGGACCATCTTCACCGACTGGTACATGCAGCTCCCCTGTGAAGAGCAGGCAACACATCTCTGGGCAGAACTATCCACCATCAGAAATGATTTCGCCCACTGCGGTATGCGGGAGTTTCCGCCGCGGACGACACGGATGAGGCAGAAGGCACAGGAACTGTATGAGCATCTCTGCGGGTTTTTTGTAGTGGTGTGGGGGTGAGAACAAACCGGGTTGTGAAGATCAAATACTGTTTGTTATTGTTATTCTGGCCCATCCGGAGGCGTAACGGCAGTTTTGTTGTCCGATTCTATGTGACAGATATTGCATCCTGTTATTCAGTTACAAAATCTATCAAAATGTCACAAATTGATAGATAATGATAGTTGGGATTACATCAGGAAATACGGATTCCCCACGGATATGCACCGAACAGGCAACAAAAACCGTTCTGGAACATGTGGGAAGAATCTGTGTATCTATAACAGATACATTATTTTCTCAAAAATTCTCTTGTTTCCATACTCCCATTACCTGAACGATCGCCCACTTCCCTGCAAACACTGAACTATAT
>NZ_JAAAWJ010000114.1 GCF_009914725.1 Methanogenium sp. MK-MG
CGTCTCACGGACGGCATGGCAACCCTCGGATATCCGGTTCTCGCCGGGCCTGAGGTGAATGTCGCAGCGTTTGACTGCTCTCTTTGCCCGGAGAAATGGCAGGTATCACACACCCGTCACGGTCATATGAGAATTGTCTGTATGCCCCACATCACCACCACGATAATCGAAGAATTTCTGAAGGATATTGGCGATATGCATGTTTAAAAAACTGGTTTCTTCTCTTGAATCATGCCCGATGGTACAGCGCGGCGACTACCACTACTTCATCCACCCGGTGAGCGACGGCGTCCCTCTCGTCGAACCGGCCCTCCTGCGGGAAATAGCAGTTGAGATGGTGCGGGTGCTGGACTTCACAGGGGTGAACAAGATCGTGGTGGCAGAGGCGATGGGCATCCACATCGGTGTCGCCCTCTCGCTTATCACCGATATACCGCTCTGTATCGTCCGGAAACGGAATTATGATCTGCCCGGTGAGGTGTCCCTGCACCAGTCCACCGGCTACTCCAAAGGTGAACTCTATCTCAATGGCGTTGATGCCGGTGACCGGGTCATCATCGTTGACGACGTGCTCTCCACCGGCGGGACGATGAAGGCCCTCCTTGAAGGCCTTGCGATTGCGGGCGCTGAGGTACAGGACGTTCTTGTGGTCATTAAACGCGGCGAATGCGATATTGGCCGCCCCTATAAGGCGCTCGTGGAAATTGAAGTAGATGAATCAGGCGTGCATGTCAAAGATACTTTCTTCTGAAACGTGGGAACGGCTCCGTTCGTCCGGTGCCCGGACGGTGGCCCTCCAGTTTCCGGAGGGGCTCAAACGGTGGGCCCCTGAGACGGCCGCCGCCCTGAAAGAGGCGGGGTATGCAGTCATTATCAGCGGAGACCCGTGTTATGGCGCCTGCGATCTCGCAACAGATGCACTGGCACTGGCAGATATTCTCATCCATTTCGGCCATGCGCCGGTGGAGGACCGTCCCGGTGTCATCTATGAGTATGTGCGGTTTGACTTTGACCCGGAGGTGGCAGAACGTGCCATCTCCCTTTTGGATATGGATCAGCCGGTGGGACTGGTCACCACCGTCCAGCATGCACACCTCACCGATGCGGTCGCCGCAGTCCTTGAGGGCCGTGGGTTTACCATCGTTGTCGGGGAAGGCAATGCACGCACTCCCTGCCGCGGCCAGGTGCTCGGCTGTTCCTACGCCACCGCCCGTGCGGCAGGCACCAGCCAGTTTCTCTATATCGGCACTGGTGTCTTCCATGCGATTGGTGTCGGGCTTGCGACCGGGGCACGGGTGGTGGCCCTTGACCCGTATACCGGGACTGCTGAAGAAGTCGATTCATCACGTCTCCTGCGCCGCCGGTTTGCCCAGATTGAGAAGGCACGACAGGCAAAAACGTTGGGTATCATTCTCAGCACCAAGACCGGTCAGCGAAGGGAGAGCCTTGCCCGGCATCTGGCCTCTCTCTCGCCTGTGGCAGATATCATCTGCATGCAGGAGGTATCGCCCGATTCCCTCCTGAACCTCGGGTATGAGTGTTACGTCAACACCGCCTGCCCGCGTCTTGCCTATGACGACCAGGTACGGTTTCCTGTGCCGGTCCTCTCACCACCTGAGTATGAGATTGTGCGGGGCATTCGTGACTGGGACGATTACATCATCGACGAGATCTGATCATGCGTATTCGTCAAATTGAGATGTTGCTGGAGGGATGTGCCGGGTTTCCTGACCCGGACGCGAGAAGCGAACAGTATGCCACACCTGCGGTGGTGGCCGCCCGTTTCCTGCATGAGGCAGACCGTCAGGGTGATATCAGGGGCATGCGGGTGGTCGACCTCGGCTGCGGGACCGGTATCCTCGCCTGTGGTGCGGCACTCCTTGGCGCAGGAGAGGTCATCGGCATCGACTGGGACGCAAAAGCCCTTGCCGTGGCCCGGAAGAATGCGGCAGCACTTGAATGTGATGTCACCTTTCTTGAAGCAGATGTCTCCGCTTCCTGTGCGGATATTCCACCTGCCGATACAGTCATCATGAATCCCCCCTTCGGTGCCCAGCGGGCCCATGCAGACCGGCCGTTCATCGATGCCGGACTTGTTTCCGCAGATGTGGTCTGGGGCATCTTTAACAGCGGGTCACGTTCATTTCTGGATGCCTACATCCGTGGCAGGGCAGTCGTTGACACGGTGATTCATGCCACATTTCCCATCCACCGGACCTTTGCCCATCACACCCGGGACATAATGGCAATTCCTGTTGATTTTATACGTTTGGTGCGCACCGGAGAAGATGAATCATGACAAATCTCCGACCCATCATGGGTCTCTCTGCAGCCCATACGGTGACAGATATCTACTCCCCTGTGCTCTCTGCCATACTGCCGCTTCTGATACTTGAATATGGATATTCATACTTTTTCGCAGGATTCATTGTCACCGTATGGAACCTGACATCGTCATTTACCCAGCCGCTCTTTGGCTGGCTGAGTGATCATCGTGGCTTTGGGGTGCCGGTGAAGTACACTATCCTCATCTGTGCGTTCTTCATCTCCTGTATCGGGCTGATATCAAATTACTGGCTGACGCTCCTCTTCGCCGCCTGTGCGGCACTCGGGCATGCACTCTTTCATCCGAGCGCCCTCTCACTGGTGTCCCGTCTCGCCTCCGGGCCCAACCGGGGACGTCTCACCTCGTTTTTCGTGGTGGGAGGCAACATCGGGTTTGCCATCGGACCCCTGATCGCAGGAGTGCTGGTCACGCTATGGGGGCTTCCCGGCCTTATTGTAATGATCATTCCCGGTATATGCATGGCAGTCATCCTGCATGTGATCATCCCGAAGGGAAGTGATGCCCGGCCGACGGCATCTGCCCCTGCCCCCCCGGTCCCTTCCCCAGCTTCCTCTGCTGCCCCGGCGCAGAGCGGTTTCCGGAAATATCATGGCATATCGCTTCTGATCACCGGTTCAGCCTTACGTGCATGGGGCATATTCGGATCTGTTGCCTTTCTGCCGACATATCTCAGCATGGTACGCGGGTTTGACCTTGCAATGGCAAACATCATCGTATCCGTCTTGCTCATCGCCGGTGTGGCGGGGCAGATTATCATCGGCACCCTCTCTGATACCTATGGAAGAAAGGAGCTGGTGCTGCTCTTCACCCTGCTTGCGATTCCGTTTTTTGTCGCTGCCTTCACCCTGTCAGGCACGCTCTCTCTCATCTGCCTAATCCTGTTTGGCTTCTGTCTCTGGTCCACCTTCTCCACCACAGTTGCCATGTCGCATGAGATGATGCCGGGCAGTCCGGGTCTTGTCTCCGGCCTGATGCTGGGTCTTGCAGTGGGTGCGGGAGGTCTGGGTGTCGCCGTGAGCGGATATATTGCTGATATGGCAGGGCTTACGACCGCGATGCTTTTGATAACGGTGCCCGTGGCACTCTCCCTTGTCTTCTTTGCGCTTGTTCCGTATCCGTGGCATACCTGGCGAAACAGGGAAACTGTTTAATGATATACCACCTATTTTCGTCAGATGGTCACCAGGCTGCGACGCTACGGCCAGATCGCTGACGTACTCATCAAATACGGTTTTGGCATTGCTCTTGAACAGGTGTATCCGGGGAGCGCCCGGCGCCGGTTCTTCCGGAGGAAAGCCCCGGTAAGCAACCTGTCTGATTACGAACGTATCCGTCTCGCACTCGAAGAGCTTGGACCGACCTTCATCAAATTTGGACAGATTGTCAGCACCCGCCGTGAGATGTTCCCTCCCGGGCTTATTGCTGAACTTCGGAAACTGACCGATAAGGTGCCTTCCCTGCCGTTTGAAGATGTGCGGCCCACTATTCTGGAATCATGCGGCCCTGTTGACGAGGCGTTTGAGTATCTGGAAGAGACGCCCATCGCTGCAGCCTCGCTCTCACAGGTCCACCGGGGGATGCTCAAAGACGGCACCCTTGTGGCAGTCAAGGTCCAGCGCCCGAACATTGAAGGGGTCATCGAAGTGGATCTCTCCATTCTGCAGTCGTTTGCAGAACGGATAGAGTCACGCTACCCGAGGATGAAGATATACAATCCCACCGGCATCGTGCAGGAGTTTGCAATCCAGATCCGCCGCGAACTGGATTTTGCCAATGACGGAAAGAATGCAGACCACCTGCGCCCGATTGTCGCCGAGGTGCCCCATGTACGTGTCCCGGATATTTACTGGCAGTATTCCGGAAAACGGGTCCTTGTGATGGAGTATATCGCCGGCGTACGGGTCGATGACGTTGAGTCAATTCGTCTCATCGGTGCAAACCCCCGTGATGTGGCAAACCGGGGCACGAAATGTTAT
>NZ_JAAAWJ010000115.1 GCF_009914725.1 Methanogenium sp. MK-MG
CCGGGGTCTTTCCCTGCACATTCGTTGATTTTTGCGGTGATCGCACCCATGTCTTCGCTTTCCATGATGTCGACTATTTCGACCTGCTCCTGGAAGCGCTCGATTGCGGCTGTGTTAAGGTTTTCAATGAATGCAATAGCACCATTGGAACCGACGATCTTACCGCCTTCGACACCATTTGCGTGCAGGGCCTTCAGTGACTGGCCGGATAAGTGACCTTTCACTTCAGTTCCGCAGAAGATGATGAAACGGATGTTCGGATTTGAGATGGTGTTTGCAATCAGCTTCTCAAGTCCAAGGTTCTCTGTCTTACAGGAACCACAGATACCAGCGCCTGCGTCACAGACACCCTGTTCGTCAAGGTGAGAACCAAATGAACAGACTGCAACACAGCTCTCTGCACTGCCGGAGATATAATCGCCCTGGATAACCGGCCAGCCTGAGGCCGGGGATTTCTTATCTGCCATTTCAGATACCTCCCATTAATAATACAGGTACCATCACAAGGACGATAGAAATGACCAGACCGATAGAAAATCCGATGATACCGCTGGCACTAATTGCAGAGTCAAGCTTGTTGGTACGTGCAAGAATCTGCCCTTTGTACGTGATATCAGACATCATGCCATCAATCGCTGCAGTACGGATTGTTGTGGGTTGTTTTTCATCTGTCATTTATATCACCCCATCAGAAGGAAGCCCAAAAGGACAAACGATACGATCAGTCCGATCATTACTCCCTCAACTTTACCGGAATAGACACCCGCTGCATAGCGGTTACGGTATCCCATGTCTGTGACCATCATCTGGATTGTCTTCATCCGGGCATGAATCAGGGCAAGTTCAGCGGACATCACAGCTTCGACACCCTCTGTACTCTCTGCACCGCCTTCATCGGCGCTGACCTCGATTACCATCGGGTCTGCGTCGAATGCACCGGGGTCTTTCCCTGCACATTCGTTGATTTTTGCGGTGATCGCACCCATGTCTTCGCTTTCCATGATGTCGATGATCTCGACCTGCTCCTGGAAGCGCCCGATGGCGGCTGCGTCAAGGTTCTCGATGAATGCGATAGCACCATTGGAACCGACGATCTTACCGCCTTCGACACCATTTTCGTGCAGGGCCTTCAGTGACTGGCCGGATAAGTGACCTTTCACTTCTGTTCCGCAGAAGACGATGAAACGGATGTTCGGATTTGAGATGGTGTTTGCAATCAGCTTCTCAAGACCGAGGTTCTCTGTCTTACAGGAACCACAGATAGCAGCGCCTGCGTCACAGACACCCTGTTCGTCAAGGTGAGAACCAAATGAACAGACTGCAACACAGCTCTCTGCACTGCCGGAGATGTAATCGCCCTGGATAACTGGCCAGCCTGAGGCCGGTGATTTCTTATTTGCCATATCTTATCACCTCATAAGAATCCAAACGCGACTATCCCCGCGATGAAAAGTCCGACCGCAAGACCATACCACATTGCCGTGACAGCGCCTGCATAGAGCAGGGCTTCGCCTCTCCCGGGGAACGATACAAGGAATTCTCCTTCTCCCGAGAGCATGTTAACAATGTCATCAGCAACCTTGTCGAGTTTATCGACACGCTCAACAACCGGACCGAGGGATGCCCCTGCGGTGGTTACGAGTCCAATCATAGGGTCAGCGACGAGACCATACTCAGGCAGTACCTGGATATATCCCATTACTGTTCACCTCCGACTTCACGGATAGGCTGCGAGTCAAGCCATGCAAATGCATCACGCTTCGAGAGCTTGATCAACTCACTGTAGGACCATCCCCAGAGGATGATGGAAATAACGAATGAGATGACGACTGCGGGAAGCGAGAGGAATGCAAGTGACATGACTGCAACGCCGATCATGCTCAGAGCACCGCACTCAATTGCGCACATCTGTGTGCGGTCCCATGATTCATTGGGGCCGAGACATGCATTGAATGGGTGCTGGATTGCGATTGCACCGAGCATGAAGATTGTTGCGAGCACACATCCGCCGATAACGGATGATGCGTAGCTTGCAAGTTCAACACCGAGAACTGATGTTGTGCTGGTGATGAGGTCTCCGAATGAGAAGGTGCCTGCAACCATTGCAGTGAAGCCGAGCATTGTCAGTGAACCGACAACGGTAAGCTCTGCAATCATGCGGGTCATCACCGGGATGTTCATGTTGAGAACCTTGTCTGAAATGAATCCGAGGATTGCTCCGAGGATTGCTGCAACAACGACACAGCCGACAGGCACGAGAAGTGGATTGATTCCTGCGAGTTTTGTTGCAAAGAGCATGGCAACAACACCGGAACCAAGCGCGATCATACCTGCGGACGGTACACCAGTACCGAGACCATAGCTGCAGAGGTTCTTGATTGAGTCAGTACCCCACCAGAGTGCGATGATAGCCGCAATCCCGCCAAAGAAGGCGAAGACTTCAGTTGACATCAGGGTATTGAGGTAGACCAGATAGATACAGACCAGTGCGCCAATGAGCCCAATACCAAGCATGGTATTGTGATCCATTCCGCCTTCTGATGCTTCAATTTTAACTGACATTCTCTAACACCTCAGATTACCACCAGAAGAATAGCAACAAGACCGCAGGCTGCACATGCTGCAGACGATCCGATTACTGCGCGGGGCCATCTCTTGAACTTCGGGTCGTGGGGACCTTCGATTGTACCGGTAATGTTGTACGCGGTAAGTACTGCTGCTACAAGGAACATACCGACTGCAAAGATACCTGCAAGGGATACGGCAAGCGTGGACATGCCTTCAGGAGTCATGCCGAGGACTGTTGGAAGTGCCTCTTCATAGACTGCGAGAAGTTCAAGGTAGATGAGCGTACCGCCAAGACCGGCTAAGGTACCACCAATCACACCGCCAACGTAGGAGATGAACGGAAGTCCGTGACCCTCAGTTCCCTGAGATCTGTATCCATCGTAAGTGTCACCGGTAATGGGGTCTTTGTCGACCTTTCCGGATGCAGCGGGAATACCCATTGAATAGACGTAGACAACGTTCACCATCAGACAGGTAATTGCCATCAGGAGACCGCCGCCGACTGCGCCTGCACCGAGTGCGACCCAAAGGCCCATCTCAGCTGCCCATGCGCCTCCGAAGAGACCTGCAAGGCCACCACCGGCAGCGAGCATTGCCACACCGGTAGCGATACCGGGTGCCTGGCCCATTGCTGCCGGAGCACCACCGACCGGGACAAAGTGCACACCAAAGGAGATGAGCATGCCACCGATGATGACGCCGATAAGGGGAATGAGTGCTGCCGGGTAGAGAGCATAGGCAATACCAACCGATGCAAGTACGATAACCAGTGCGACCAGTGATGCAGCCGGGTTAATACCCTCTCCACCAGCTGAACCGCCACCTAATGCACTCATGCTGTTGCCTCCTCTTCTGTTGCTGTTTCTGTAGTATACGGGCCGTAGGTCTTGCGTGCCCATGTCTCGACAAAGCGGTCGATGACCATGAAGACGATGATGATTACGACACCGGCGATCACTGCTCCCCAGCCTGCTGCGAATGGCTCGAAGAGAATGGTACGCCATAACTCGAAGAACACGATAAGACCGAAACAGATACCGGATGCGGGACCTGCTCCCTTGGATGTGAACCATCCATTGTCAAGTGAACTTCTCTGTCCTGCCTCTGCATACCGGACGATGTCACCGGATGCGGAGATAGGTAACCCTGCACCGAAGGGGTAATTCTGATACTGGCGTTCTTTTCCATAGAACGGGTTACCAGTTGCAGACCCTGCTGCTCCAAGTGCAATTCCCCATACAAGACCCATCAATGGCAACGGGAACGGGTGTCCCAGGGCCTCGATGATAAGGAAACACATAGTAACAGTGGTGAAAACCGCCACGAATGCGTGGGCCATAGTCACAGTTGTAACCGATTTTAATATATCGATATAAACTGGCTGTTCAAATTTTGCGAGACTTGCAGTACGACCGAGATATGCAGTCGTGGCGTACACGCCCTGCACAAAGACTGCAACCGCAGAACCAATGATGAGAGCAAGAATCGCATTGTACTGAATCGCCATCAACGCCCAGGCAATTCCGGCAGCTAATGCCACCCATAGACCGTACGCAGGGGGTTCACCGGATACTGCTTTATTGTAGATCCTGTGAATATACCCCATCTGCGGAGCCAGCTGAACCTGTGAGTTCGGGTCACCCTGTGATCCGATATCAGATTCAGTGTCCTCCGCAGCGCCAGCTACAGTGGCAAGAGCGCCAGCCAAAGCGCTGATACCGATGCCAAATAGTATTTCTTCCATTCAG
>NZ_JAAAWJ010000116.1 GCF_009914725.1 Methanogenium sp. MK-MG
ATGCAAGAGTTGTCTGCACATGCCGCCCGAATTTATTTCTATACTCCTCAAGAGCCGCATCTGCAGCGGGTGTTCCCATTGAATCAACAATATTCAGGCGTGCCAGAGGGCCAACCCGATAAAAACGTCCATCCTTCAGACGGGAAAATTTGAGGTATGACCAGTCTTCGGAGTATTCTTCGATCTGGTTTGTATACTCCTGCCCGGAGAACGATGCAATTGGTGAGCCATCGGTGTCAATGACTTTCGTCATGCCACCGCAGACTGAATATCTCCCATTTTCCGTAGCACCCATGAATGCCGTATCTACAGCTCCGAAAGAGAGATCAGTTTTATCCAGAATATCGCGTGCAAGACTCCAGCATTCTTTAGCTATCAGGCAGGCATCTTCTGCCATCTCAAGCAGTTCCGTTCTCTGGGTTTCCGTAATCGGATGTGACATCCCGCCCGGAATTGCAGATGACGGGTGAATTGGTTTTCCCCCGATGGCCTCTGTAAGCCGCTGACCAAATTTCCGGACTTTAATTGCATTTTTTGCGATTTCCGGTTCTTTTTTTACCAGGCTAAGGATATTTCTCTCTTCGGGAGGTACATCATGACCGATGAGAAAGTCCGGAGCTGCCAGCATAAAAAAGTGCAGGGAATGTGAGTGCACATACTGTCCATGCATCAGCAGTTCACGAAGATTTTTTGCGGTATCCGGAATCTGAGCACCAAATATCTGATCACATGCCATTGCTGACGCGATGTGATGAGAAGTCGGACAGATTCCGCATATCCGTGGTGTAATTCGCGGAGCTTCTTCAACCGCAGCACCAATCATGAACTTTTCAAATCCCCGAAGCTCAACAACATTGAAATGTGCACTTTCAACCCCCCCATTGTCATTGAGATCAATGCGCACTTCTGCATGGCCTTCAATACGGGTGACCGGACTGATGTTAATCCGTGTCATCTGTTCCCCTCCTGGGATATGACTTCACGGATTTTCATATCTCTTTATCCTCCATTACCTCGCTTCCCATGGTAAAGGCATACATGGTATGTCCAACATCGTAGAGCTCTTTTTCAATCTTCTTTTCAGGAATATCCGTCAGATCAGCAATTCTCCTGACCATCAGATTATATATGTCCCTGCATGGCTCTCTGAGAATATCGAGAGATGGTCCATTGCAGCCGTGGCAGGCAACATTATTTTTTGGGCATGATGCATTACATCCACAGAATGTTACCGGCCCGAGACAGAGATATCCCTGACTCAGAAGGCAGGTTTCCCTGTCAGGGATTCCTACATGGCGACGTTTCAGTGACCAGTTTTTTACTTCCACCATTTTGCGGTCGCATTCTGAGCAGACTGATTTCCTGGAAAGACTGATCTTTTCTCCCTTAATCAGCGGAAGGAGAATCTCTTTTAGCCGTGCCTCTTTCGGAGGACATCCGGGAATATAATAATCAATTTTTACCATATCTCCAACGGCAAAGACGCGGTAAAGGAATTCCGGCACATCATGAGGGATTATGTTATCCTCTTTGACGGTATCAACGGCAGTATAAACTGTTTTAAAGAGTTCTTCTCTGCTGCTCATCATGGAAAGCCCTGATATCCCGCCATAGCATGCACAGGTACCAAGCGCTACAAGAACACGGGTATTTTTCCGTATTTTTTTAAGACGCTCCTGATTCTCTTCGTTTCGCACTGCTCCTGTGACAAATGCAATGTCAATATCTTCAGGAGGTTCCTTCACATCCATTATTACCGGGGAATACACAATGTCTGCGGCTTCAACCAAGTCCAGAATTGCTTCATGGAGGTCAAGGACGGCAATGGTACAGCCGGAACATCCAGCCAGTTCTTCTATTGCAATCTTCATCTGTTTTCTCCATTATTTCAGGATCAGTTTTTTGAGGCAGGCATTTGGTCCGGTGTGAATTATTTCCAGTTTGCCTCGTTTTCCGGTGATCTCTTCAACAGCACCGACGACATATCCACACAGTGTCTGGCAGAAAGGCCCTCCCTGATCTTCTCCGATTCGCCTCAGTGTCTGGCGGACAATGCAG
Source organism: Methanogenium sp. MK-MG (assembly GCF_009914725.1). GTDB lineage: Archaea > Halobacteriota > Methanomicrobia > Methanomicrobiales > Methanomicrobiaceae > Methanogenium. The sequence continues at coordinate 2,059 of NZ_JAAAWJ010000116.1, forward strand.
TCATGAAAGACCAGGTAGATGAATGTCCCGCTTTCATCCTCTACAATGTAGTCATCCCTGTCTCCGGGTTTCCATGGTTCAAAGGAGTATTGTCCATGCAGAATGTATGATAGTTCACGGAGTGCATCTTCCACATCGTCCTTTTTCTCGAAATACTTCGCAACTTCATGTCCAAATTTTTTTCCCGCACGGTATGTAACAGCATTTGCCCCCCTCCCTGCGATCTCTTCCAGAGATTTGATTATGTAGCCATTCATCTGCATGAGACCGTGGAGTGTGACCTCTAATTCTGCAGCAGGAGGGTCACACCTGAGTGGCACGTCTTCTGCTTTAAAGACAAGATCAGTTTTGAACTGTTTTTTTGCTTCATCAATGTAACTTGCAGGCATTATTAGATCACCTTTCGAAGCATGTTGCAAACTTTCATGCTGATGTACATTCTTCTGGATGGCACAACACCTTTGTGCTCAAGAGCCTGAGCCGGGCAGATCTCATGGCACGACAGGCACCCCATGCAATTTTCCGGATGGGCCGGATAACTAACACCATTTTGTAACTGAAATACTTCCATCGGGCAGTCTTTGACGCAAAGGCCACAACCGACGCAGGCATCTTCGTCAACCTTGATTTCTATCATGTATTTGACCCTTCACATGCAGAGAAGAATTAAGGACTTCTCGTCACTGGTTTAACAGCAATAATTAAGTGGTGTGATTAATCACTAAAAGTCCTTCCGATGGATGATCGGAGGTCCATTTCATTGTAAAATAAGTAATTTGCGTTATTTTCAGGGAATTTTTATATACCTCCCTTAAATTAACGGTAGTCTACGATCCTGAATTAATCATTAATTATGGATTAAAATTTCACGATTTTTTCAATTAGACAAGAATCCGGAGGCGATGGTTCCCTCAGGGCCACAGATTATACATTTAAAAATAGCATCACTAAAAAAAGAAGAGGTTAGCGAGGTACCATGTGCCAGACTGTTTCCTCACTGCCAATGTCGAGTTTCATGTATGCCTTTGCGGGATCAAAGTCATCCGGTACCTGGAAGACAAGCACCCCTTCAAATGTTCCCTTTCGCTCCAGCTTCACCTTATAATATGGGTATCCGGCCGGGTCAATATAGGTTGTCGGGTCCAGTGTCCGGCCGATGTAGGGGGAGGGAGTGAGGCTTTTGTATTCCTCTCCGTTGTATATGATGGTGAAATCCTTCTGGTCAGGAGTGGTTATGATCATGTCACGGGATGACCCGCCGCCGCGGAATCCAAGATGGTGGATTTCTATGACAGGGAAGACATACCTGTATCCATATCCTGCGACATTCTTCTCTTTGTTGCCATCCTGTTTCAGGGTGTACGTTCTTGAATAGCTAAGTGAACCAAATTTAACCGAAATATCATTTTTCTTCCTGCTGTCCTGGTACACGTAGTTTTCATACATATAGATAGCATTGGGGAAGAGTTTGCCATTGGGCAGTTCAAAGACTGCTGTTTCAATGGTCTGCATATCAAGCGCTTCGAGTGCATTGTTATTGTTCGAAAAACCCTTCCGGACATAGGTATTACCACTTTTAATTGGATCAATTTCGGTAACTGTTGCACCATACCAGAAACAGGAGCCCGCATACTGATAATTTTTCACGCCCTCCAGGAAATTGTCTGCCACACCAGCATACTGCGGTGCAATCGGGAGACTTGTTATCTCATCTTCGATCTCTGCTGCCCGGTTCATCATCTGTTTTGAGGCATCTGCCATGCCCGGAAAATCAGAATCGGTAGAATGACCGGAGATTGTCTGGATGTGATTCTGCATCTCGGTGCTGTATCTGCCGAGAAGATCTTTAAGATCGTTTTTGGATATGTAGAGGTTATATTTGTTAGTTATACCCCCGGATGATACAGCATCCGAGGAGAGGCTGTCTATTCCCGGGATTGCCGGAAGGGCGGTGTCAATATTTTCATACGGCACAATGCCTGCGGATGAATCAACGGTCACTGCAGACCATGCAGACAGCGGAAGATATTCGTCTTCTGTCCAGTCGCTGTCGAATCTCTCTGCCTCATCAGCAGTAAGGGTGACCTGAAACCGGGGGGATTTTTTCCCTGCGAACATATAGGATATGGTTACATATCCGGTATCCGACACTGCTGTGCTGTCATACATTTCATAGGCAATGGCAGAGGCATCGCTCAGGTGGCCCCAGTTTGTATCTTCCAGAACACCTGGT
>NZ_JAAAWJ010000117.1 GCF_009914725.1 Methanogenium sp. MK-MG
CCGAGACCCCCCTGCCGGACCGGTGCTTTAGTTCCCCTTTGGAAGGATCTCTCCGGACCCTGAAATCAATTCCTTTCTCGTGTAAACTGGATATGTAGGTGAATTCATTGTGATTCAGCTCACCGATATCGCCAATCTGCAATGGTTTCCCCGGTAACCATGTTGCAAAATAATGAAATTCCTCATACATCTCGTTCATGTAGTGTTCAGCTACACTCAGCGTACGCAGTCTGGATATACTCTCCATACAACCTTCACCCGGGCAATAGGATCTCCATTCCTGTATATATCGATTTCCCGGACGGGGACTCCCCGGAGGATTTATTTTCCCCGCAACAAGATACCTCCGTTAGCGGATGTCACAGCACCGGTCTCCACTCAGCAGGGTATGTCATACGGCAGGAAACCGGTGCAGAAATTGTGAGCACATCCGCGAGGAAAACAGGGGGGAGGGACCATGAAGATAACAACCATATTCTATTCGTATTCCGGGGTCACCCGGGGCGTAGCAGAGAAAGTACAGCAGGCCTGCGGGGGGGAACTTGTCGAGGTCAAAGCCGTAAAACCCTATTCAGCACTCACCGCCTACTCAATGGGATGCTACCGGGCAATGAGGGGGGAGTCGGATGTGATCGAACCGGCAGCCATCGACGTCTCCGCGTCCGATATGATTGTGATCGGCACTCCTGTCTGGGCGTTTCATGCCGCTCCTGCAATAAACGCGGCAGTAGAGGCACTGACAGGATGTGAAGGAAAATCGGTTATTCTTTTTGCGACCTGCGGTGTACAGGCAAAGGATACCCTCACGCACCTTGCAGAAGCGCTGGCTGCAAAGGATGTGCAGGTCAGAGGAGATTTTGTGTTCGGCAAAAACGACGTGCAGGACACCGCGAAGACTGACGCCCTCATCGCTGCGGTCAAATCTGCCGGAGTTTCTGATATATAAACCACCATCTGATCGTCTACCGGCATCATTTCTGCGGGGATGCACACTCAAACGAAATTTTGATCCGTTCAAAGGATTTGGTTATGGGTAATATCCGGTTATACATGGATATTTGGATGATATCTATTCCTGATAGGATATCTATTCCTGATAAGATATCTATTCCTGATGAGATATATGCTTCTGGATAGATATCTACATATAATGGTATAATCTACCATTATCTATTCTAAACCAGATATTTGTGGGGATGTTAAATGAGTGAAAGGGTATATGCGGTTTTAACCGGTGATCTGGTGAACTATTCTCAGTTGGAAGACAGTGATCGATCGGACTACGTAAACTGTCTACGGGAAATTCTGAACAGTCTGGAAGAAAAAAATCTGATATTTGATATATTCCGGGGGGATAGTTTTCAGGCGGTTCTGCCTTCATCACGTGAAGCTCTTACTGCTGCATTGATTATCAGATCATATATCGTTTCGCGCACATTGAGTTCAAAAAAAAAGATCAGACCGGATGTACGTATCGCCATCGGTGTGGGCAGTATCGATACGTATAATGAACAGAATATCAGCAGCTCTGATGGTGAGGCGTTCAGGAATTCCGGGCCTGAACTTGACAGAATGGATAAAAAAAGACAGAGAGTTACGATAAAAACAAACTGGCCTGTTGTGAACGGGGAACTGAAAACCGAATGTTTTCTTCTTGACGCAATTACTTCAAAATGGACAGCCAGTCAGGCAGAGGCTGTCTATTATACATTATCCGGGAAAAACCAGATTGAAACAGCTACTATCCTGCATATCGCACAGGGCAACGTATCATCAAAACTTAGCTCAGCAAACTTTGATGCTGTCAGAGTGATGATTGACAGGTATAAACAATTGATTGACGGATGTGACCAATGATACTTGCAGTCCAGGCAGAAGGCTCCCCACTTCAGTCGGGGAGCAGTCACTGAAGATACACCCCTGCTGTCCAAAGAGATGAGAAAAATGGTGGACATACCCAAGTCCGGCCTGGCTATACTATTATTTATCTGAAGAGAGCAACGCTTCTAAAGTTCTTAGCGTGACCGGCAGAACCTGATGACCTATGAAATCATTCAATATTGCTGACAAGCTCCGAAAGCTGGAAACAGAGGTTGGCCGTCTTTCGCCGATGCAAAAGATCCTCCTTGGCACCGATGGTTCCGTGACCACTCTTCTTGAAAACGTGCTGGGCTGCGAGGTGACGGTGAATACCCTCTCCCAGGAGGTGGTGCCTGCCGACAAACACGTGGCCGCGTCCCTTGGGATACCTGTGGGAGAACCGGTCAACCATCGTATTGTCACCCTGAACGAGGGCGCAGACGGGAAGGTTCTCCTCTATGCAACGTCAGATACCCCTCTCTCCCGTCTTGAATCCTCATTCAGAGATGACCTGATGCGGGCTGACATCCCTATCGGGCGGATCATGCGGATGCACCAGATCGAGTCACGACGCGAACTCGATGACGTGAAGATGTGCCGGGCGGGCACCGGCATCAGCGATATCCTCGGGGTCTTCCGCCATGAGCCTCTGCTCTCCCGCCGCTACCGTATCATCACCGGCAAAGAACCCCTGATCAGCATCAGAGAGACCTTCCCGTACTCCAACTTCACGGAAGAAGCCAGAGTGATTGTGGAGGCACCGGCACGGATTCACATGGGCCTCATCGACATGAACGGGAGCTCCGGGAGAGTCGACGGCGGCATCGGCCTCTCGGTCAAAGACCCGGCCGTCGTCGTCGAGGCGAAACGAAGCGACGAAATACGGGTCAGAAGTGACCACGAGAACACGGACCGTATAAAAAAGACTGCGGAAAATACCCTTGCAGCACTGGGGGTGCAGGGTGGTGCCGAGATCACCCTGCACCGCACGTATCCCGGGCACATCGGTCTCGGGAGCGGCACCCAGATCAGCCTTGCCACCGCCCGTGCCATCTGCGAACTCTACCGGCCCCTACCCGTCAGAGAGATTGCGGCGATTGCCGGGAGAGGGGGTACGTCGGGTATCGGGACTGCGGCATTTGAGTCAGGCGGCTTTATTCTTGATGGCGGACACCGTTTTGGCCCGTCAGGGGAGAAATCTGACTTCAGACCGTCTTCCGCATCAGACGGGGTGAAACCCGCACCCGTCCTCTTCAGGCACCCTTTCCCCGAGAACTGGCACATTCTTCTCGCGACCCCGGCCATTCCTGAAGGCGCGAACGGGAAGACCGAGGTCGACATCTTCCGGCAGTATTGTCCGGTGCCCGTCGGCGATGTGCAGGCAATATGCCACACCATTCTGATGCAGATGCTCCCCGGAATTATCGAGAAAGACCTCGAACTTTTCGGGACGGCGGTGAACACCATTCAGGGCTTCGGGTTAAAAAAGGTCGAACACAGCCTCCAGCCCCCTCTCATCCACGACCTCATCGCCACTCTCAGGACCACCGATGCTGCAGGAGTCGGGCTGAGCTCCTTCGGTCCGACGGTCTATGCTATTGGCGACACCGGGATGCAGGACTCTCTCAGGGCTGCAGAACAGGTGATGGCAGAGACCGGAGGGTCGGTGCTCCTCACACGGGCCCGTAACCACGGGGCGGAAATTCGGGCATCCCCCTGAATTCTCATTTTATAGTCATATACATCACGATCAAAACAGGCAGGAAGCCCACGACTTTAGTCGTGGGTAGTTGACGGGGAATTAATAAAAGATTAAACAGCACAGAAGGAAACAGGACGGTGAAAAAATGGCGACCATACTCGTGGATGAAGATCTCTGCACCCGCTGCGGAATATGCTCTGTCGTCTGCCCGATGTCAGTTATCGACCCGGCAGATGAGAATACCTTTCCCGTGGTCCGGGATGAGAAGGCGGGCATGTGTATTGCCTGCGGACACTGCGAAGTGACCTGCCCGACGCATGCCCTCATCCTGAACGTCCGGCCGGACGAGAAGGAGGAGTGTCCAACTGATGCCGGTAAACTGTCCGCCGAAGATATCGGGTATTACCTGAAGAAACGGAGGTCCGTTCGACATTTCACAAAGTATCCGGTGGCAAAGGAGGATATTCTTCAGGTGCTCGATATCGTTCGGTATGCTCCCTCGGGCAGCAACGGCCAGCCGGTGCAGTGGATTGTTGTGCACGACCCGGAGGATGTCAAAAGGGTTGCCGGGCTGACCATTGAATGGATGAAAACCCTGCTCAGTACCGACCATCCCATGAGCGGGTATGTA
>NZ_JAAAWJ010000118.1 GCF_009914725.1 Methanogenium sp. MK-MG
GTGAAGGCAAGAAAGGGTGGTCACACCATCACCTGGACAGCCTGGCCGCACACGTCTTAATACATCATACATCCCATCACGTATCAGAATGATAGATCCAACCGTCATCATCGTCGTGGTCGGTGTCGCTGCCTTTGCCATCTCCGGTGTCATCGCAGGCGCCCGGCAGGATGCAAACATTCTCACCGTTCTCGTACTCGGTGTGGTGACAGCCATCGGCGGGGGGACGCTACGCGATATCATTCTGAATATACCGGTCTTCTGGGTCAGGGACTTCACCGTCGTCTGGCTTGCCATTCTTGCATCCCTTGTGGCATTCCTCTTTTCATCGATCTTCCGGGACAGAATGGGGAAGGCCCTCCTCTATGCGGATGCAATTGGTGTTTCCTTCTTCTCGGTTGCTGCCATCGACAAGACACTGGCACTCGGCCATACGGGAGAAGTGGCGGTTATTATGGGGTTTGTCACTGCCTGCACCGGCGGAATTCTCCGGGATCTCCTCACCGGAAGACCCCCTCTGGTGATTGCATCAGAAGAACTCTTTGTCACCCCCGTGCTCATAGGAGGAATTCTCTATGTGCTCCTGCTTGAGATTGCCCCGCAGTATGCTACACAGTGGCCGGTTGTTGCCATCTGCTTCATCGTGGGATTCCGGGGCATTGCCATTGAGACCGGGCTCCAGTTTCCCAGGTGGCTGCGGATGCGGCCCGGAAAAAGAGCGGAATAACAGTGATGGGGGTGATTTCTCCGCGTTATTTATCGTTCCCGGCAGCTCCATGACATGCACCAACCCTCGCATTCATGGAAGAGCAGAACACACCGTATTCAGTCAGTTCATAGACAATCCAGGTTCCTTTCGGAGTACCTGTGATCATCCCCGCCTCCTGGAGACATTTCAGGTGGTAGGAAAGTTTTGACTTGGTAATCCCAAGCGCTTCCCGGATGATACAGACACAAAGAGGCTGAACCGTGAGCATCTCCAGAATTTTTATGCGATATACATCCGCACAGGCATGGTGAAGCGTCCGTAACCGTGCAATCGTCACATCATCCGACAGGGCGGAGAGGAGACCTTCAAGACCGCCCTGTCCGGCAATTGTCTCCAGCGCCTCAGCAGGTATTTCATTACAGCATGATTTTTTCATAGTATATTTCCACAGTATGGTATCCGGCGGCGAGTGCTTGCGCAGCTACCCCGTCTCATCCACCCGCCGCCTGTTGTTCAGGAATTTTTGAATTACTTTTATATATTATCATCGCCCAGATTAGTTCAACAAAAATTGAACAAGTGGTGACCGGCCATGACAGACTATATCACCGGAGCACTCATCTCCGGCCTGAACGCCGTCATCGAGTATCTTGCCGCACACACGGTAACCTGCCTGGTACCGGCATTCTTCATTGCGGGAGCGATTGCTGCATTTGTCAAAAAAGACGCCATACTGAAGTATTTCAGTCCGGATGCAAAGAAATCGGTATCATACGGTATCGCATCAGTGTCCGGCATTGTGCTTGCGGTCTGTTCCTGTACGATTCTCCCGATGTTTGCAGGAATTATGAAGAAAGGCAGCGGCATCGGACCTGCCATCGCCTTCCTGTATGCAGGCCCCGCGATCAACATTCTTGCCATCATCTACACCGCAACCGTGCTGGGAGTGGATATCGGCATTGCGCGTGCGGTCTTTGCCATTGTGATGGCCATTGCCATCGGTCTTATCATGGCAACCCTCTTCCGTGACCACGACAAAGAAGCCGGAGTTGCCGCAGCGCAGATGGCAGGTATGGCGACAGGGGGAGAAGAGCGCCCACGCTGGGTGAACCCCGCATTCTTTGTGATGCTTGTCCTTGTCCTCATCATCGGTGCCTCACCGCTTGACATTGTGCTGCGTCTTGCCGCGGTCTACGTATTGACGCTCGCGATTGCTGTTCTCCTCATCTACTTCTTTGAACGTGATGAAATGACGGAATGGGGATATGAAGTCTGGGATCTTGTGAAGAAGATCTTCCCAATCCTCGTTGGAGGAACGTTCGTTGTCGGAGTGATCGCCTTCTTCCTCCCTCCCGAGACCTTCCAGCCCTTCTTTGGGACAAATTCCATCGGCTCTGTCTTCCTGGGGGCAGTCGTAGGAGCGATTCTCTACATGCCAACCCTGCTTGAGGTGCCGATCATCGGCGGGACATTCGGCTACACTCAGGGACTGATGGCAGGCGGCCCGGCACTTGCCCTGCTCCTCGCAGGCCCGACCATCAGTCTGCCCTCCATCCTCGTACTCACACGGATTATGGGTGCAAAGAAGACAGCGGCCTACGTCACACTGGTGATAGTATTCTCAACGGCAGCCGGAGTCCTCTACGGGGCATTCTTTGGATAAGGAAACTCAGATGAACAGAGAAAAACCCTGCTGTGCGGCCGAGGCGATGCGAAGAATCCGGCAGATATCTGTCGGCGACACCGTTGTCGGCCTTTCCATGCTGGAACAGATCTTTGAAGATGTGGCAGGCTTGGACCTTATACAAGACACAGATATACGCCGTGAACTTATTCGGCAGGTGAAAGTCTACAACTATGTGCCGGCACCTGCTGAAAAAGCCTATGCAGATGCAGTATTTGCAGAATATCAAAAGGAGATGAAAATAAATGGTAACAATTGAAGTGCTGGGGACCGGTTGCATGAAATGCAAACGCCTCCTGAAAAACGTTGAAAAAGCAGTGAAAGAGGCCGGAACAGAAACAAATATCGTCAAAGTTGAGGATATCAACGCGATCATGGACCGGGGTGTGATGCTCACACCGGCGCTCATCATCGATGGCGAACTGAAAGTATCCGGCCGTGTGGCGGACGTCAAGGAAATCTCCGCACTCCTTCAGGAGTGAAATGGAAAATGACAGATAAACCAACCTGTTCCTGTGGCTGCTGATCTGGGCATTGAGAAGAAAAAATCACGGGAATACACCGACAAGGATATTGAAACCGTGGTCTCCGCCGTCTGGGAAGGAAAGGGACGGACTGAATAATCTTTTTTTGCATGGATCAGGCAATACAGTAGCGTCCCGTGTCACACTGTATTCCTACATATATTCACACCATCCCGTACAGGACTCATCCCAGGGGAGGGGAGCGTCGGGGTGAGAAACTCCTCCTGACGCAAGGAGAGAGAGAGAGAAAAAAAGGGAAATATACTGGGCACGGGATCTATCAGACTGACGGGAGGGAAGACTCTCCCTCCTCCCGCGTAACATGCACCGACGAAGGACTGAACGAGACCGAGACTGCCTGTCCCGGTGCGAGACCCTTCTCCCTGATCTCCTGTTCGGTGGCAAGGGCATACAGGCTGATACCACAGGAGATCTGCAGCAGATAATATGATTCACGGGGAATTAATTTTTCAATAGTTGCAGGGAAACAGTTGTATTCGTCATCCACAGCCATACCTGCACGCCGCACAGAGACATCGGCAGCACGGATAAAGACAGAGACCGGGCCCTCATCTGTGATGAGAACACCGGTCCTGATACTGCATCCGTCAACCATAACGACCGAACCCCCGGCACCGGTGCCTGCCACTGTCCCGTCAAATACATTTTCTATGCCCACAAACCTGCCAACCCTCCGGTTCGGAGGTTTTCGGAAGACCTCATCACGCCCGCCCTCCTGTTCCAGGCTGCCGTCAATGATGACCGCCACGCGGGTGGCAAGCGAGAGAGCCTCCTCGCGTGAATGGGTGACATGCACAATCGTAAGGCCATTTTCCCGGTGAATGGCACGCAAATCAGCAACAAATCTGTCCCGGTTCACCTGATCCATCGCAGAGAGAGGTTCATCAAGCAGCAGTATATCCGGTTCAGTTACGAGAGCACGTGCGAGCGCCACCCGCTGCTGTTCACCCCCGCTCATCGTATAGGGAGCCCGGTCTTTGAGATGCACAATCCCAAACCGGCTGAGAACCGCAGTCACACGCTTCTCTATATCTGCTTTCGGCAGTTTCTGCAGCTTCAGTCCGAATGCGATATTGTCACAGACCGACATGTGGGGAAAGAGAGAATAATCCTGATAGACAAGCGCAATCTTTCTCTTCTCCGGCGGTATCCCGCT
>NZ_JAAAWJ010000119.1 GCF_009914725.1 Methanogenium sp. MK-MG
GGAAGGGAAAACAACAGTATCACCTCAAGATGTTAAAGAGGGAACACAAGATCATCTCAGTTAATAAAGGTGGATATACCGGATATTTTGAGAATAGTGAAAAATATGGGGATTTTCAGCAGACCGTAATTATGCAGCTCAGAAGCACTACGGTGCGGCAGATCTATGAAATCCTGATCCTTCATCCCAACGTTTCACGTAAAGAGGTCGCCGGGTACCTTGGCATATCGGGGTCTGCCGTGACCTGGCAGATGGAACGGCTATGTGTTGACGGCACCGTTTCCGCCACGAAATCCGGGAAGTACGTAGGCTACCTGCTCAATCCGCAGGCAAAGAAAATTTTTCGGGATTACCTGCCTGACCATCCGGCTGCGGATGCGACCAATCAGGCACAAAAAGGAGTCATCTGAGCTGCGGGCCACGGTTCTTGTTAGGTTGGGGACAAAAACCCCTCATCGGGTTAAGCAACGCATAAATAGCCCTTAAATTGGCCAGAATCCCGGAAATCCGCATCCACACAGAAGCCCGGAGTGGCCCTTTCTCAGTTGAGACAACCCATAATACATCCTCCCCAAAATTACAAACAATAGCGACCCCTTATTAGTCTGCAATCAACCGATATTTCAGCAAATAAAATGCATTCCATGCATATTTTTTCGGCAGGAAAAACGTGCAGAAAATACGCCAGTTTTACCCTCCGATTCCCCAATACAGGGAATCAAAAAGGGTGACTCAGTATAGTCCCCGTTTCCGATATCCATCCGACCTGTTTGCATTTCTACGCACGCTGTCTTTCGCTTCGCAGCATTTCTACAGGGCCGTTAATTCAAATGGTTTTTCTTAGTAGGGGTGCGAAATCAGAAGTATCAGCACTTGAGATATAGTTTAAGTACAAAAAGCACAGTGTTATCTCTGTTGCATTCATCAACTGCGGCGGTCATTTTAGAATCTGAATTATCTGCTGCAGATGGTGTGCTGATTGTAACGGATTTTGTTCTTTTAATGGGAATTCCATAATCCCTAATCCTGTTGAGTTCTTCTGATATATTTTCGCCAGATATATGTGTCGCCAGAATAATATCTCCGTCAATCACTTTTTCGGATTCAACAATTGTGTATACCCAGGGTGAAGCCGGGTTTCCGATTTCCACGAGGCTGTCATCCTGTAAATCGACTTTGTATCCTTCAAAGAGGTCTTTATCTGATTTGAGATAGGAGTTTACATAAAGTGGTTCGTCTCTTATCTTCTTGGGAATGTTCTCCCCGAAATATTTGTCAACTGTGGCATTTATGACTGAATCTGAAGTATTGCTATCAAATATGATCTCAGGAACCCATAGCATTTTATCGAGCATTTCAGTCTCATTTTGTGTCAGGGGATTTAATTCACTTTCATTTACTGTCTGATTATCTGACGGGGATTTTTCAGTATCCTGATTATTGTTTTCAATACATCCGGAAATAACTCCAGATAAAAAAATAAAAATAAGGATTAAAAATATTAGTTTTTCCTTCATTTATCCCACCGATTGATAAGTATGTTAATTCAAGTATCCCGGTTCAGTCCCTGTCTGGCTGTTCGCACCAACGAGAGAAAGACTACTCAGGAGTACGAAAAGAACAAGACAAACAACAGATCTCTTCATGGTATTGTTCATAATGACCATCTCCGTCCCCGTGTTCAGACTGAATCGTATCCGGGATTTGAGCGTTTCCCGGACACCAGAGATGAAATCTGATTGCCGCACCGATAAGGATAGCGGTCAACTACCCACGACTAAAGTCGTGGGCTTCCTGCCTGCTTTCTTCGTGAAAAAAAAGACCACACCCGGGAAAACCGTATATAGAACGGGTGCAGTATGCTCTGCCAGACCAGAGGAGATGATGAAGATGGGTATGCTCTCACCCCTGCTTGCCGTACGGGACATGAAGAACACGATTGCATTCTACACCACCATGCTCGGGTTTGAGACGGGAATGGTATTTCCCGATGCTGAAAACCCTGAGTATGCCGACCTGTCAAAGGATGGCATGGTGCTGATGGTGATACCGGCGAAGGATCACGGGATTGACATGGAGGAACCGTTCGGCATTGGCGTAACGCTGTATCTGAACATTGACGGGGATATCAACGACTACTACCGGGAACTAAAGCAAAACGATGTCCGTTTCACACAAGATATCAAAGACGAATCCTATGGTGTCAGGAATTTTACCGTTGAAGACCCGGATGGATACCGGCTTGCATTCACCGAGGTCGCCTCCCGACAATGCCTGAGCTGTGGCATGCCGATACACAGACCGGATGAGTGGGGCGGCGGGAATCCGGCGAACCCCTATTGTGTGCGCTGCACCGAAACAGACGGCAGCCTAAAGAGCTTTGATGACGTGCATGAGGACATGGCCACCTTCCTGATGCAGACACAGAATCTGGACAGGGATGTGGCAGAGGAAAAGGCAGGGACGTATCTTTCCGGGATGCCGGCATGGGTGGAGAACAATACTGAGAGGTATGATTTCAAACATGATCGTTGAGGAGAGAACCGCTCGTTGCTGCGGATTGAAAGGTATCATCTTGGAGTGTGTTCCGGGGAGTACGGCTGACGGTTATCTGTCCTGCCGAATCAACATCTCAGGTGAGGTTTTGCGGAAGATCCAGGGGAATTTTTGACGGGGTCAGGTAGTACTTCTCCCCGATTTCCCCCTCATCGCTTACCGGGACCAGATGGGTAATGAGGTGCTGACCCGTGTCGGGATCGAAAACATGGATGTAGACAATGTGGGAGGCACTCGAATCCGGAGAACCCATCTGCCCCCTTCGCACTTCGGTCTGGATGGTATACCCCTGTATCTGTCCCTGTATCTCCGGGTCGTCCAGAGCAATGGCACGAGCCTCATCTTCCGATACTGGACAGGAAGCCATGGGAGTCACAGTGACATTCACGGATCCGGGAGATCCAGTTGGTAGATCATTGAGGCAACCCCCGGTGCATACAAAAAGGAGGCCGAGGAGAATAAGTCCTCCTCTAATTACGTGGGTTTTCATCACGCCATCCATGTATCCACCCGATATGCGTGTGACCACCAAGGCTTATAAAACGTTGCTCGTGCATCGGAGAGAGTCTGCAGAACGTCCGTAGGATGGGGCACCTGTGAATCCAGATTTTCGTTCCACCAGACTGAATATTCATTATAATTCACATAAGAATCCCATACGTAGGAAGTTGATACGTCAGAGAAAGTTCCAGGATCATTTCTAAAATACTCATGGAATTCATTCGTATCTCCCTTTGGCCAGGGGACGTATCCTATTCGTTTTACCTGCCCTTCCCAAGAGAGCGTATATGGATATCCTTGTCCTGAACAATAGACAGGGCTAACATAAATCCCAAAATTATAGTCCCGATCCCCTCCTTCGGGAAGTATCCCATAGTCTTCCCATCTGGCATCACCCTCTGCATTCTCATCCCATGAAAAGAGGATATACTCGTTTGGTCTCCAAAATACAGTTTGAACGCCAATTTCAATCCAATTCGGCAATCCATTCGTTTCTTTACCTAAATGACTCGTAAGATACTGATAGAGAGTACCATCTGAAGAACATTCCATCGACCCAGGGTGCACCCGCCCATTCACACCACTGTAAAGGGAATCAATGAGATACATCCCGGAGCTGGATTGATACTGACCATCCAACCGAACGTTTGAACTCCTCTCTTCTGATGAGGTAATTTCTGCCTGATGGTGAGCAATACGTGTCCAACGTAGTTCTTCAGAGAGCTTTTTTGCATCACCTTCGGTCCATCCATCAAGATATTTGTCATCACAGGGATAGTTGACAATTGCCTCAGCGATCTCCTCTTCGGAACATCCCTTGCTTTTCAGGTCGTTAATGAACTGAGGGGTTCGCTCCTCAATCGTTGCGGCATCTACAATGTCCAACTTCACAGTCTCGAATTTATCTCCACTGGCAGCCATCCCCGGCACCACAATAGCACTCACCAGCAGCAACACAAGGAGCACAGAAAGTGCCCGCATTCGATC
>NZ_JAAAWJ010000012.1 GCF_009914725.1 Methanogenium sp. MK-MG
ATCGCGAGTAAGCGTTACAACATATTTCCTCATTGATGAAGATATAAATCGCTCATATTACATTATTGTTACGTCGGTTTATGTTTGACCCGGCACTAGAATAATTGTATCACTTATTGTATCTCCCATATTATTTTTAGTGTCATTAAGGGCAATTAATGTATCATATTTGGTATCGATATTGGTGTTAAAGATGTATTTCAGGTATGCAGTTCAAGAGATGTTTGGTGAAATGAATGCATAAAATGAATCTAATAGTCTTCAATCTTTCAGAAATAGATGATGAAGAACCGAAAGAAAATGCCTTAGAAATGGTAAAGGGAATAATTTTTAGGGTTATTGAATTGGTAATCTTAAAATGCATAGGGGATGTATTCGGCACCTAGTATTGTGAAACTCCAAATTCCGATTTGGTTTTTGGTTATCGAATATTTTTCATTTAGATGATAAGACAAAATGGATTATTGATTTTGTATTTATAATTGAACATAACATATTTGCTATGCATTATTCATTGCGAAATCATTCAGCTTATCAATTATATTACCCACCCCATCCTTCCCCTCTTTCCTAAGTGAATTTTCAAGATAGAATTAATTTTTCCTGCCTGCATATCATGAAGGAATCCCACATGTGCATCAAGCCCTACACTGTTGATGACTCGCAGACACTCAGCTTTAGTAGTGCAGATACAATGGTTAACATGCAGTTAATCTGATGATAGCATATTTTATCGCAATCGATACGAAAGAAAGGAAGAGGAGGGTGAAATAACATGGCTATAAATCAAATTCACACGGATGCAGATACTATTGACTATGATTATGAAAATGACAGTCTTTTTCTCTTTACCAAAGGGGCCGAACATAAGCACTCGCTGGTTATAGACAATATCATCATTGATTTCGGTGAAGGAAATTATATCAAGGGCGTGGAGATACAGAACGCCTCTAAAAGATTTGGTGTCTCAAAATATGCACTCACTAAATTTCGTCAAATTAACGTCAACCTGAATGTCTCAAGTGAAAAATTAGAGCTGAATATAACACTCATTCTTGAAATACGAAATAAAAATCTCCCGAAAGCCATCACTGCAGCAGATATCAACGAATTCAATATTCCATCCGGAACAATGGCCATGTCGTCCGGAATGTGTTGAAAACGAACAATCATTTTTTTGTTGCTGATAATTTTTGTTGCTGAGAACATCACTCCGGCAACACGGGTTCAATACCATCAGAAGAGGTCTCTGCATATTTTTAGGGTCAGGATGAGTGTCACACGGTATCCGGTATATTTGTCAGGCATGTAGTATTGAGTATTGAGAACCGGGCCGGTGTGCCTCCCTCTTTCCCGATAAGACAAACTCATCACTCAGTTTAAGTAACGTTTAAGCAACGCATAAATAACCCCCAAAACAGGCCCGAACCCCGGAAAAACGCATCCACACAGACGGCCGGAGCGGGCCTTTCTCTCCCAAAGACAACCCATACATCCTCTCAAAATATCCGCGAATAGCACCCCCGTATTCGTCTGTAATCCTTTGGATATTTCGCAAATAACAGCCATTACATGCATCTTTTCCCGGCATTAAATACGTGACCAAAAGAGGCCGGAAATGAGCAGGAAAACGTGTATTTTACCCCCTAATTCCCAAAAATATGGAACGAATACACCCCCTGTGCCAGCCAATCCCAACTGTTCCTGTTCTCCAACGGGTGCACCCCCGTTTGCGGCATGGAGAACAGGTGGCGGCATATGGCGGCAAGTGCAGCAGAATGCAGCAGATGGCGGCAGCTTCCGCCATCATACAAAGCGACGATATTGCTTTGTTCGCTCTCTTCGGCCAAAATTGCGCCGGAAGCAATCTGGGTGGTGGAAAATCCCTGAGCTCAGGCACCCGAACCCGCATTAGCATGGGAGATGTCCTGATGCTGTGGGGTCTCATTCTTCCGCAATATCCTCTTCTCTTGAAGAAGCGTCTCTCTATACTCTCTTAGATCTGTATCATTCGGTTGGAATGCCCGATTTTATCCTGGCGGAAAGTGCCGCCATGCTGCTGCAAGATGCCGCCATTCCGCCAACGTCACCCCTGCCATCAGTCGGGAGGTGTTCGCCCCCATCGTCTCGCCATCCCCTGCGCCAACAATAACACCGGCTGTTTCAGCCAGAAGCCCGTCAGGTTCCGGAAGTGGATTGAAAAAATAGTATCAGCTAAAAAACCGGTGACTGCAAAGGCTATGATGGAGCCGGGATAGGTAACCATTGAAATAATTGACCACACCCGCCCCTGTTTTCTGTTGTCGATATTTTTCAGGATCAACACTTCAATAGAGGTGTTAATGAAAGGCAGGGTGGCAAAAAATGTAAATCCTGCCAGTGTTCAATATCGCCCTTCAGCGCCATCACATAACTCCCCATCAGCTCGTTGCCCTGATACCCTTACCGTCTTGTTGAACCATGCGTTCACCTTCTTCCGTGCACCCGGTGGGTCTCAAGCCTCAGTGCATAGTCCCAGTCCTGACAACATCCTTCGCGGTCGTGTCCCGTTCAACAAGGTTGATAACTGCCAGGTCAACAAGAAACCGGAACAACTCCTGCATGTCATATGCATTTTTACATTATGCATAAAATGAATTCTCGGATGAAGGATGAGTGAGAGCAAGGAATGTGATATTTTTCGCCATTAACGGTATAACCCCGAACACAAGATAAGGATTATCGTTATCTCGTGATTATTGAACCTCTGAAAAAGGTTCGAATTATACCCTTCTCGCTGCCTGAACGGGAAGTTGGTGGCGAGATCGACACTTCACCCTTTGAGAGAAGGACATAAATAAGATTTCGAGGAATAAGCAGTTGAAATATGAAAATTACTATCATCTATGACAATACTGTTTTTCGGAAAGATCTTCAGGCAGACTGGGGTTTTTCCGCATTGGTGGAAGTTGAAAATGTTCCCAGTATATTGTTTGATACTGGGGGAAATGGGAAAATTTTGCTCAGTAATATGGAAAAACTGGGAATTGATCCCTCATCTATCGACGAAGTTTTCATTTCCCATGCCCATTTTGACCATACAGGAGGGCTAACTGATTTTTTGGCCAAAAATAAAAGAGCAAAAATCTATGTTCCGCCATCCTTTCATGGAGTAACAGGAAGAGATGTGATTCCCATACCTCAACCAGCCAAAATTCATGAAAATATATTTTCTACCGGTCAATTAGAAGGAATTGAACAAAGTCTGGGGGTTAAAACCGACAAGGGAATTGTAATTATTGTCGGTTGTTCTCACCCTTATATGGGTACGATTCTGGATACAGCGAGGCAATTTGGCAAAATCTATGGAATCATTGGAGGACTCCATGGGTTCAGTGACTATGAATTATTTTGGGATTTGGAATTACTTTGTCCCGTTCATTGCACCCAACACATAGCCGAACTTAAAAGACTTTATCCTGAAAAATATATTACAGGCGGAGCCGGAAAGGTAATTGAGATTTAGATATTCCTCCAATAAGATCCACTCCGGGGCTGCCCTGCTGCACTCTGTGATTATGACCCCTGCCAACAATCCTTTCGTCGATCACCAGCACAGCGCCGATGGGGATGCCGCCTTCGGTCAGTCCTTTTTGGCTTCTTCGATAGCGGACTCCATGAATTCATCCGTTGACATATCTCCCATGGAGAGTGATGGCAGGACTGATGTTGAATGGTGTGATCTTCTGCCGGGCACATTTTAATTAGTTGTATGCAAAGTATGATACTTGTCATACAACAATTTGTCAACCGTGAACAGGAACTTGATTTTCTCAATCGCAAATATGCTGAAAATTCGCCTCAGATGATCGTCCTCTATGGAAAAAGAAAGATTGGGAAGACTGAACTCATAAAAAAATTCATGGAAGACAAAGAGGGGGTATATATCCTCTGCACAAATGACAGCGTACAAGAGAATGTCAAAGAGATGAAGGATAAATTTGCCAGTCTCACCGGAAAAAATTATTTCAGGGATATTAATCCCTCATCTTTTTATGAACTCTTTCAATCACTGTCCCTGAAAGACATATGATAATTGGAACTACCGGGTAATGTGACGAAGGTTCTGAAAAAAACCGAAGACGCCCTGTATTCAACATTGATTTGGAACAAGAAGGCAAAGGACAAAAATACCATACGAGTTATTACAAGACCAGACCCCTGCCGTTCTTATATGTGAAGCATCTCTATCAGAAGTGGCCTTAATGCTATTATAAGTGAAGCTTCCGCTACCCTCCGGATACGAGCATTTTGCGACTCGCATAGCTATATTCGTTTTATCAGCCCTTAAATGAAAAAGAAAAAATAGTTCGATATTTCAGGCGACTCACTTGAGCTTTTTGTTGAGTTTCTTAAGTTTCTTCGCGGCTGCCTGGCTGCCTCCAGCCGCCTGCTTTGAGAGTACTTCTGCTTTGGCCGCTTTCGCTTTGTTTTTCTTCCCTAAATCTTTCTTACTCAATGCCATACAGTTTAATCTCCTAGCCTTAGCCGTGTTTTATCCATTTCTTTTCTTCATATAAACCTGTATTGTTGTAGGAACCTGAAAAAGCTTCGAATAAACGAAATGCTGACCGATTCAACTGTTGTTTTACCATTTTTTGTTCTCCGATAAAACAACCCATTACCATCCGGTATACGGGAAAACATAATCTGAGAACGGGATTATTTCCCGGCACTCTCCGGTTCTGACACCAAATACAAAAAAAGAGGAATCGTTTTTTCAGGATTGTTTATCCCAGAATTCTTCAGCCTCGGTCTCCATTTTTTCGAGCCTTTCGTAGTAGTCGGGGAATTCGTTCAGATGAGCGAGGGCGATTTTCCCTGTCATCAGGGGATCGTCATCCGTCACGTTTGTGCTGGAGTTTATCAGCCCGTGTTCAAGCTCCACGTTCATTCCCGCCGTAAATTCATCGACGGAAAATTTGTCCCATCTGATTCCGAGTTTTCCCCCGATCTCCTTACCTTCGGTTGTTGTGAATATCTTTTTACCGCTCATAAAACCACTCCGTTTTTTTAAGGATGTGGTTATTGGGTGATATACCTGTTGCCTCCAAATCCCCCGATGAAATGAACGAGGTCGTTTTTGAACAGAGGAACACTCCGCTCGCAGGGTTCAGTAATATCTGGCTTCTGTTGTCATAGTAAAGGAAGACCATTGACCAGAGGATTATTGGAGAATCAGTTTGGCGGCCATACGGCTACCATCAGACCCCGGCCCGTATCTCTTTTAGAGAAACAAACCCACGATCTTGAATAGTATGAGCAATATCCCCGACACAATACAGGCCAACCCGACATTATGACAGCACCGGTTATGCCGTGTGCAGAGAATCACGCCGACGACGAAAACAAGAATGAGAATCGGAATCATTTGCAAATCAGAGTTATACTGCGGTGGGGTCTGCCTTGTGTATATCGGAACGGCATTCTGCTCTGGGAAAAGTAATGATACGAATAGTTTGGGTACGCAAACCGATGTCCTATCCGGGGACTCATCTTTCCTCCATTCATGAGATACTATCGATTAAACCATTCCCTGGAGAGCCGGGCTCATGATCGACAGGGGCTTCATCACCATTAATGTAAAGTAATCAGACAGGAAGATTACCTTATGAAATTACGTGTCATTCTTGAACCCAGTGAAGAGGGGGGATATACGGTGTTTGTACCGGGACTTCCCGGCTGTATCAGTGAAGGGGATACACGGGAAGAAGCATTACACAATATCAGGGAAGCTATCGCACTTTATCTGGAACCCATAGAAGACGATGCGATTTTCAGTGATACTGCCGAGCAGATTGAGATTGCGGTATGAACTATATGCCCAGTCTGAATTATGACAAACTCATCATCGCTCTTCAAAGGGACGGATGGGTCGTTGTCCGTCAGCGGGGCAGCCATATCCGTATGCAAAAACACACGCAAACAGAAACTCTGAAGCTGACGGTTCCTGCCCATAAACCAATCAAACGATCTACCCTGTCACACATACTAAAGCAGGCTCATATGACTATTGAAGAGCTGAATGAGCTTATATAATACAGAATTCTGCCTGGCGGTAATGTATTGTAACACACATAAATATGACCATGTAGTGAAGGTGACCATGATCGAAACCCGGGGGAGAACAGACATGAAGTGGGACACAGAAAAACGGGCCGCACAATACGATGATCTGGCCGCCCGGACAGTCCCCGACATGAAACATTTCTATGCAACCGTCACAGACGCACTCCCGGAGCAGAGCATGAGGGTGCTCGAACTCGGTTGTGGCACCGGCCTTCTCACCGCACGAATACGAAAAGCACACCCGGAGGCCGCTGTCATCTGCATCGATAGTTCGCCAGCGATGCTCGCGGTCGCCCGGCAAAAACCGGAGCTGGAGGACGTCACCTGGATGCAGGGGGATATCAGGGATCCCTGGCCCACCGGTCCCTTTGACGCCGTGGTGAGCACTTTCTGTCTCCTCGCACTTGAACCCGACGGGCAGCGGACGGTGCTCAAACGGGCATACCGTACGCTTCGCCCCGGAGGCGTCTGCATCACGGGATGCGTCGTGAGGCCCGCGACCGCAGAGGAGGAAAAGTGCCAGCTGGCCCGCTGGGAGACGTTCATGCAGGATGCGGGCCTCGACCCGGAAGAAGTCCGGCGGCAGCGTGCATCATGGGACGGGGCACGGGCAAGAATACCCACTCCCGACGGGTTCCGGGAGATGCTCAGAGAAGCGGGCTTCACCCGGATCCGGTGCCCGTACCACCGTGGATTGTATACCGTCTTCGTTGCAGAGCGATGAGACACAGGAAGGGGGAAAACAGGCATGTATCTTATCAGCGTGAATGTGAAATGATCAGATCATGATAATGCACGAACCGTCCGTTCTTCAGGGGGTATGTCGCCATCGCCTGTGAGTGCTGTCAGTGCGGCAACTGCTGCAGCCACATGCAGCTCGTCCATACCATCACGGAAGACCGCGGCAACTACACATTTATCGTCTACAACTACTATTCCGGAGACGTGAAGGAAGTCCGGGTTGATGCGGACAAGACTGCCCTCTTTGAAGACAGAAGCAGTCTTGAGAGACTCCCGGAAGCATGCCCCTTTCTGAGGTTTGACACAGAAACCGGAAAGGCGTGGTGCACAGTTCATCAGACCCGCCCGGACATATGCCGCGATTACTGCTGCTGGCGACTGCTCATTTGTGATGCACAGGGACGGCGGGCCGGGCGTGTGTTGTATCAGCGTACCTTTCTCACGGACAATGCCGCACTCGGCGAGCTCTGGGAGCAGATGAAACCGAAACTGTTCGGGCTTGATGACAGGGAATGGGATGATGCCGTCATCAGTATTCTCACGAAAGCCGGCTACCGTGTGCGGGAGTAGCTGCAAAAAAGACGAAAGGAACCGATTCACCTGCACATCCCGCAGAGCTACAGAGAATGTGTCAACTACTCACGACTAAAGTCGTGGTTTTCCTGCCTGTTTTGATCGTGAAATTCCTGAAAGAAAGGTGAACCTGATTGAAAAGAGTGCACTCGGCCCATCTGTTCAGAAATCTGGTATATGTGAACGTCTGATCCTCTTTCCTGACGTTCCCATTCACTCGTGGCCCTTTTCTCCGTCACACCTTTCAGGCAACACACGGATCAGGGGCTTTTGGGTTGGGATCTCAGTCCCAAACCGGATGAATGTCAGGTAGGTTACGGAGGAAAATATACCGTGGAGTGGAAGGGTTGTAGCAAAAATTCTCTGGATATTATCGGGGTAATGCACATAGATGTTCCGGCTGAACAGTCAGTAAGTGCGAAATGGACAAATTCACTACACATCTGCTGAAACATAATCAGGAATCATTCCTCTCCCGGGGAGGTATGCCATTTATGGCACCGGAACTCCTCCCCTTTCCCTTTGCTCACATCTGTGTCTGGCATATCTGTATATATCTGAATTGGTTAACAGGGGGTGCATATGTAAGACGGTGTTCAAAAGTCCTAAAACATGATTTCACCGGTTTTGCATGTAATTGAGTGGAGGTATGAAAAAATGAAAAAACTAATTGTAGCATTGCTGGTTGCTGCCCTCTGTATGGTGGCACCGGCCATTGCACTGGATTGGGACGATCTTCCCACCGGCGACATGGTGATGGTCGACGGCGATTATCCACCTGGTGAACTGTGTGGAACCTACTTTGACGTGTATCTGTGTGATGACGGTGTCTATCCCGGATGGTGTGTCGATACAGTGACCAGTTCAATCAAGGACGAATGGTATGACGCCTGCCTTTCTTCCACCATCGGAGTATCCGAACAGTGGAACATGGTAAACTGGATTCTTAACAACAGGGGAGATATACCATTTGGAGAAACCCAGGCAGCCATCTGGATGGTAATGGGTCAGGAAATCCCGACGAAGTATGCTGAATGGGATAATATGCTTTCGGTGGCCCTTGCTGCTGAGGCTTCTGAGCACCCTGATTATGTGCCCGGATGCGGCGATGTCGGAGCAGTCCTTGTTGAAGCATGTCAGCCATGCTATGAGGGACAGACACTTATCATCGAATTACCACTGGATCCCTGCCCACCCGTTCCAGAATTCCCAACAATGATGATTCCAGTCTTCCTTGTCGGCAGTGTACTGGTTGCGGCCAGTGTTCTGAAGAAGGAGTAAGACAGGATTGATCTCATTTCATCATTATTTTTTTCAACATTCGATTCTGGAGAGAGGTCTGCCTATTTTTAAAGAGTTGTATTATGAAGAATCCTACTGATTCCACCATCCACAATAAATTTGGTTGGGAGTATGAAAAATATCCTGATTGAAAGGAGATCTCTGAAATCTCAAAAATAATGGAGTGAAATCTCTATGATCCCATCATTTAAATGGACGGGATATATGTCGTCAACCCAATATCGTATTTTGTTGCATTCTGAAAGCTCAGTTTTGCCTCGTCATTCTTACCCGTATTCATCAGGATAATACCCTTCAGATACCAGGCGAGCCCATATTCCGGGTTCAGTTCAAGCGCTTTTTCGGAGCTTTCCATCGCTTCATCGTATTGACCGAAATGATCATTGTAATACATGCCCCGATAGCACCACGCCTCGGCGTTATCCGGGTCTGATACGACTAATGCATCATAATATTCCTGACTTGCATTCACTTTTTCCAGAAATTCTTTCGTCGGCATCGTATCCGGATTTTCAGTATCGGCAATACAGCCGACAGATACGCAGCACAGGAATACCGCCGCAACAATTCCCACGTTTTTCAGCATTCAGTGACTCCGGATACCATAGCAGTATGTGTAAATAAGATGCTATTTACCATTTATGCCAAAAGATGTTCAGCTGAACGGGAACAGTTGGTATCGTGAACTACTACGAAGCTAAAGACTTAGTGGCTTCCTGCTTCATTCCCCGAAGTATTCTCCACCAGTCCACCGTCCCTTCCCCTCGTTCCGAAGGTGAAATGATTACTTGGGGTTCTCGTAATCAGGTAATTTCACGAAGGATACCAAACCATTCCAACCGATGTGGGCAGATCCCGCACAAACCTTTATCCATTTCCACCCTGAGTAAGGGGCATATGGCAAAAGATACGTCCGCACCACGGCGGGGTGTTCTGGAACGGGCCAACATATCAGTCCGGCACGTGGTTTTGATACTCTCCGGCAAAGGGGGTGTGGGCAAAACGACGGTGGCAGCAAATCTCGCATTCGCATTTTCCAGCCACGGCTTCAAAACAGGACTGTTGGATCTCGATATCCACGGCCCCGACATTCCCAAGATTCTGGGAATTGAAGAGCACCGGATGGTTTCGTATGACAAGAAGCACATGGAACCGGTAGCGGTCACCGGCACTCTCTCTGTTGTCTCAATGGCCTTTCTCCTCCCTGAAGAGAGTTCCCCCGTCATCTGGCGCGGGCCGATGAAGACCGGGGTCATCCGGCAGTTCCTCGAAGACGTCCACTGGGGGAAACTCGATTACCTGATCGTCGACCTCCCGCCGGGTACAGGTGACGAAGCCCTGACCATCGCCCAGATTGCCCCGAACATCGCCGGTGCGGTGATCGTCACCACCCCCCAGGACGTGGCCATACTTGACATCAAAAAGGCGGTGAAATTCGTCCAGACAATCGGGCTGCCGGTCATCGGCATCATTGAGAACATGAGCGGCATGGTCTGTCCCCATTGCGGCAAAGATATTGACCTCTTCGGTTCAGGTGGCGGGGAGCGTGCTGCACAGGACCTCGATGTCCCTTTCCTCGGCGCTATTCCTCTGGACCCCGAAGTGCGCAAAGCGGCCGATGAGGGACGGCCGTTTCTCATCCGCGGCCCCGGTATCGATGCAGACAACCCCACCTGGAAGCAGGTCGATTGGATCATGGAGAACCTTGTCCGGGTCATCGAAGAGAAGAATGCTCCGGGCGTACATCGCAAAGAAGTGCCCCTGCATTCTACATGAGGGCCTGTGCTCTGACATGTTTTTAGTGCAGGTTTGGTCTGAGGCTGGAAAAGAGATACCCGGACGGCAGGCAGACACATCGATACAGATATCCTGACAATTCCTGCAGCGAAAAATGTGAGAACCGAATTGAGACCTGTTGTGGCGGATTTTACTCTATTAAAAACATATAAACAGGTTTTGAATACAAAATTAAAATATTCCCATTATATATGCCTGGGAAATGATGAATTATATTGAGGGATACTTTGGATACACTGGATACACTTGAGATTTTTAATACATACCAGGATGGTATCCAGAAGCTGTTCCGGTCAAGACTGCTGCTGCAGATCATGATTTCACTGGATGACGGAAACAAAACCCTTGCAGAACTTCGCGGGGTGACAGACACGACGTCGCAGACGATCCTCCCGAAGATCCGGTTTCTGGAGGAAGTGCATTACATACGATACGATGACGATGCCTATCATCTGACCCCCCAGGGAAACGTCATTTCATCACAGATACAGGATCACGTCAGAACAGCTTATCTTTTCAGTAAAAATCCAAAATTCTGGTCGTCACACTATCTTGAAGCACTTCCTGCCATGTTCCTGCGTGACATCGGCGACCTCTATCATTCCGGGATCGTTGAAACGTTAAATACGAATATTTTCTCTGTTCTTGAATGTTTTTTTGATATGCTGGAGAATGCTGAACAGATACGCGTCGTCTCCTCTTTCATGAGTCACTTGCATGCAGATGCCCTCATTGCAAAGGTGAAAGAAGGGGTGCCCGTGGAGATGGTGGTGAACACCGAGATCGCTGAAGAACTCAGGAAAGAACCGTTCCTGAGTAAAATCGAGGAAATTGCAGGGTATAATCACTTCAGAATCTATGTAGCACCCACGCCCCTTTTAATCGGGTTGACGGTGACCGATTCGACCCTTTCCTTCGGATTATGCAGGAATGATGATTTAAGATATGATATCTCCAGCGACCTCATCGGCACTGACAATCTGGCCCTTGCATGGGGTGAGCGCCTCTTTTCGTACTATAAGGATATATCAGAAGAACTATCATCTGATCCCTCCCTTTGCTCCGGATTGACTTCTCCTGAATCCCGTCAGGGTTCCTTTATATTCATCGGATAACTGAATATTCGTCGAACGAACTAATGTCAAACACCGCAATCCACGGTGATGTATGTTCAAATTTGAGCATACACCCGGAAACAGTGATCTGAATCTTCGGTCATTGTTTGATACTATTTTGTACAGCTCGTTGTATCTCTGCATTGCCGCCATTTCAATGGTTTATTTGTCTTCTGTGCTACAGGACATGCCGGTATCTCTGGCGGCATGTGGGATCATGTTCCTTGTTACCTTTTCGGTCTACAACCTGAACCGAAAAACCGACGAATGTGAAGATGCAATCAACCATTCCAGACGCTATGCGTTCACGAAAAAGTATGCAACGGTTCTCATGAATTTATCCCTTGCCGCCTACGCGATTGCGTTTTTGATCGCCGGGATGCATGGGATTGTGGCGGCGGTGATCACCGCCATTCCACTGGTGAACGGAATTCTTTACAGCATACCGTTTTTGCCCTCCGGGTTCAGGTACCATCGTCTGAAGGATATCCCATTTGTGAAAAACTTCATTGTGGGACTTGCATGGGCAGTTCCGGTTGCACTTCTGCCGGTGGTATGCACAGAATATTCTGCAGGGAGGATGACAATTGCAACGGGGCTCTTCTTCTTTTTGTTGTCATTTGTCAATTCGACGGTATTTGATATACGGGATGTAAAGGGCGATGCCGAGTCAGGCGTGCAGACGATTCCTGTTATCCTTGGTATACAGAGAACCAGATGCCTGTTGTCGGTGATGAACGGTATTGGTATTGCGATTATCCTCGTACTTTGCAACGGATGTCTTTCGATCGCCGAAACGGCAATCATCGTTGGTATCGCGATGTATGTACAGGGCTACATTCTTTTGTTCAATGGAGCTGAACGGGAGCAGGGCATGTATGATCTCCTTGCCGACGGGCAGTATCTGCTGCTCGGGGGACTGATGTACCTCTCCACCGTATGTATTGCATAAGAGGCCGGGGTTTCATCCCACCTCTTATTTTTCACAGGATACCGTTGTCTTTTTTAAAATAAACACAGTGTAAGCGACAAAAAGAGCGTGGCTCTTCATGTCAGTATCTGTTCATCAGCACACGCCATCTTCATCTGAACGCTGAATATTCGCCGAACGTAATAATGTATACCATAAAAAAATATGATTTTCTGATCCGGGCGATTACATTTATGCAAGTGGAGGCACCATCTTAAATCTCACCCTATAGTTACAGTGAATTGGACGACGTGGCACTAGAACCGAAAACCAGTGAACATGACGCAACAGAAATTGCGCTTGATTGCTTTAGAGATATATATGTGGTGAAAACACAGACCAGATTGGCTGTCGTTTGCCTCAATAAAGACGTACAAAAACTTGCTTGGATAATTGAAGTTCAGGGAGATGTAAAGGATGATCTTGTTCAGGGTGGAGAATTACTCGTAGATGCGATCTCTGGTGATATTTTATCATTCTACCCATACCAATAAATTTTCAAATTTTTATTCATAAATATTCAGAGAGGTTGTACATGCTAAGCGAATGTGAGAGCATTTTCAGGAAAGATGTGATTTTTATCGGAAGATCACTCCTCGTTGGGCTGGGGAGCGGATTCCTCCTTTTTATTATAAGCTGTGCGTGGTCCATGGTTTGGGAAGGGCTGACCATCTTCAACTGGAACCTTTCCGGCATCATGGAGATGCAATGGATGGTACTCCTGCTATTGGTTCTCGTATTGAACGGTGCTCTTTCTGCCGAATGTAACGCTTCAAGGATTGAGAAGGAGATAGACGCAGGGGCGGCAGGTTTCATTGCCGGTGTTGGGGCTTCTGCCGTATTTCTACTTATCCCCCTGTATACTTCAACATTAATGCCCCTGAATCTCAGTTACTGGGATACGCATGCACTTTTTAGTCGTTCTCTGGCTTTGATGATAATCGTTGTGCTTCAATTCATAGCACTATCGGCAATTGGGGCACTCCTGCATTTCTATAGTGAAACGAAAAAGATGAAATGCCCGGTTACAAAGAAAATTTCCGGCAGTGAGAAAAAACAGATTCCCACCGTCATTATCATTCTTGCTCTGATCCTATGTATTACGGCTTTTCTTCCCCCGGCGGTGGTGATTTTCGAAGTGAAATCTGGTTTCATTGAGAGAATCCCAGTCTGCTGCTATGTGCCTCAGGTCAGTGTGGAACGACTGGGTGAAGAGTTCATCATCGTTAAGAATCTGGAGGATGCCGGCCCTGATCTGGGATGGCTTGCTGACAATTACTTCCCGTTTAAGATCCTGATCAATGGGAGGGATGTGTCGGATAGCGATGCCATCCGGCATAGTGGGCTATCGGTGACTATTGATCCGCCGGATGGACTGGGGTATAAAAAGGGCTCTTTGATAGTATTGACTGGCAATGACCTCCGTTTGGACAATGGTTCGATTCATCTTGAGGTCATAAGCTATACCAATCAGAGACTGCCGGAGCCTGCGTATAACTCCTGGATATAATCAAAGATGATTACTCAGTACAGGCCACGTGATTAGATTCAACTAACAGTCGGATGATGTGGCCACAATCCATTAATAAAGTGAAGTTAAAAGTCTGGTATCCCTCGCTTTTTGGAGAGAATCATGAAAACCAGACAGATAGAGGAATTCATCGTACTATTCATTCTTATTTGTTGCATCGTTCTCGAGCAAACCTCTCTATGCATATGCACGGGAGGTGGGCGTAGATGCAGATCTTGCAACCATCGTCTACATTGCAGGGCTTTTTGCAGGCATGATTATTATGCTGATAGCCATCTGGATGTCACGCAGATCAAACCGAAACCGGATGAGAGAAACGAATGATGGGAATGTGGAAGAATCAGCATTAGATAATAGTTTGGACCTCTCAAAACGGCCGATTCTTGCTCTCATCCTGATTGTCATTACCGTGGTAATGATCTATCCCATTCGTCTCTACGCTCCGGATGCAAAAGCGCTCTTCATTCCCCTGATTTACTCGGTAGGAATACTCTTTGGCGGCCTTCTGATGTGGATACCTATCAGGGTTCCTGTATATCACCAGCGTAACCGGTCATACAAACACTAAAAAGAATCGTTGATCCGTCTCACATCCGGTCAGAATAATTACTGTTATCATATTATCACGAAGGAGTCATTCATGAAATCCAATATGTCCGGATATTATGCTGTTGCCATGTTCTCCTCATCGGTCTGTGTCTTGCATCGGCCGGCTGTACTGGCAACCCTGCCGGCAACCTTACCAAAAATGAACCTATGTCCGGAATCAGATATTATTTAAATGAAAGTGATTCAGGGAGAACCATTACACTGCAAAAGGGAGATTCTCTTGATATAACCCTGCCAACCACTCCCGGACTCGCCTACCGATGGATCATGCCTGTCACCGGATCAGGACCTGAACTGATGAATGCCAGCACTATTACTGAAATTCCCGATAACGCGAACTGGTCAAATGGCAGTCCGTTTTTCTCTCCCGGAGAATACCGGTTTCGTTACTGGGTGGTGAGTACCGGGACTTCGGTGTTTGAAGGTGTGTTTTGCCACAATGTATGTGACACTAAGTATTCGCGCCGGTTTAACCTCACGGTGAATGTAGTGTGAGGAAATTACCTCTCCCTGCCATTGAGCAGAATATTATATTGCAACGGGAATGTGAGTGATCGTCAGAAAATCGCTATGCATCCGCTCATTGTTCCATCGCGCAAAACGGAAGTATCTCCCGCCACATCTCTGCCTTCTCTTCGAGACTCATCCCTGCATATGCAGGAGATGTGGAGGGAAGCTGTAAAATAACCAAATCCGTCTCTTCGTTTTTTGGTTCCGTCAGGTCAGAATAATACCGTTTAAACCAGTGTCCTGCACCCGTCTTCCCGTTTAAGGCAATGCAGCGGATGGAAGGATGTTCCGCTAAAAATCGACGGATATCATTGGGTGTGGTATCACCTATCGAGCTGTCACTACTGCCCTTCCGTGAACATGATTCAAGCACATCCCAGATGGCGATACCATGGTCTGTCAGAAAGTTCAGTCGGTCCTGA
Organism: Methanogenium sp. MK-MG; assembly: GCF_009914725.1. Classification (GTDB taxonomy): domain Archaea; phylum Halobacteriota; class Methanomicrobia; order Methanomicrobiales; family Methanomicrobiaceae; genus Methanogenium. The sequence continues at coordinate 15,679 of NZ_JAAAWJ010000012.1, forward strand.
TAGGGCAAATCCGAAAAATCAGAACCATTAGATAAACCGGAACCATCAGAAAATTGAGAAAATGCAGAGCTGAATGAGAATACCACCCCCATAATCTTCCAGAACTGGTTTTGGGGATTGCCATAGTATTCATTCCTTTTCAGAGACAGTTCACTCGGATAACTGCCCAGAATCAAAACGGACGGTTGTGAACCGGAAACAGGTTTGAGTCCTGCCCCGGAATACTTATTCGCCTGATGATGAGTCATCTATTATTATTTGCCCGAATCTGTTTCTCCGCCGTTTGGTTCTCCGCCATAGCGCACATAATAGCATTCTCCCCAGTCCTTTCTCTCACCGGGTTCCATTGCAACCAGCATCTGTTCTGCATGGTCTTCGCATACTTCCTGTGTGGTGCATCCCAGTATCTGCATACCGATGGCTTCCTTCGCACAAAAATCACACCTTGAATTCGTAGTTGGGGTGTTCATCTCTATACCTTTACAGTTGGGACTATTTAATTGGTATACATGTATTTGTGAACTGAATTATGTATAATATCACCATACGCAGAGCACGGGAACACAACCTGCAGGATATAACACCGGACCTCCCCCGGGATCAGTTTATCGTCATCACGGGAGTCTCCGGTTCCGGTAATTCAATCGAACAGGAGACCAACTAATAAAATCCGAGCACTACGATAGCCACATAGTCAACGAGATCGATGACTCTTTCTCCGGCTGCTCTTTGCACGCGTCGGCACACCCTGCTGCCGGAACACATGGCATCACGAAGAAAGCAGGCAGGAAGCCCACGACTTTAGTCGTGGGTAGTTGACACTTTTGGCTGCCGGGCAGTGTGTCCATTAATATATCCCTACCTGTAGGTCTATTTAATGTGTATACATATATATCTGCACGGGATTATGGATCACATCACCATACGCGGAGCACGGGAACACAACCTGCAGAACGTAACACTGGACCTGCCACGGGATCGGTTTATTGTTATCACCGGTGTTTCCGGCTCCGGAAAATCAACACTCGCCTTTGACACCATATATGCGGAAGGTCAGCGGCGCTACGTGGAGTCGCTCTCCGCATATGCCCGCCAGTTTCTCGGCCTCATGAATAAGCCTGATGTGGACTCCATCGAAGGCCTCTCACCTGCGATATCCATTGAACAGAAGACCACGTCAAAAAATCCGCGTAGTACCGTCGGGACGGTCACCGAAATCTATGACTATCTCCGTTTACTGTATGCACGAATCGGTACCGCCTACTGTCCGGAACATGGCATCAGGATAGAATCACAATCTCCGGAACGAATAGCAGATGCAATCGAATCTGATTTCTCCGGTGAAGTCACGGTTCTCTCCCCCATCATCCGCCAGAAGAAGGGCACCTATCAGCAACTGATAAAAGACCTGAACCAGGAGGGATATGTCCGTGCCAGAGTGGATGGCACTATAATCCGGACCGATGAAGAGATTCAGCTGGAACGGTATGTCAAACACAATATTGAGATCGTTCTTGACCGCTGCATGAATGATGAACGCTCCCGGCTGGTCGAAGCGGTGGAAAATGCGGTGCACAAATCCGATGGCCTCGTCATTGTTGCAGGAACGGATGGAGAAAAAGAACGCATCTACTCCTCCCGCATGGCATGTCCCGTCTGTGGCATATCATTTGAAGAACTTCAGCCACGGATGTTCTCATTCAACAGCCCGTTCGGTGCCTGTGAAGAGTGCAAGGGACTGGGCATCCGTATGGAACTTGACCCTGCACTCATCATCCCGGATAAAGAAAAATCCATTTCCGACGGGGCGGTTGCCCTCTATCGGAATTTCCTGGACGGCTACAGAATACAGTACCTCGCAGCCGTGGCCAAACATTATGGATTCAGTATCTTCACGCCAATAGCAGACCTCACCGAAGAGCAGTACCGGGCCCTGATGTACGGTTCTGATGAGAAGATAGCATTCCGGATGAATATGAAAGACGGTGAGGGGCACTGGGCCCATAATGGGAAATGGGAGGGTCTCTTACCCCAGGCAGAACGCCTCTACGGACAGACAAAGTCTGATTACCGCCGCAGGGAACTGGAAAAATTCATGCGTATATCAGTTTGCCCCGGCTGCCACGGACAGCGGCTCAAAGAGAAGGTGCTTGCGATTCATATTGATGGCAAATCCATCATCGATGTCACCGACCTTTCCATCAGCAAATGCAGAGAGTTTTTCAACGCACTCACGCTCACCGAAAAAGAAGCAGAGATCGCAAGGCAGGTCTTAAAAGAGATACACTCACGCCTCGGGTTTCTGGAAGAGGTCGGCCTTGGCTATATCACGCTCTCCCGTGCGGCGGGCACCCTCTCCGGCGGGGAAGCACAGCGCATCCGTCTTGCCACACAGATCGGATCAAATCTCATGGGCGTATTATACGTCCTCGACGAGCCGTCCATCGGCCTGCACCAGAGAGACAACCACCGCCTCATAGAGACCCTGCAGCACCTGCGTGATCTGGGCAATACCCTCATTGTGGTTGAGCATGATGAAGATACCATCCGGCAGGCCGACCATGTCGTGGATATGGGCCCCGGTGCGGGCATCGATGGCGGCAGAGTCGTTGCGGCAGGCACACCTGCTGAGATTGAACAGAACGCTGCATCCCTCACCGGCAGATATCTCTCCGGTGCGGAATCAATTCCCGTGCCTGAAACCCGCCGGAGTGCAGAACAATTCATCCACCTGCTGGGCTGCACGGAAAACAACCTGAAGAATGTGGATGCCCACATTCCACAGGGTATATTCACCGTCGTCACCGGCATGTCAGGGAGCGGCAAATCGACGCTTATATACGACACCCTCTACCGGGCACTGATGCAGACCATCTACCAATCGAATGTCACACCCGGGAAATACCGGTCGCTCTCGTTTGATGCACCACCGGACAAGGTCATTGTCATTGACCAAAGCCCCATCGGGAGAACACCGCGGTCAAATCCTGCCACCTACACCAAGGTGTTTGATGAAATCCGGAAGGTCTTTGCCAACACCAAAGAGGCAAAGATACGGGGATATAAGCCGGGCCGGTTCTCCTTTAATGTCAAAGGCGGACGGTGCGAGGCATGCAGCGGGGACGGTCTCATTAAAATCGAGATGAATTTCCTTCCCGACGTGTATGTGGAATGTGAGGAATGCAAAGGCAGGCGCTACAATGCAGAGACGCTTGACGTGAAGTTCAAAGATCACAGCATTGCTGACGTCCTGGGGATGACCATCGATGAAGCGGTAAACCTCTTTGAAAACCATTCCAACATTATGCAGAAACTCAAAACCCTGCAGAAAGTGGGGCTTGGCTACATCAGACTGGGCCAGAGTTCAACCACACTATCGGGAGGAGAGGCACAGCGCATCAAACTCACCCGTGAACTCTCAAAGAAAGGGACGGGGAATACCATATATCTCCTGGACGAACCCACCACCGGCCTGCACTTCCACGATGTAAAAAAACTGATCGCTGTCCTGAATGAACTCGTTTCAAAGGGGAACACGGTCATCGTCATTGAACATAATCTGGATGTCATAAAGTCAGCCGATCATCTTATTGACCTCGGCCCGGACGGCGGTGAATACGGCGGTGAAATTATCATATCCGGCACCCCTGAAGAGGTGGCTGCTGAAGAGAGAAGTTATACCGGAGCATACCTTCGTCCCCTGCTGCAGACATGATCGATCACCTCTCCCTTCCCTCAGACCCGGGCTGTTACCTGTTTAAGGATGGCAATGGCACCGTAATCTATGTGGGAAAGGCAAAGCATCTGAAGAAACGGGTGGGCAGTTATTTTTCCCATACGCTAAAAGATCCAAAGACAGAGGCAATGGTCTCTGCTGCCGTCAGCCTCGATTTCATCGTCACAAAAAAAGAGGTTGAGGCGTTAATCCTTGAAAATTCTCTCATCAAACGTCTTCAGCCCAAATACAATATTGACCTCAAAGACTCCGGACGCTATGCCTACATCCACCTGACAGACGAAGCGTACCCACGTATTCACTATGTGCGGGAAAGATCGGATGGCGGGGAATATTTCGGCCCGTTTGTATCGGCAAAGGACCGGGACCTGATTCTTCACGTACTAAAAAAGACGTTCCGCATCCGGTCCTGTAAAAAACTCCCCAAACGTCCCTGCCTGCGGTATCATATCGGTACATGTCTCGCGCCATGCACGGGAGATATATCTGAAACAGACTATGCAGAACAGACTGCCCGTGTCCGTGAGATACTGAAGGGGAATTCCGCTGCTCTCATACAGCACATGAAAGCGGAGATGGCATCCGCATCACAGGCACAGAACTTTGAAAAAGCCCTTGAACTGCGTGATCAGATAGAGTCCGTTCAGAAACTCTCCGAGAGACAGGCCGTGGAACGGTTAAAAGAGACCGATGAAGATATCATCAATTATCAGATCAGGAAAGAGACGGTGTATCTGATGCTCTTTTCAGTCTATAAGGGAGTCCTGGCTGAAAAACAGGAATTCATTTTTTCGTATCATCCACATGCCATTGAAGAGTTTATGGTGCAGTACTACGGAGAGAATGAACCCCCTTCTGAACTGATACTCCCGGAGGCACCGGACGATGCCATACCGGAGTATCTCTCCGTTCAGAAAGGGAAGAAAGTCAGAATAACCGTTCCCCGGCGGGGAGACAAAAAAGACCTGCTTGAGATTGTGTCCCGGAATATTGAGACCACGTTCTTTGGCGGAGAGGAGAAGGTGAATTTCCTCCAGAGACGCCTGCGGCTGCCGGAACCTCCGCAGGTCATTGAATGCATTGATATCTCCCACTATGCAGGAAGTGCGATGGTCGGGTCCTTGGTCCAGTTCAGATACGGGATGCCTGACAAGAGAAATTATCGCCGTTTTAGAATACGCAGTGTTGAAGGGATTGATGATGTTGCCGCAATCAGGGAAGTCGTGCACCGCAGGTATTCAAGAATAGCAAAAGAAAACGGGGAGTTCCCGGATCTGGTGATTATTGACGGCGGAAAGGGGCAGCTTCATGCAGCAGGAGATGCCCTCAAAGACCTGAATATCAGCATCCCGTTGATATCAGTTGCAAAACGTGAGGAGGAGATCTTTGTGCCTCATTTCCCGCACCCGCTTCCCATAAAAAAGAATGAAAAAGTGTCACTGTTCATTCAGGAAATCCGTGACGAGGCACACCGGTTTGCAGTAACCTATAACCGCACCCTCATGAAAAAGAGGATCAGGCATGACGAGGTTTAATCTGATATCCGATTTTTCTCCCCAGGGGTCACAACCCGATGCCATACATGCCCTTGTAGAGGGTATCGGTGACAAGAACCGGTTTCAGACGTTAATGGGCGTCACCGGTTCGGGAAAAACGTTTACGATAGCAAATGTGATTGCCAGAACAGAGAAACCGACGCTTGTGCTGGCCCATAACAAAACCCTTGCAGCACAGTTGTACAATGAATTCAGGGACTTTTTCCCGGAGAACCGTGTCGAATACTTTGTCTCGTATTATGATTACTATCAGCCGGAATCATACATCCCCAAAAGAGACCAGTATATCGAGAAGGATGCGGCAATCAACCCAAAAATCGAACAGATGCGTCTTGCAGCCACCGCCTCTCTTCTCTCCCGTGATGATGTCATCGTTATCGCATCGGTATCAGCCATATATGGTCTGGGAAACCCGGAGAACTTCGAAGGGCTGGGGTTTGAAGTAGCGCAGGGAGAACAGATAAAGCGAAATGACATCCTCTCCCGCCTGATCGATATCCAGTACGAGCGCAATGATATGGAACTGCAGCCGGGCCGGTTCCGGGTAAAAGGGGATACTATCGACCTCATACCCGGATCGGGGTCGGACATCATCAGGATTGAATTCTTTGGGAATAAGATCGAGCGGATCACCGAGATTGACAACATCACCCATCAGCCCATCCAGATTCTTCCATATTATTTTGTGTATCCCGCCCGCCATTACGTGATACCGGAAGAGGAGAAGGCCGGGGCAATTATTGATATAAAAAAAGAGCTGGAAGAGACGCTTCCAACCTTGGGCCTCATTGAAGCACACCGGCTCCGCCAGCGGACACTCTATGATATCGAGATGATTGAAGAGACCGGCTACTGCAAAGGCATCGAAAACTATTCCCGGTTTTTTGACCACCGAAATACAGGAGAAAAACCCTTCTGCCTGCTGGATTATTTCCCGGATGATTTTCTGATGGTGGTTGATGAAAGTCACCAGACCCTCCCACAGGTTAGGGGCATGTATAAGGGGGACTATTCCCGGAAAAAGTCCCTTGTTGAGTATGGCTTCAGGCTGCCTTCCGCGTTTGATAACCGTCCTCTGAAGTTTGATGAGTTTGAAGAGTACATGAAGACAGCCATATTCGTATCAGCGACACCCGGCCCGTATGAAAAAGAACACTCCTCAGATATCATTGAACAAATAATCCGTCCGACAGGGCTGATTGACCCTGAAGTCAGTATCCGGCCGGTGAAGACCCAGATTACCGACGTATGCGCAGAGATGCAGAAGACCATCGCTGCCGGAGACCGTGTCCTTATCACCACCCTGACAAAAAAACTGGCAGAAGAGCTGACAGAATTCCTTGCAGAGAAGGGGATAAAGACCCGCTATCTTCATTCAGAGATAAACACCATCGAGCGCACCGAGATTATTCGTGAACTCCGGCTGGGGATGTTTGATGTGCTTGTCGGCATCAATCTCCTGAGGGAAGGCCTTGATATCCCTGAAGTGAGTTTCATCGGTATTCTTGATGCTGATAAAGAAGGCTTTCTCAGGGATGCCAGAAGCCTCATCCAGACCATCGGGCGGGCGGCACGAAATGATCACTCCCATGTCGTGTTGTACGCAGACAGGATCACCGATTCCATAAAAACCGCCGTTGAAGAGACCGACCGGCGGCGGGCGATACAGATGGAATACAACCGGGAACATGGCATCACACCCGCCACCATTCATAAACCCATACGGGAAAAAGAGGTTGAGATTCAGGATACCAGACATATTCCCCGTTCTGAACTGCCCAATCTCATTATTCAGGTCGAAGCCGATATGCAGGAAGCGGCAGAACGGCTGGATTTTGAACGTGCCATCTTTCTGCGGGAGAAGCTGAAGAAACTGAATGCGGAACTACAAAAATCCTGAATACCATCATCTGGAAAAAAGTGAATGCAGAATTGCAAAAAATCCTGAATTCCCCTATATCTGAGATTCGTCAACCATCGCCTTCGCCCTCTGAAGACCCATCGTGAACTCATCGATATACTCCTGCATGGAAAGGCTGCCTTCCGGAAACGGGCAGTCGTCATTATACATCTGCTGAATCATCGGATCGGTGGGATAGATCAGAACCTCGGTATCAGTCTTTGCTGCTGCCCGGACCATTGCCTCCCGGAAAAGTCCGATGCAGTATGCAATTCGCAGCTGGTATGTGTCGGAGGTTTTTTCAAGAAATTCTGTCAGGCGATAGGTCTCTATTCTGAGGAAATCGTCCTTCACCCGCTGGTCCGTGCATTTGCCCAGCATATAATGATACTGGGCGTAGGGGTACATGCATTCCAGTTCAGCCGGTACAGTGCCGCATGTGCCGAAGATGACCACATGATATGACGTGTCGGTCGTATACACGGAATCGAATATTTTATGGAACAGGCGGTGGCTGGGTGACGTGCTGTAGGGTTTTCTGACCGCACAGGGAATAAATACCCCGATGTCATGTGATGCTACATGGTAATCGTCTATGATATACCGAAATGCTTCCTCAAAAGGCCTGAGGTAAAACGGGGGGTCCAGAAGCTGTCTGGAATTATGTTGTTTCGAAGATGCATTGTTTCCTGAAATATATCTCACCTTGGTAAAGCCGACATAATCATTATTCACGGACTGCAAAATGTATTTTGATATGTGCAAACCTCAGTTCTGAAGGATTATCCGGAATGGATCATCGATAACCGGATTGAGTCATTCATGAAATCCAATATATCCGGATATTATGCTGTTGCCATGTTTCTCCTCATCGGTCTGTGTCTCGCATCGGCTGGCTGTACTGGCAACCCGGCCAGCAACCTTACCGAAAATGAACCGATGTCCGGCATCAGATATTTTTTAAATGAAATTGATTCGGGGAGAACCATTACACTGCAAAAGGGAGATTCTCTTGATATAACCCTGCCAACCACTCCCGGACTCGCCTACCGATGGATCATGCCTGTCACCGGATCAGGACCTGAACTGATGAATGCCAGCACTACAACTGAAATTCCCAATAACGCGAACTGGTCTAATGGCAGTCCGTTTTTTCCTTCCGGAAAATACCGGTTTTGTTACCGGGCGGTGAGTACCGGGACTTCGGTGTTTGAAGGGGTGTTTAGCCACAATGTATGCGACACTGAGTATTCGCGCCGGTTTAACCTCACGGTGAATATAGTGTGAGGAAATCACCTATCCGGTAAGTAGCCTGAATGCATCCACCACCGTTCAGCAGTTGGTGCTTGGACTAAATTGAGAAGTAAAGAAAAGAAGAGAATGTGAAGAACAGGCCCGCGACGTTAATCGTGGGTGGCTGACCCGAAGGGAGTAACCGAACATACCCAGATTTTGTAGTGGATATCCCTTCCTGCAAACGGATGGTTTGCATCAACAACCACCGTTGTTCTGGAGACCGACAGAATCGTCACATTTGCTTCACGACCTCTGGGCAGTTTCATGGGAAGGACTGTTCCCGGTTCCGGGATCGTATTCATCGGCAGCTTTTTCCGACTGATCTTTAAGACCAGTTTCTTATTATACGCGCCATAGGCCTCCTTTGCCGTTAAATCTACCGAGATCTCATCATCAGCCCTGCATCCGAGCAGTGCCTCCTCAAATTTAGGATTGATCTCTCCCGCACCAATGGTGTACGCCTTTGGCTCTTCATCATACGTATATTCCAGCATCTCACCGGTCTGTGCGTCAGCAGAGGAAAAATGCAGGGTGACGGTGTCACCCACTGATATTTGCGGCAACAGATTCTCAGACATCAGGCATCTGCAGGATTAATTGAAACAAGTTCAATGTCAAAATTCAGCGTTTTTCCTGCCATGGCATGATTTGTATCAACTGTTACTTCAGATGTATTGACTGCAATGACCGTAAACCGGATAAATCCCTGGTCTGTTAATGAGGAATAGGTCTCGCCAATTACCGGGGTGGTATTTTCAGCAAATATCGTTCTGTTCACCGTCATAACGAGGTCTTCATTCCATTCTCCATATGCTTCTTCAGGAGACAATTTCACTGTTTTTTTATCACCAACGGCCATTCCCACAACTGCGGCATCAAATCCGGGGATCATCTGGCCCGCTCCGACAACAAATTCAAGTGGTTGTCCCCGTTCATAGGATGAGTCAAAGACCTCTCCATCGTCATACGTTCCGGTATAATCCACCTCTACGGTGTCGCCGGCAGTTGCAACTGCTGGCGTTTGCGACTGCGTACATCCTGCAGCAAAGATACATAACAGAAGAAGACAGAGCACCCCTGCCATATGTTTCAGTAAAAGTTTCTTCATATAGTAATAGAAGTCACGATACTGATAGTTCAATATTTTGCCTGAAAATGGGTGTGTGAACGGATCAGGTATCTGAATCCGGCACATCCCCGGGATTTAACAGTATATTATTATCTTCACGGGAGAGACCGATTGCTGCAACCGCACCGATTCTTCCGTTTCCCCCAAACAGAGAGATCTGCTCTGCATCTGCCACCGTCTCTGCCATATCTGCTGTTACAACATGTGCACGCGCTGCAAGACCAAAACGGCGGAGAGGTTCTGAAATAATAAACCCCTTCTTCACCGCAATGCCCCACTCCTTCGATAATGATTCTGCCTCAATAAACCGCACCGCACGTTCGATCACATGATCGACTGCATCCGGGTTCACCGCAATCTCAATAAAGCTGCAGGAATTTCCGGCTGTACATGCGTGCAGGCAGGGGTAGAGCATTGCAACAGTATGACCAACCGGAATCACATCACGCATCTTGCCCAGATACTGGAGCAGGCCGAGGGCAAGGGCGAATGTGGCGCCGCCCTCTGTTGTATCGGTATCATCAAGGCCGATTATCAGGTGAGTAAGTGCCTGTGATACGACTTCTCCCTCGGTGATGATACCACTATCAGTCAGGCGCACCTCACAGACACCGACGGCCATTGCCATCATATCGGTCAGGGAATAAGCAGGTCCTCCCACGCATTGGATGGTCTGGATGATAAATTCCCCTTCCCTCCTCACTCCGGTAACGCCGACCGCCGGTTTCGGGTAGAGACCGATATCTGAAACAGCTGTCCCCAGATGTGCATATTCGACCAGTACTCTGCCGTCTCTTCTGATATTATGGATAACACCCCCCGCAAGGCGATGATGATATTCACAGAATGCAGCGCAGCCTGTACTCATGCACTGGTGATGGATTGCGACCTGGTTCCCGTCTGTTGTCGTAAAAATTCTTCTGCATGAACTGGTCATCACGACATTGGTTGTCACATACTTTGCCGGTGCACGCCCTTTTTTTTCTTCTTTAACTGCAACACAGCGTTCTGTTACCAGACGGTTTATCCAGTCCTGAATCGTACTTCGTGCAATCTCTGTTGCGTCGGCGATATCATTGATGGTAAAAAAGCCATTTTCGAGGGTATACTCCCTCATGATGCCAAGAAGTTCACGGCGTTTTTCAATCACGCCTGCCATAACAATCACGAATAAAGAGCAGGTCTGCGATAACCGCGCTTGCTGTCTCAGATGAACCCGCACCCTTTCCAATCAGTGTTATTTCCCCTGCCAGTAGTGTCTCGATGGTTACCGCATTGAGTGTATCGCGGACAACAAGAGGGTGGGATTTTGGTATAATACTGGGGGAGACACGGATGATCTCATTGGCCGGATCAATCTCTCCGATCAGCCGGATGGTCTGATCTTCTCTTTCAGCAAGTGCGATAGCAGCTGTTGTAACTCTGTCAATGCCGATGATATCCACATCACTGAGGCTTTTCTTCATGCCCCACACCGCATTTGCAAGAATGACCAGCTTTATTGCGGCATCAATTCCCTGGACATCATATGTGGGATCTGCTTCAGCATACCCCAGTTCGCGTGCTTCAAGAAGTGCCTGCTGGTAGGTAAGACCTTCTTCTGCCATCCGGGTCAGGATATAATTGCAGGTTCCGTTAAATACACCATAAAGGCGGGTGATCTCATTTCCTGCAATGCCATGCTTAATGGTGTGCATGAGAGGTATTGCCCCGCATACCGTTGCCTCGTAGCGCAGACTGACATTATTGTCTGCTGCAAGCGCATGGAGTTCTTCGAATTTCAGAGCAACAGGCCCCTTATTTGACGTAACAACATGTTTGCCGCCTGCAAGTGCCTGTCTGATATACCCTAATGCCGGTTCACCCGTTTCAGCATTGGTGGGAGAAACCTCGACAAGTACGTCATACGCATCTGAGGAAATGATATCAGAGACTGTTATATCAGGAGTGCCACACATGCCGGTCGCCTGTTTATTCCTGAGAATCGCTGCAATATCAAGCCCGGAACCATCGATAATACCACTCCGGGAATCTGCCACCGCAGTGATAATCAGACCGGTAGTCTTTGCAGCGATCACCTCTGCAACCCCTCTGCCAACAGATCCAAATCCAATGATTGCAATTCGCATCAGTTTCCCTCCAGCGATTCAATAATTAAAAATCCCTTGTCTCTTGCCACATCACGAAGAATTGCCAGTGCCCGGTTGATATCCTTAAGGCAATCGGATTTGATGGTCATCCTGGTTGATGAAGGTTCATTGATTGCAGGCATCACCATCGAAAGTTCATGTACTTCCGCATATCCTGTCGAATCAATCCTGTCGATGGTGTCACTGATATTGGTGTGAATCAGGTGGCCGATAAGAATTATCGATCTGCGTACAAGCAGGCGTTCTTCACCAACACGCAGAACGTTGATTTCCCGTCTGCGAAATTCTGAAAGCAAGGCGTCAAGCGAACCTTCCGGGATCTCACACATAATCTGTAAATCAAGCAGATCCCCACCGGTTTCAGGGTCACGTTCGTGAATAACTGAGAGTATATTGCCACCAATATCTGAAATTGGCTGTATAACAGAGACCAGCTGTCCGGGTGAATCTTTCATTTCCAGTTTCATTGAAACCTGCAACTATATCTCCCTCCTGCTCTTTTGTTGAACGCCAAAAGGGATAAGCATTATACTATTGGATGGAGACTTGTCTTCAGAGATTCCGGTATACTGGAATTATCAGGAGAGGTGCAGATGAGCAATGAACGTGTGCGGGTTATTGGCTGTGGCAATCCACTGATGGGAAATGATGCCGTGGGTGTCCGTGTCATTGAAACGCTGCATGAAACACATCCTGAGATTGATATCATTGAGGGTGGTGTGGGAGGACTGGGACTGATTCCCATGATGGAAGGATATGACCATGTCATCCTTGTTGATGCAACAACGGGATACGGCAACCATATCGGGGAGATTCTGGTCTTTACAAAACCTCCGTCCAATGAATTTTTCCCTCTTTCCTTATCTGATATCGGAGTGCTTGATGCAGTAAATATTGCTGAAGAACTGGGAATATGTCCACAGATAACTATTATTGGTATAGAAGCGGGGGAAATTGCAGAGTTCTCAGAATTGATGAGTCAGGAAATGGAGAGTGCAGTAGAAAACGTGTGCGAATTAATTCTGAACACGATAAAAAAAGAATAATTTATTTTTTAGAACCTGCGGCTCCCATAACCACCGGTAATGCATCTGCCACATCCTGCAGCATTTCAGCGGGAAAGCCCATTACCATCAGGTCGTCTGCAATGCCGGAAAACTTACGTGAACCATCACACCCGAGTGAAAAGTTTACTTCACCGGACATGTACGGATAGGCACAGGTGTCTGCGCATACCGACTGTATACCGGACATATTTGTGTTGATGCGACCGCCCATTTTGTAGAGGATTGCCTGAGCAATCTTCAGCATGACAAGAGGCTGTGCCATGATGATGACTACATGAGGATCAAAGGGTGTCTTTTCCAGAGGGGCATAGACCGTCGCATAGGTGCTGACTTCTTCACTGCCAGGCGGATGCACGTGAGGCACTGAGTCAATTGTCCGCATACAGCCGGCCCATGATGAGAATTTACCCAGTTTAAAGTAAAATTCGCCTGACTTCAGGGAAGGCGTCAGTTCAATCAGACCAAGGGCCCATGCACCGCCCATACACTGGTGTTTATCCGGGCGGGCATATAGGATGTCCCCGTCAGTCCGTGCCATCGTCACCATCTTACAGTGACGGGCGGCATCAGATATTTCCTCAACGCCATCCGGAATTCCCTTTTCGTTTTTTGCAAATTTCACCGCAACAGGCGAACCGGAGATGCCTGCATTTTTAAACGCATCTGCAATCTCCTTATAATTAAGGTCCATTTTGTTTTCGTCTATCATTAAATTCACCATGCATTCCGATACAGTCTCACATACACCGGGAGACAGATAAATATTATGCCACTGACAAAAAAAGAGAATAAATTATCATAATGTCCTGAGTTTCCGGTCAACTTTGGTGAAAAAATTTTTGTTCACATCGATAAAGAGCGCCGGTTCAGGAGATTCTGTAACCGTAATCAGGGATTTTTCATGCAATTCTCCTGCATACTGGCCGTCTATTACAAGGCTGGCAGGTTTGTCACTGTCCAGCTGAACAGACAGATTGCGTTCGCTTGAAATGATATGAGGCCGGGAAGAGAGCATAAACGGGGCCAGGGGAACCAGCAGAATTCCTTTTATTTTTGGATCAACAATCGGTCCCCCGGCACTCATGGCATACGCAGTTGACCCGGTGGGTGTACTGATGATAAGTCCGTCTGAACGGAATTCCTCTACCGGAATGCCATCGACAATGACGGAGAACTGAAGCATTTTTGCCGGACGTTCTGTGACAATCACCGCTTCATTCAGTGCACAATTATATATTTTACCATCCACTGAAATCTGGATCCGCATCCGTGATTCCGTCTCAATGGTATCCGGTTTCAACTGTGAAATAAATGAATACGCTTCATCGGATTCAAGGTCCGCAAGAAAACCAACTCTGCCAAAGTTGATGCCGACAAGAGCTACCTGGGGTTTCATCGACTGCACCGCATGAAGAACAGACCCATCTCCACCAATAACAACAGCAATATCGGCATCCGAATCATTCAGGGGAGAGATGTGAAACGATTCATTCAGAGGGTTTCCCTCTTCAAACCAGATGGTATGCCCGTCATCAAGAAATTTCACCCCTATTTCCCGTGCATAATCGACCGCACGGGTGTCATCAGGACGGGGAATGATTTTAATCTTCATTCAGAGTGCTCCAGACAGCTGATAATTTCGTCCTGTAATAATCCGTTCGTTGCAATCAATGCTCTTCCCTCCCTGACATCTTCAGAGAATTCTATCTGTTCTCCCGAAACAGATGTTGCCCTGCCGCCTGCCTCTTCGCATATCAGAATGCCTGCGGCTGCATCCGTATATCTGAGAGTTCCGCGCATATCGACAAAACCATCGATTCTTCCGCATCCGATATATGCAAGTTCGAGGGCGGATGCACCCAGATGGCGCCATCGTCTGATCTTACTCGTAATACGCATAAATTGCCTGGTGTCATCCCTTTTTCCATACAGACTTAGCGTTGCCGTATCAAGTGTATCAACATCAGACACCCGTATCGGCTTGCCGTTCAGAAAGGCACCGTGATCTTTTTTTGCGGTAAAGACTTCATGATGCCCAAGATTACTGATATAGGCGGCCATTACCTCTCCGTCCTGCATGTATGCTGCAGAGATTGCATAATAGGGGATTCCATGAATTGCATTATACGTGCCGTCTATCGGGTCAAGGATGATGAGACCATCTGCATCAGAGATGCGGCATCTGCCCGCCTCTTCACTTATCACCTCGCCACATGCCTCAGAGTCACGCAGATATGAAAGAATGACATCCTCTGCTTTTTTGTCAATTGCTTTTGTCGGAGTACCGTCTGCTCCCATATCAACAGTTACTCCGGCATCCGGTGTCCCTGCCATATCTCCGATTGCATCTGACACTGCTGAAGTGATCTCATCGAATAGTGAAAAAAAACTCATATCTGAACCTGCAATGCGTGCACATTACCATTGTATTTATTTAATTTTACCGAGATATGTATTGCGAGATTGATCATCATGAGTAAACAACAGACGGAAATAGGAAAACTGAAAGAAGGCAGATATGTAGTTGTTGATGATGAACCCTGCAAGATTCTTTCAATTTCAACATCAAAACCCGGAAAACACGGCGCTGCAAAATCCAGAATTGATGTCGTCGGCATCTTTGACGGAATTAAGCGTTCGATTGTTCAGCCTGTATCTGCAAAAACCTATGTGCCAATTGTTGAACGGAGAAGCGCGCAGGTAATCTCTATTGCAGGCAATACGGTCCAGTTCATGGATATTAAGGATTATGAAATGTTTGATCTTGATGTTACGGATGTTCAGCTGGGAAGTATTGAAGCAGGAGCCGAGGTTTCGTACATCGCATCACTTGGAAAGCGCAAACTTGACCTATAAGGATGCAATATTTTAATAACAATCTTTTTGCGGATGCCGACACCTCCTATGATGATGCCAGGTATGTCATCTTTGGGGTGCCATATGATGGCACAACATCATATGTGGCAGGTACGCGCCACGGCCCTGATGCAATACGTAAAGTGAGTTATAATTTTGAACAGTATCTCCCTGAATATCAGTATACCCTTAGTGAAGCAGGAATTCATGATCTCGGAAACCTGGAAGTCCCGTCGCTTCCTGAGGATGTCATTGCTGCAGTTGAAGAGATAACTGCTCAGATTGCAGCAGACGGGAAAATTCCGGTTGTTCTGGGAGGAGAACATAGTACAACCCTTGGTTCCTACCGGCCATTTACGTCTGAATGTTTTGTGGTCTGTGATGCTCATCTTGACCTGAGAGATGAATTTGGCGATACCCCGTATAACCATGCATGCATCACGCGCAGAATTTCAGAAGCAGGGGCAAAGGAGATATTCATTATTGGTGCACGCAGCGGGACAGAAGAGGAGTATGCATTCGCAGAAAATCTGAATCTGTATTCTGCTGATTGCGTCAGAGAACGGGGAATTAGATCAATTCTTGATGAAATTGTTGAAAAGATTGCAGGACGAAGTGTGTATCTTTCCATCGATGCCGACGCAATAGACTGCTGTCTTACCCCCGGTCTTGGCACCCCGGAACCCTTTGGTATTACTCATTTTGATATACGGGATGTAATCCGAAGAATCGGACCCCTCGCAGAGGCGTTTGATTACATGGAAGTCTGTCCCATTGACGCAGGCCAGACAGCGGCTGTTGCAGCAAAACTCATCCGGGAATTTATTGCAGTACACCGGATAAAAAATCAGGAATAATCCCGATTAATCAAAAAAAATAATGGGGAATCTTCAGGAATCACTTTTTGGAACCATTATTTTAATCGTATACGATTTCAGCAGTTCTTCTTTGATGACAAAATAAAAGCTGCCTGCATCATATCGTTCAATGACCCAGATATCTTTATCTGAATCCCGGGTTGTAATGGGTGCTTCATTGGCTGAATTGAATACCTGATAATCAGACCTGTCCTCTGCATTTCTTATCTGAAATTTGAGGAATGACTGGATTGGGCTGTCAGTCCACGTATCAAAAGTGATATGCATCTCCCAGTATCCGGATGGAATTGCGAGAACTTCTGTTACACCGCTTGCTTCGCCCTGAATGACTGCATATGGTACCATTTCACGGTTCTGTTGGTATGGAACCGGTTGCGCACCGATGACGGGCTGTTTGGGTGTTTCAATATTGTATGTCGATGGATCAACATAGCTTACCGTCTTTACCTCCCCGTCCCACACCGGTGTGGGCGTTGGCACTGGTGTCTCTGTTGCCCGGGGTAATGGTGTGGGCAGAATGGAAGGAATCGGCAAAGGTGCATTTGGGTCGACAGAAGGTTCTGATGTGGGCAGAAACGATATTGGTTCCCCCATGATTAGCGGTTTTCCAATAAGGGCAACAACAATGACAATGACAATTGCTGCTCCGAAAAATGCGAGATCCTTCCTGTCCATGTTAAAAGTATTGACATCTGTAGATTAAAAATATTGTATTTTGGAATGCGGAGAACAGCTGTCTGAAGTCAAAATTATGATTCAACCGCACCATCAAACACACCATCAAAGCTACGAGGGCTACCTGATTCAATATGGGCATATCAGACAAAGAGTCACATTACCCGGAGTCAATGGATAGAGAGATTCGTTTCTT
This sequence comes from Methanogenium sp. MK-MG, assembly GCF_009914725.1. GTDB lineage: Archaea > Halobacteriota > Methanomicrobia > Methanomicrobiales > Methanomicrobiaceae > Methanogenium. Next base: position 33,118 of record NZ_JAAAWJ010000012.1, read on the forward strand.
TGATTCGACTCAGGATGCACTGAAGGCATCAGGAATCTCCCTGTATATTCCTCTGTATATTCCTCTGTATATTCCTCTGTATATTCCTCTGTATTCTCCAAAAGAACACACAGAGAGTTTCTGATAGATTCTGTAACGTCATATGATGGATATGTTCAGTCCGGAAATCTGCATACATAATTTGCTGTTTGTTAAATTTGGGCAGACATTATCGAACTGATATGCAAATAAGTTTTGCAAATCTTGCGTTAATTTAAATATAACCATGAATGAACGGCAGATTGCCCGGCACCATACACAATATTTATATGCTGGCTGGGCAAGGTGTACATTGTTATCATCAAACGGATGATCACGATAAAGAGGCATACAAATGAAACAATTCATGAATAAAGAGGAAGGATTTACCGGTCTTGAGGCCGCAATTGTGCTTATCGCATTTGTTGTGGTCGCCGCGGTATTCTCATACGTGGTGCTGGGCGCCGGTTTCTTCACCACACAGAAATCTCAGGAAGTTGTCTATACCAGTGTTGACATGGCATCATCCAGTATGGAAATTATTGGCGATGTGTATGGACTGAATGATACTGCTGGTACAAGCCTTGATACCATCCGCTTTACCCTTGGTCTTGCTGCTGGTGGATCGCCTGTTGACTTTAGCACTGTCCAGATGGTATTTGCTACCAGTGAGCATGTTGATATTCTTAATAAATCCCCGACTCTGGTAAGTGTATCTGATCCAGGTGCAGGAAACTGGTCTATCTTTGAAGGTGCATCGGATACCGATGTTCTTCTGGAAGGAAATGATATGTTCACCATTGTGGCTATGCCAGCAAATAATCTGTCTGCAAACCAGCTATTCAATCTTGAAATCCGCCCGTCCGTCGGTGCAGCATTTGGTCTGAAGAGAACCATTCCTGCAAAGATCAACAAAGTAAACCTACTCTACTAATCTTTTTTTTATTATCGCAAAGGAACCATTGCGGGGATATCACCTGCCCTGAAGCAGGCAATTGTGCCGATCGTTTTTGTTGTCGTTGCAGCAGTGTTCTCATGTGCTGTGTCTGATGCCAGGTTCTTCGCCACACAGGAACCCCCGGAAGTTCTTTATACCAGTGTTGAAAAACGGCACCATCCAATCCTGAAGTCTGCCCGTCCACATGTGCAGCATTCAGCCTGAAAAGAAGCACACCTTCAAAGATTGATCGGGTCAGCCTGCTCTGCTAATAATTGATCATCTTTAATGCTATGCACATCTGATCTAAAGTATTATATGTGTGATTACAAACCCAACCCAGTGTAACCAAGGAATATCCGCCGGTAAGACTTCATAAAAAAGGAATATCGGGTTTATCTCCGTCTGTCCATATTATAAACGCATATATACTATCCTATTAAAATAACTAACGTTATGGCAATAAATCAATCGCAGGTGGATCAAATAATCAGTTCGGCCTCTGTTGACGAACCAGAGGTCAAACTGCAGAACCTCCAGGATGAGGTTGATTTTATTAAAAAATCCATAAAAAAACTGCTGATTGACATCCGGGAACGCATGAATGAAATGGAAAATCCATTCATCATCACTGCACTTCAGGCGTCCCAGGAGACAGCCACCCCCCCAAATGAGTTGCCGGACGAATCTGCCGAAGAGACATCACAAAATACAAAACCAGAACTTTCCGATGCCTGTGATCCTCAAATGCAGGCATCTGATCAGTATCCCGACATTCCGGGTTTTGAAGGAAAATCATATGCAGATTTTGTCCGGATGTCAAAGGATAAAGCCCTTCTTCTTTCAATGCAGCAGAAGATGGAAGAATTATCCCCTGATAACAAAGATGTGCCATCAGAAAAACTGCGTCTTCAGAAACTTCACCGTCTGTTTGAATGGACCAATAAAATGGTGAAAAAATATGGACCTGACAGACTTGAGATCATGATTGAATCATATCGGACCATGGGATATATCACTGATGATGCATACCAGCAGGTCAATGATATTGCCCGCCTGATGCCTGAAACACTTGGAGAATCTCATGAAATCAGTTCTGATGAATTTGTTTCAGAACTCTACGTGCTCAACAGAATACTCTCGCCCAACGATTCATCGCTTGATCGTGATATGATAGAGGTCCTCATGGATATGAGAACCGGACAGCAGCCAACAGAAGAATCATCCGATAAAACCAGAAATAAACTGGCAAAAGATGAATGGATTGACATGCTTGACAGGATATAATTAATGTCAAGTGAAACATTCACCACCGCAATATTTCTTATTACTGCGATTGTAGCTGCAGCAATATTGGTGAATGCATTTTTCCCGGTCATCTATTCTGCAACCAGTACATTCACTGAATCATCACAAAATGCCGATGAACGTCTGCGAACAGATATCAAAATTGTAAATGCGCACTCTCTTTCAGACGGTGCTTCAAAGATATGGATAAAAAATATCGGTTCAATACGGATTGCCGACACTGAAATCTCTTCTTCAGATGTATACTTTGGAATTCCGGCGGATTTTGAATATATGGTTTATACCACCGAAGAGACACCTCTCTCCGGGCAATGGACATTTACCATACGTGAAGATGCCGGAACACCAAATGAATACTGGGATTCAGGTGAAACTCTTGAGATAACACTTACCGGAGATTCTTCACAATTATCAACCGGGAATTATGCATATTTCCAGTTTGTATTGCCAAATGGCGTCTCTGTCTCAACCCAGTATACCGTATCATAAGGTGTAAGTTATGGGAAGCGCAAGCCTGATTACAACCGCGATTGCTCTGGTGCTCCTGATCATTACTGCATATGTCGTTGTAGGGGCAATACTTGCTACATCAGATGTCGTGACAATGTCACAGACAGAACGATTTAGTTTTCAGGAATCAAGGATGCGCACATCAATTGATATCTTTGATATTACTGTTTCAAATGAGACACATCACCTCAATATGATTGTTAATAATAGCGGGAATGAACAGATCTCTCAGTTTAAGTATATGGATATATATATTATTCACTCAGGTGCTCAGCCAATACTAATCCCATACACAACAACACCAGGAACTGAAAATACCTGGAATGTGTCTCAGATAGCACCTGACATTATACATCCAAATGAACTTGATCCGGGTGAATCTGTGACAATGACAGTCACATACGCTGCAGGAATTCCCCCGTTCTGGATAAAGGTCACCACTCCAAACGGGGTATATGATTCAGCATACATATAATTCATAATCAATTACGAGGGACACATCAATGAGTAACGACAATGGATTAGGGGATCTGCTCGGAGGAGAGGATAGGAAGATTCTTTCAACGGGATATCCTGATATTGATAAGAAACTGGCTGACGGTCTGCCTCTGGGATCCCTGACGCTTATTGAAGGGGAAAATGACAGTGGAAAGAGTGTCATTACCCAACAGATCATCTGGGGCGGACTAAAAGGCAGTATGAATGTGGCTCTCTACACTTCAGAAAATACCTCAAAAAGTTTTTTGGGTCAGATGGACTCCATGAGCCTTGATATTTCTGATTACTTTGCATGGGGATATCTCAAGGTTTTTCCCATGCATACCATCGGGTTTGAGTGGGGCGAAAAAGAGATGCAGGGCATTTTAAAGAGAATTATTATGCACATGAATAATTCAGATGCTGATGTGATCATCATTGACTCTCTGACTCTGCTGACGGAATCCACAAGCTCAGCAGATCTGCTTGCATTTCTTACCAACTGCAAAACCCTCGTTGATACCGGAAAAACAATACTCATCACCCTCCACACATACGCATTTCAGGAGGATACCCTCGTCAGAATCCGTTCCATCTGTGATGCCCATCTGATGATGAAACGGGCACTTGTCGGTCAAAAATATATCATGGTCATGGAGGTTGTTAAAATTCGTGGAGCACGAAAGACAACCGGAAATATCGTCTCATTTGAAGTGCATCCTGGTTTTGGCATGAAGATTATTCCGATATCAATGGCACGGGTCTAAATAATGGGAACATTAAGTGCTTCAGTCAATCTTCCATTCACACCAGAAGAGACGGATGAATCAATATCCTATGATGAAAAGTCCATTGAAGCCAGTGCATTATACCGGATGCTTCCTGCTAACGCCAAGGAATATGTAAAACAGGCACCGCATCTCCTTGAATACCTCCATATCTTTCCGGTGAATACATTTGGTATTCCTCTGTTCTTCTCTGAACTGACACGTGACGTGAAAAGAATGGAGAACCCGAATATCATCTATCCGGTGAGCGATATGACATTTATTCACATATTTCCGGATGAAAATGATGTCAGAAATTTCTATATTCCAATTGAACCCTCATTCCTTCATAGCGTCACAGAACTGATGAGTCATGTTGAAAAAAAACTCGTAGACTTCATTGACAGTTTTGAAGAAGACCCGGTAACTGATGAAGAACGCATTGAAGTTCTGCACCGGGTGCTGAAGGAAATCACACATGTTGTCGGGCCTGATGAAGATATCAAGGCACTCACAGCAGGGGATGACACCGAACAGGGCCTGAAAGATAAGATCATTGGGTTTCTGAATACTGATTTTTCTGAGAAAAAAGAACTGAAGAAAGAGCAGAAAAAAGGAAAACTCCCCGATGTCCCCACCACCCCGGAAGGAAAACTCATTCTCACCCGGATGGAATTTAATTCGATACAATACCTGCTTATTCGCGATAAAGTCCAGATGGGTATTCTCGAACCATTCCTGAATGATCCCTATATCGAAGATATTACCTGTGATGGTGTAGGTCCGATCTTTATTGAGCATAAAATTTTTAAAGGAATGAAATCTGCCGTTGAATTTAAGTATTCCAAAGAAATTGATGATTTTGTCATCCGTATGGCAGAACGTATCAAACGACCGCTTACCTATCGTGATCCAATCGTTGATGCGACCTTACCTGATGGATCAAGGATTAATATCGTATATGGCACGGAAATCAGCAAACATGGTTCAAACTTTACCATACGTAAATTCAGCGAAGAACCAGCCAGTATTCTTCAGCTGATTGAATGGAAAACAACTGACTACATGACGGCCGCCTATCTCTGGATCTGTCTGGAGTTTGGCATGTCACTGTTTGTCAGTGGCGAAACGGCATCAGGAAAAACCACCAGCCTGAACGCCATTACCACCTTCCTTGCACCAGAAAATAAGATTGTAACCATTGAAGATACTCCTGAACTGACTGTGCCCCATAAAAACTGGACACGTGAGGTATCCAAAGGAAAAGGAAGCGGGGAAGGAGAAGGCGGGGCGGTTACCATGTTTGATCTGCTGCGTGCAGCTCTGCGACAGCGGCCAAACCAGATTCTTGTTGGTGAAATCAGAGGTTCCGAGGGTGCGGTGGCATTTGGTGCAATGCAGACCGGCCACCCGGTTATGAGTACATTCCACGCAGCTTCGGTTGAAAAACTCATTCAGCGTCTCTGCAGCGATCCGATTAATATCCCTGTCAGCCATGTTGATAACCTGAATATCGTGATCATCCAGAGTGCAGTAAGGAGACCAAACGGGGACATGGTGCGCAGAATGATCTCGGTCAATGAACTGGTAGGGTATGATCCTGAAACGGGTGGTTTTTCCTTTGTTTCAATGTTTGTCTGGAACCCGATTACCGATACGTTTGATTTCCCGGGGAACGGAAGCAGTTTTCTTCTGGAGAATAAAATAGGTACCCTTCTCGGGCTGCCCGATGACCGGAAAGCAGAGATCTATGATGAAGTGACAAAGAGGGCCCGGATGTTAGAGAGACTTCATAAAGCAGGATATACGGGGTTCTGGGATCTGTATCATATGATGACCAAGATCAAGAAGCAGGGTCTTCTGAAAATTGAGATCTGAGACATGTTTGAGTCATTTACCGAAGACATCCGTGAAAAATCAGGCGGCAAATTACCTTTTAAAGATTCCTGGGCGAATCTCAAGGCATTCTTTGCCCAGGTGTCAGAAAACAAACGAATGGGTTCAGACATTCTTTTCACGGTAACGTATATGGCTTCAATTATCACTGCTGACATATCGCGACCGGAAATTTTCGCATTCACTGCAACAAGAAAAGAGTACATTACATCAAAGTACATCGCGAAGGTTGAAACATTCGTTAAACGCTGGAACTATAACTATGCACGGGCTCTCGAAATGGTGGCTGAAAGAACTAAAAACCCCATCCTCTCCAGTATGCTGACACGCTACGGTAACTCAATCGGTTCAGGAGTTCCGGATAATGAATTTCTCGTCCTTGAACTGTCTACCGTAAGAATTGTCTACCGAAACCATTTCGAACAGGGTATAGAGATGCTGAAGAAATGGGGGGATGCATACATCGCTCTGATGCTTTCAGCGACAATTGTCAGTATCATCATTATGGTCTCAATTGCCATTTATGCGCCTGATAATCTGGATTCAACACTGAACACTTCGTATCTCCTGACCCTTGGTATTGCCGTCTTTGGTATTGGAACAATGTACCATGCAATCCCTGGTGATCAGAAATGCCATGAACTTCCGGGTCAGGGTAGTTATGAACAAAGGATGATACGTAAAATGGAACGGTTTATTGTTCCTACGGTGCTCATTACCTCTGTTCTGCTCCTCATCGGAGGGTTCAGCGCAGGCCTGATTTATCTTGTCATTGGAATTCTGCTTGCACCTCTTGGAATATTTGCAATCATTGATGACACAAATATTATTGGACGTGATGCTGACTTTTCCGTATTTATCAGAAGTCTGGGGACGATTATGGGGGGGAAGGGTCTCACTGTAACCTACGCCCTTGCTGAAATTGATATAAAAACCCTGAAAGTGCTGTCTGAATTTATTCAGTCTGTTTATTCCAAACTGAATCTGGGTCTGGATGAAAATATGGTGTGGGAACGGTTTATTGACGAATCCGGAAGTAACCTCATATCAAAGTACCTCAATATTTTCCGTGACTCAATAAAACTGGGCGGTAATCCTTCAGAGGTCGCACGGGTTGTCAGTTCATCCATGCTTGAACAGACGCTGTTACGCGAAAAACGGGAAATGCTTGCGACAGGATTCATTGTGCTGCTTATTCCCATGCATATAGCGATGGTTGCAATTTTTGTCTTCCTGTATCAGATATTACTTACGATGTCACATGCGGTAACTGCCGTGATGGCTTCATTTGATCAGGTCAGTAGCGCAATGAGCAGTTCAACAGCATCAATGGGGGGTTCCATGTCTGGTATGGTGAACATCTTCGTTAATTTTCCGGAAGATAAAATGGGGACATATATAGCTATTGTTCTGTTAATAATAACTGTTGCAAATATAATGGCAGGAAAGATTGTTAAGGGCGGAGCAAATTATCTGTATTACGCATTTGGAAGTATATTATTCAGTCTCACTGGAATCCTTTTAATTGTGACACCGTTTATCGTCGAGATGCTGTTTCAGATTCCAACATTTGAGGGATTATAATGAACGAAGTAGTACGTCGGTTATTGATGATGGTTGGTATTATTGCCATCGGGACTTTTCTGATTTTGTCTGATGCATCACTAATAGTTACCATATCTGCATCAGTTGCCTTTGGAATTATTATGACAATGGGCCTTGGTTTATTAAAAATCGAGGACTTCAAAAAAATTACTGCCCCAAAAAACACTACAACCGAAAATTCAGCACAGACTGCGAAAACAGAGAAACCACAACCCAAAAAAGAACGGAAAAACTTCTTTTCTAAAGGAATTTTTTCACGATTTAAGAAAAATAATACGAAAAATCAGAAAGATAAAAAGAAAAACAGTCCGGGAAAAGAACCAACGGAAACAAAAAGTACCCGGATATCAGCGGGTCTGGCTGCTGCCATCGGTTCATTCAGTACCACAATAGCAAAGGCCCGTGATAAGAAACATACCGAAAAACTTGATTCCCTTTTGAATACAGCAATTGATGAACCGATAACATCAGCATCTGATGCAAAGGAGCCTTCAGATGGAATCGATTCTTTTGACGATGAAGATTTTGGAAGCCTTGACTCTCTTGAAATTGAGGGTGAGGAGTTGTCTTTTGATTCCGATATGGACCTGCCGGCTACATCTTCATCCCATCAGAATGATGATTCTGATGAATTCAATATGGATAATGAAATTAATTCCATACTGCTTGCTGCCGGAGAGACGCCTGAGGGGGCTGACGGAGAATTTGCTCTGCAGGCCATTGAGGATGGACTTGATGAAGGGTCATTTATTAATCTCCCGGATGCCGTCTCAGATATTCAGCATGCTAATCTGAATGATTCGCTGAACGAACTGGAAAATCTCACTGAATTCGATAAAGATAATTTTGGTGCAGATGAATTATCTGATTTTGACGCAATTGATCTGGATGAACTGGAGACAGATGATCTCTCAATTGAAACAGATGAGATCATCATTGAAGAAGAGGAAGAAGTTGATGATGGAGATATTCTTCCTGATGATCACGTCTCTTTGCAGGATAAAAAGATCTCAGGAAATGAAATATCCCATCTTGGGAATACAAATCTCGGTGATCTGGAACTTGATGAAGCAGTCTCATTTTCCAGAAAAAATGAATATGACGATATCCTCAGTGTTCTTGAATCAGATATTAAAAAGGTCAAAAAGGGACCTGAGCCAAGTCTTCTTCGTGATATGAAAGATGTTCATGTCGAAGCGAAAGATCTGGTTGAAGAGCTTGAAAAAGTGCTTCATTCAATGGGGGGTAAATCCCGGCAAATAAATAATCAGAATGACAGGAGTGAAGAATGAAAACAATTCCAGTTAAATTTGAAGCCGAAGGGAAATGGATATCAGCCAAGATCGGAATCGATGAAACAACCATCCATCTGCCTGAACCGATAAATACGCAGATTCCGATAAAATCAATTGATAATGTGCAGCAAAAGAAGAATCTTCTCATCATCTCTGCTGCAGAAAAAGATTACAGAATTGCCACCGTACCCAAAGCACTGGCCATACTAAAACGGGTCATTCTTATGGGGTGTTCGGGCTATCGCCTCATGGCATTTTTTATGTCTCCTGCCATCAGGGGTGGGGTGATGGTGAATGATGCAGAATGGGAAAAAGGTGCAGTGACCGTCCTTAAAACCGGTATATGGTTTGTTAGCCAGAATCATCAGATATGTATACCGATAGCTGATGTTTCAGCAATTGAACAGACAAAAAGAGAGATACAGGGAACGGACAAAGAAGTGGTAAAGATTGATCATGTGGAGAGCGGAGATGTTTCAACAAGCTTTGTGCTCTGCCCCTCAACAACCCTGCAGGTGCTCTATAATTACCTGACTGATGCCACAAAAGGAAGTTCACTGGACGGAGAACTTGACCCTCTTTCAGGTCAGGTGGCCATGCTGGTGTACAGCGGAATGGACACTCATTCTATTGAAGGAATGCTTGAGAAATCCCAGCGTGAAATAGATGCCGTGTATGACAGAATGCTGGGACTTGGACTGGTAGAGGTGGTCCAGACACGCCGTGAGGTAAAACTGACTACAAAAGGTGTCAGGTTTGTGACGGAAGCTGTGAAACCACCCACCCCCCAGTAAATCCCCCATTTAAATAACATTTGTTTCATATAATTTTTTGACAGGTCTTATTCCAAAATACACGATTAAATATGTTTATTATGTATGTAACAAAATGTTATTGGATTATATATGGGAAGGATTCTGATCGTTGATGATACCCTCTTTATGAGAACACTTCTTAAAAATATCCTGTTTTCCGGGAATCATGATATTGTGGGTGAAGCTGAGAACGGAGAAGATGCAATCCAAAAATATCAATCGCTTCAACCTGATCTTGTGACGATGGATATTGTTATGCCGAAAAAAAATGGAATTGAAGCATTAAAAGAAATTATGACGATTAATCCGGGAGCAAAAGTGGTTATGTGCACTGCTGTCGGACAGGAACAGATGGTAAAACTTGCCATCAAAACTGGTGCCAAAGGATACATTGTAAAGCCATTTCAGGCACCTAAGGTGTTAGAAGAGATCAATAACGTATTAAAATCGTAAAAAGGTCATTATGCTCAGGGTTCTAATTGTCGATGACTCAGTATTCATACGGACTGTTTTATCAGACCTGCTTAATCGTGCTCCGGATATTGAAGTTATTGGAACTGCATGCAATGGTGTCGAAGCCCTTCCGATGATTGCAGAGCTTAAGCCGGATGTAATGACGCTTGATATTCAGATGCCCCGGATGGACGGGATTGAAACACTGCGGCAGATCAGACACCTGTCATACAGACCAAAAATCCTGGTATTAAGCACGCTGGCTTCGCGCGATGCTGAACTGACCTACAAGGCTTTGCGTCTGGGTGCCAATGATTTCATGCTGAAACCGCGGAATATATCAAAGATGCGGGGTATTGAGAATGAATTAACGGCGAAACTGAAACAGCTTATCAGTATATCAGAACCAAAGAAATGTCTGCCCAATACAGATGTTCCTGCAGAAAACATTATTTTAATTGGTTCATCTGCAGGAGGGCCTCCGATGCTGGACCAGGTTTTTTCAAATCTTAAAGGAGAACAGAATGCTGCGTTTGTAATTACCCAGCATATGCCGGAAGGATTCACTGCAGCCCTTGCAGAGCGGCTGAACAGGATATGTCCAATGCCTGTGAAAGAAACAGAAAGTGGTGACATCCTTAACAATGGCAATGTCTACCTCTCAAAGGGGGGGTATCACACCGTCATCTCCCGGCATGTTGATGAAAGGGGCCGTCAGGGTGGACAGATAACACTGACAAAATCAGCTCCTGTCCATGCCGTTCGTCCTGCTGTTGACATTACATTCTCTTCGGCCGCAAAGGTATTTGGAAAGAACTGCCTCTCAGTCATTCTCAGTGGGATGGGGAATGATGCAGGA
>NZ_JAAAWJ010000120.1 GCF_009914725.1 Methanogenium sp. MK-MG
CTCTTCGGGTTCATCCTCTCCACCCTGCATGTTCCTGAACTCGTCTGTCGGAGCGTCCAGGGTCCTGACCCATACCGGTTTGCCGGGGAATGCGTCTAAGACCACCTTGATGCCATTGTAGAGCTCAGTGACAAACTCCTCTTCCTTGTTGTTGCGGATGTACCATCCGGGTGTCTTGCCGAGGCCCAGGATCATATGTTCAACTCTCAGCAGACCCACACCGTCTGCCCCGGTGGCGGCCGCACGTGCGGCAGCCTCGGGAAGGGAGACATTCACCTTGATGGAGGTTGCGGTGATGATGGGTGCCGCAGCGGCCACGGCAACGGCGGGGGCGTCCTCCTCTGCGGGAGCGACAGCGCCCTCAAAGACGAGACCTTTATCGCCGTCTACTGTTACAATGTCCCCTTCTTTGAGGACATGGGTGGCATTCTTTGTCCCGACGACTGCGGCGGTGCCAAGTTCACGGGAGACAATCGCCGCGTGACAGGTCATGCCGCCTTCGTCGGTGACGATAGCACTCACCTTGCGCATACCGGGCACCATGTCAGGGTTGGTCATCTTTGCGACCATGATGTCACCGTCGTTTATCCGGCCAAGGTCTTTTACCGTAGTGACAATGACGACGCGCCCGGTGGCAATCCCCGGTGATGCACCCTGGCCCTCAAGCAGAATATCACCACTGCTCCCGGTTTCCTGTACTCTGCCGGTGTCCCCGGCGTTCCCGGCAATCGTGGTGATGGGCCGTGACTGGAGGATATAGATGGTGTCGCCGACAATGCTCCACTCCAAATCCTGCGGGACGCCGTAATGTAATTCAGACACCCGTCCATACTTTGCCAGAGCCACAATCTCGTCATCCGAGAGCACCGGTGCGTCCTGCCGCTCCGGGGAGACAGGCACTTCCTTTGTCCCGTGTTCCCCGTCAGGCAGGATTTCAACCTTCTTGGTCGCAATATAACGGTCGACAACCCGCCGGGACCGCTGGTCAAATACATAGTTATCAGGTGAGACCATTCCGGAGACGACCGCCTCTCCCAGACCCCATGAACCTTCGATGATAGAGGTCGGTTCACCGGTGACAGGATGGGACGAGAAGAGCACACCCGCCTTCTCGGAACGGATCAATATCTGCACAACCACAGCGATGTCTACGATAGAATCGTCAAATCCCTGTTTGGCACGGTAGTAGATAGCCCGCGCCCCGTAGAGGGATGCCCAGCACATCTGGACCGCCTCAACGAGGGCGTCTGCACCCTTAATGTTCAGGTAGGTATCCTGCTGGCCGGCAAAACTGGCGTCAGGAAGGTCTTCTGCCGTTGCACTGGAACGGACGGCAACCACTACATCATCTCCCATCTTCACGTATGAACGGATGATATCTTCTCTGATTTCGTCCGGCACCGGCGTCTTCATGACGATGCCTTTCACATCTGCTGCCGTCTTCTCCAGGAGATCCGAATTTTCGACGTCGAGACCGGAGAGGAGTGAGAATATCTCTGTGTCAATCTTCGCATCCTCGATATACCAGCGGAATGCCTGTGCGGTCACTACAAATGCGTTTGGCACCGGCAGACCAACGGAGGTCATTTCTCCAAGAGATGCACCCTTTCCACCGACGGAAGGGAGATCCTCTTTCCGAATTTCAGCTAGCCACAGAATATTGGGGACTTTTGTCATGCTCATGGGTCACCTGAATCTTTTTGCTACCACTGTGGTGAACTACCACGATGATTAATATGTGTCCCCCCGGAAAGATATTCAAGTTAACGACTAATGTCCCCGACATCATACCAAAGTGCATCAATGTAGTGCGTGTTTTCTCCTGTCAACGCGGATCATATGCCACCTCCCTCTGAACACCGGGAAGATGCGGGAAAACCATGAATATCAGCAAAGAATAACAAGTAACAGGGAACAATAGTGATGGATTTTACAGTACTGGTCAGTGACACGCTGGCAGACGAAGGCGTTGATATACTTCGTGAATATTGCAACGTCGATGTGAAGACGGGCCTCACCGAAGAAGAACTGATTGAGATCATCGGGACGTATGACGGACTGCTTGTGCGCAGCGGGACACAGGTCACCGCCGAAGTGCTTGCAGCAGCAGAGAAGCTGAAGTTCATCGGACGGGCCGGCGCAGGTGTCGACAATATCAATCTTGATGCAGCAACCGAGAAGGGCATCATCGTCGCAAACGCACCCTCCGGCAACACCCTTGCCGCATGTGAACACACGCTTGCCATGATGATGTCGCTCTCGCGCAATATACCGCAGGCGACCGCATCTGTCAAGGCAGGCGAGTGGAAACGTTCGCAGTTCATGGGCGTCGAACTCAACAACAAGGTGCTTGGCATTGTCGGATTCGGAAGAATCGGGCAGGAACTTGCAAAGCGGGCAAATGCCCTTGAGATGCGCTGTGTCGCCTACGACCCGTACATCAACCGGGAACGCGCCAAGGAGCTTGGTGTCGAGGTCTGCACCCTGGACGAACTCTTCCCCCAGGCAGACTTCATCACGGTCCACACACCGCTGGTAAAAGAGACGCGCCACCTCATCAATAAAGATACGATCGCGCAGATGAAGACCGGCGTGCGCATCGTCAACTGTGCCCGCGGCGGCATCATTGATGAAGAGGCACTCGCTGATGCCATCGAAGCAGGAAAGGTTGCAGGCGCAGCGCTCGATGTCTACGAGAACGAACCGCCGGAAGGCCAGCGGATTGTCGCACTCCCGCAGGTCGTCACCACCCCGCACCTCGGCGCCTCCACGGTCGAGGCACAGCAGAATGTGGCAGTTTCGGTTGCAAAGCAGTGCATTGATGTGCTTGAGGGCGGCTCGGCACGCTTTGTTGTGAACGCGCCGATGGTACCTCTCGACCAGCAGGCGAGAATCGAGCCGTATGCACAGCTGGCACAGAAGATGGGTAAACTCCTAATTCAGCTCATCGACGGCAGACTCGAGTCTGTCGAGATCGAGTACGGCGGTAAGGCGGCAGATTTCGGCCGGAATACCAAGTACATCACCCGCTTCGCACTCAAGGGCATGCTTGACCCGATTCTGCAGGAACCGGTCAACATCGTGAACGCCGAATTTGCCGCAAAGGAACGCGGCATCCGCATCAGCGAGAGCATCACCACCGAGTCAAAGGGATTCACCAACATCATGACCATCACGCTGAAGACCGACACGATGCAGGAGTCAGTCTCCGGCAATGTCTCATCGGCAGAGAAGATCCGCATCGTTGCCATCGGCGAGTACATGACCGACATGACGCCGGGCGGCGACGTGGTCATATCACGCCACCGTGACGTACCAGGTGTCATCGGCCAGTTTGCAACCATCATCGGGCAGTATGATGTCAATATCGCAGGCATGCAGGTCGGCCGTAACAAACCCGGACAGGAGGCCATCATGGTCCTGAACGTGGATGCGACAGTCCCACAGGAAGCGATGGAAGAGATCGTCAAAATTGACGGCGTCTCCACCGCACGCTATGCACATATCTGAAATATGATTGGGAAACCGGCATCAGGCCCACGGAAAACCGCAGATGCCGGAAACAAAACCAATCATTTTTATAATCCGGAAACCAAGGAATGTAGGCACAAGGGCTCGTGGTCTAGCTGGTTATGACGTCGCCTTGACATGGCGGAGGTCCTGAGTTCGAATCTCAGCGGGCCCATACTTTTTCTTTTGTTTCATCCTGTCTGAGAGATTCGGGTTATTTTATTCAGGAACGGATCTCCTGACAGCACTGTTTCATAATTAAGAGCTGTTCGTGCTGTTGTTTCAGATGGTTTATCCACAGCCGTCTCGCCCCGGATGTGACCGGGGCCGTCTCTCTTTGAAGCCACCAGATACAATTTTTTGCAGGGATTATCAAAAGTTGGTTCTCCTGAGTTTACTCCAGTACTTTAAAAATCCCTGTTTTTTTCACCACTTTCCTACGAGTTTTGCCTAAAAGTTAAGCACTTTACAATTTCATCCATTATCTTTCCAACTCG
>NZ_JAAAWJ010000121.1 GCF_009914725.1 Methanogenium sp. MK-MG
TCACCGAAAGAGGATTCCCGGAACCGGTACTGGCCGACTCCGGCAACGGTGCCCACCTCCTCTATCGTATCGACCTCCCGAACGATGGTGAGGCCACCCGGCTCGTGAAGGGCTGTCTTACGGTTCTCGATGCCACGGTGGCAGAAGAGATCTGCGGGATTGCACTGAAACGACGGGATCATTACTTCTTTTTTGATCGGGAGGCCTACCGGAGATGGAACGGGTCGGTGGTCGTCTGGCTCGAACCGGCACCACCCGGCGGGGATGGCACCGGAGGTGATGGGGGGGAACAACCCCCCACCAATGGCGGGGGCGGCGTTGGCGGAATGGCGGCAATTTTGCAGCAGCATGGAGGCACATGCCGCCATGATAAAACCGGGGTATTCCAACCGAATGGTACAGATCTAAGAGAGAATAGAGAGACGCTTCTTCAAGAGAAGAGGATATTGCGGAAGAATGAGACCCCACAGCACCTAGACGTCTCTCATACAGATGCGGGTTCGGGTGGGTGTGCCCTGGCAGATTCCTCCAGCAAAATTGCTTCCGATGCAATTCTGGCCGGAGAGGTCGAACAAAGCAACATCCTCGCCCGGTATGATGGCGGCACCTCCCACAGTCTACTACACCCTGCTGTACATGCCGCCAACGTGGGTGCATCCCGTGTCTGCGACACAGAGCATGTGTCCGGCATCATCCCCCTGCCGGGGCTTCTGACGCCGAACGAGTTCTTTCGGACGGCGAAGGATATGGGGAACTGTTCCGTCTGCGGTGAGGGCAGGATTGCCTGGTGGTCGGAGAAAGAAAGGACGGGAATATGTGAGAGATGTTATACGAGGTTTTTGAGGGAGGAGAACTGGGGGAAAGGAGTGGGGTGATCCCGATTAAAGTATACGGGCAGAATCACCCTCTCTCTCATATGTATGACCTGTCCATCCCGTTCATCATCCCCGGGTCAAACCGGAGCACGACCTCCCGCGTATTCCCCTTCACCGGCTGGCGGTTCTGATCGATGATCCGGAGTCGAGTCTGTTCAGCCGGGTATGGAAGGTCGTATAGGAGAGACAGGCCTCATACATCCGGAGCAGGTAGCAAACCTCATCGAGCTGACCGTTGCAGCCCAGGTAGTTGGCGTCGTCCAGGCAGACGATGAGGACCACCTTTCGTCTGATGAGTTCCGCCGCGACGGGGTCGGTGAGCCGCCCGATAGGAATGCCGGAGAGCGGCGGCTAATGTCCGAAGAGTCTCCTGAAGATGGTGGCAAAGACGCGAAACGGCGTCCGGACGCTCTCGCAGTTGACGAGGACGGTGACGACACGGGGGGTGCACTCCTCAATCTCGGTGAAAATTTGCCGGACGCAGGTGGTCTTCCCGGTTCCCGGCGGGCCGTGGAGGGTGGTGTTGATGGGGGTCGCTACCCGCAGGGCGGGGCTGAGGAGCATGGCGAGCTCCCTGAGCTGGCTGTCACGGTAATGGTCTCGGGAGTGTGTAGGCGTATTCAAAGACCTCGGGATCTTTGAAGAGGGTCTGGTTTTCCATGAGATAGTGCTGTGGCATGAGAAGGGAGTCGGAGTGACTGTTATTATTGAGAGCTGTTATCTGGTAACTATCGAACCATTGTAACCGGAGTAATGTATTCAGAAACAAAAAATTGATTGTTCGTTCTCAACAAATTCCGCACGACATGGCCATTGTTCCGGATGGAATATTGAATTCGTTTATATCTGCTGCAACGATGGCTTTCGGGAGATATTTATTTCTTATTTCAAGGGTGAGCGTTATATTAAGCTCGAGTTTTTCATCTGAAACGTTAAGGTTAACGTTTATTTGATGAAGTTTTTTTAGTGCATATTTTGAGACACCAAATCTTTTAGAGGCATTTTGTATCTCCACGCCCTTGATATAATTTCCTTCACCGAAATCAATTATGATATTGTCTAAAACCAACGAATGCTTATGTTCGGCCCCTTTGGTAAATAGAAAAAGACTGTCATTTTCATAATCATAATCGATAGTATCTGCATCCGTGTGAATTTGATTTACAGCCATTTTATTTCACCCTCCTCTTTCTGTCTCTCTTATAGCAGGTTATTAAACTTATTATTATTTCAGGATTGGTAATCTTTACTGAAACCACCAAAGTCAGATCATAATCCTCGTTTAAATTGAATAGGATTTCAAATTTTTCATCCTCCTGATTTGATATTGCTACAGGATCACTACCCATGAGCATTTTATGAATACCATCAATATCAGGCATTAAATCATCTTTCCTCTCTTCAAGTCGAATTTTAAAGTGAGCGGAACTTATAATATTCTCACTTTTTAACCTGGAAAGGGATTGCAATAATATTGATATATTCATTTTATCGTAATCATTCTCCATATATTCTTTATTAAGCCATTCGCATTCCTTTTACATACTTAATGACAGTTGATGTCGATCAATTCTGACAATGATAACTGAACAAAGATACTGTCCTTTTTCCATAAGTATAAAACTAACCCGGTCATCACCCCGCCCCCAGCCACGCCACAAGGGCTCGCCACCCTTCCAGGTTGCGGATGATGCCATCCTGACCACGGTTGAGACCTGGGCCGACGGGAAGGCTGAACTCGGCTGAAAGGCCCGACGGATGCCTGAAACAGGGCTGCCAACCCCCCTGTTTTTGCGAAAATAAGGGCGAAACGGACGCCATTTCAATCATTCCAAAATGGTGTCAAAATACGGCTGTTTTGTGCGTTATTTTAAATATTGCCTGGTTATTGTGGAGTATTATGGGGGTGCCATTGGCTGCTTTTTTGAGAGGATGTATGGGGTGTCTCCGTCTGAGAAAGGCTCCCTCCGGCCGTCTGTGTGGATGCGTTTTTTGGGGGTGCGGGCCTGTGGGGGAGGCTATTTAAGCGTTGCTTAACGTATTGCCGGGATTTTTTCTCAGATGATTTCTACAGAACCGATATCATGCTGTTCTCTGGCAGAATCATCGAAACAGGTTGAGCTATTTCGACGGTTTGGCCTGAAGAGATATGTATAATGAAACGAAATGGATCTTCTGAGGATCTAATTCTTCCTGAAAATGGAGTGGGGACCGGTCTGCCTGCGGTAAAAAAAATAGTATAGAGTTGATAGGATGAAACTGAAAACAGGTATGCAGGCTCCGGGCCTGCTGATGGTATGTTCCGGGGCAACCTTTTCACCGGTGTGCCGGGTCATATCCCGGTATCACTCCACTGACAGATCAGGGGTTATGACATGAATGAGATATGTGAACTACCACGCCCTAAAGGGCGTGGCTTCCTGCTTCATTGACAACACTTGCATCACAGAAACGTGATGTAGAGGAATTGCCTCCACGGGCATAAAGGGCTGTTCCATCCCTATACGACAGATATTTACTGCCGCATTATAATCTCGGTTGGCAACGAATCCACAATTGGGACATTCGTGAACCCTATCGGATAACGTCTTTTTAACAATTTGTCCACAATTAGAGCACATCTGTGTTGTATTTTTTGGGTTGACTTTGGTGAATTTCGTACCAGCACTTTCAGCCTTGTACGAGAGATAAGAAAAGAATCTTCCCCATGCTACACTGTGGATGCTCCTGTGCATACCTGTATTGTTGCCTTTCTCCTTCAGTCCCCTGACATCCAGATTTTCAACACAAATCGTGGCATATGTATCAACATACTGGCGGGATAGTTTGTGCAGGAAATCGTTTCTCTGGTTGGAAATATGTTCATATACTTTGGCCAACCTGTCTTTTGCCTTCTTCCAGTTGTTTGAGAACCGTTTTTTCCTTGATACACTCTGCTGTAATTTTTTGATCTTTACCAGAGATTGTTCATAGAATCGGGGGTTCTCAACCGCCCTCCCATCACTATCGACACAATATGAATTCAGTCCGACATCAATACCGACAGACCTGCCACATTGTTTTGTTTCAGAAACTTC
>NZ_JAAAWJ010000122.1 GCF_009914725.1 Methanogenium sp. MK-MG
CGGGAAAGAACTGATTACCCCGCCAAAACCAAAACTCAGCCGTGAAGAGAATATCCGGGTACGGCAGTTGGATGCTATTGCTTCGTTTGAAAAAAAGATCAAGCGATATGAGGTCATTGTTGATGCTATCTATACGCATTACACATTTGTCCATGAAATCCTTACGACGCTGAAGAATGCCAGTGCCTCTTCATCCTGGCAGGATATTGAAAAAATCCTGAAAGAGAGCAAGAGTGATGCAGCTTCCGCCATAAAATGTGTATACCCTGCTGAAAGTGCGATTGACCTTGATATTGATGGAAAAATTGTAAAACTCTTTGTAGAGGAGAGTCTTGAAGCCAACGCCGAACGGTATTACGAACTGGCAAAGAAATTTAAAAGGAAGCGGACCGGCGCATTTGCAGCGATGGAACGCATGGTAATCACCCCCAAAAAGCAGAAAACAGTGATTCCTCTGCGAAAGAAGAAATGGTTCCACCGGTTCCGCTGGTGCTATACATCTGACGGAGTGCTGATGGTTGGCGGGAAGGATGCCGGTACGAATGAAGAAGTGGTAAAAAAATACCTTCAGGGGGGCGACACCTTTGTCCATGCTGATGTGCATGGCGGCAGTGTCATCATTGTCAAAGGAAATACGGAAAAGAATGATGAAGTCGCCCAGTTTGCCGCATCATATTCAAATGCCTGGAAAAACGGTCATCTGACAGCCGATGTATATGCTGCGTCGCCCAACCAGGTGAGTAAGACTCCGGAAACCGGAGAATACGTCTCACGCGGTTCGTTCATCATCAGGGGGGAGCGGACATACACACGGAATGTCGGCCTTGGTGTTGCCATCGGCCTGCAGGTAGCCCCTGAGTTAGGTGTGATCGGAGGGCCTATCGATGCGGTGAAATGCAGGGCAGAGCATTATGTCATCCTTCGTCCGGGACGCTATGAGCCCAATGACGTTGCCAAAAAAATACTCAGAATGTTACGGGATAAATATGGTGATGAATGGAAATCAATGAAAAATGTCCTGAATTCAGAGAGTATTGCCGCATTTGTCCCTCCGGGCGGATCAGATATTACTGAAGAGTTATGAAAGCAGAATTCGATGCCCTGAAAAATTCAGACGGTGAGATACGGCTGTTTCCGGAATCAATTGATGACATATGGCATATCAAACATCTCATCAGAACAGGCGATCTTATTTTTGCAGATACATTCAGGAGCCTTGATTCCCAGACTGACAAAACGCGGCCGGAAAAGACCGAAAAAAAACCGGTACGACTGGGCCTCCGGGTGGAGAAGACAGAATTCCACCCGGATACCGTCAGGCTGAGAATATCCGGGGTGATTGAACAGGGTCCTGACACCGGTTTTTACCATACCATCAATCTTGAACCGGGTCGGGAAGTCTCTGTCATTAAACGATGGACGCAGGTTGAACTGGAACGAATCGATAGGGCAGTCACTGCATCCACCTCAGGCATCGTACATATTGTAGCCATCGAGGAAGGGGAGGCACAGATATTCCGTATCCGCCAGTACGGGCCGGAATATGTTATGAAAATTACCGCCGGAAGCGGAAAACGTGAGGGTGTAGATGCCAGACATGCTTTTTTTGAAGAGATCTATCACTCCCTCACCATGGTCACCGGATCGATTGTTATTGCAGGGCCCGGTTTTGTGAAAGAGGATTTTCTAACCTATCTCCGGAGAACCGATTTGGATATGGCCGGCCGTATGCTGACTGCTGAGACACGCAGAACAGGGCGTGGTGCGGTGCAGGAAGTGATCGGACAGGGTATACTGGAACGGATAACACAGGATCTTCAGCTGGGAAGGGAGGTAACCCTGATGGAAGAACTGCTTAAGAGGATGGCGGGCAGCGGTCCCGCTGCATACGGTGTTGATGAGGTTGCAACGGCAGTTCACTACGGTGCAGTATCAGACATTCTTGTTGTTGACACGAAAATGAGCGAGGAAACCATCAATCGTCTCCTTGAAACCGCCGATACGATGCGTGCAACGATCACCGTCTTTTCCTCAGAATTTGAACCGGGAAAACAACTGGAAGCAATTGGGGGAATCGCCGCAATACTGCGTTTTCCCATTCACTAAAAAAATTCAGTAAAAAAATTATTCTTCGGATGATTCTTCTGGTTCAGAAGATTCATCTGCTTCTTCCGGTGCCGGAGATACTTCAGCTTCTTCGATCTCTTCAGGTGCAGCGGGGCGTTTGTATGACTCTTTTAAAATGATCTCGTCGATACCATTGATAAATTCAAAGATCTGATGCATAAGGATGCCGCGGGCCATTCCCCAGCGTTTGTCATAGTTAATGCCCGGAGGCAGAATCACGGTGAGAAGACCATCGGTGAGTTCAATATCCATTTCTCTCCCGACATACAGATCAATCAGACCCTGTACCTGTTCTTCGGGACTCTCAACAACTGCTTCGATCTCATATTCGTAGGTAAGTGTTTTTCCGGCAAGTACATGGTTAAAGTCGACGACAGCCCTTTTACCAACAACACCGGCAACGATACCTTCCTCGCCGTCGGATGTGATTCTCATACCAACCTGAGGTTTCTCGCCAAAATTTTTGACAGGAGCAGACCGCATCAGTGATTCATCGCGGGGGCCGTATGCCTTCTCCGGAGGAATTTCGACGGTGCCTTTTTCGCCAACCTCTTTGCCGATTAATGCCTCATCGAGACCGGGGATGATGTGCATACCGCCAAGGCGCACAACAATTGGCTTGTATTCTTTCTTTTCATTGAAGATACCCGCTTCAGTTGCTTTGTCTGCTTCAGTGGTATCAAATACAAGACCCTCTGATAAGCCGGTAAATCTCAGTTTAATAAAACTTCCTTCATTAACTACCATTCATTTCACCTGTCTATATTTATACGGCGTGTTTACTTAAAATAATGAGTTCTTTAATCGAAGTTGAAACCAAAATTGCAGTATCAAATCTCCCGGAAATCGCAGACTGTCTGCGCTCTCTGGGAGCAGCGGATCTCGGCGGTTCGTCCCAGCAGGATACCTATCTGAATGCACCGCATTGTGATTATGCCCACACGGATGAGGCACTGCGTGTACGCGAGACAGAATCCGGCACTGAGATCACCTACAAAGGCCCGAAAACTCAGTCAGGCGGGTCAAAGGCACGAACAGAAATAACACTCTCAGTAGAGTCCGCAGAGGATGCCATTGCCCTTCTTACGGCAACCGGTTTTTTTATTAGTGCAACCGTCAGAAAAGAGCGGCATGAATACCAATACGGCGGCACAACCATTGCTCTTGACTGCGTGGAAGGTCTGGGCACATATATTGAAATTGAAGTTTTGACTGACACTGATATCGCTGCAGCAGATAAAAAAATTGATGCCGTTAAAAAAGAGCTGAATATTTTCGGGGCACACATACCGGTATCGTATCTTGAACTGCTGCTCTCTAAAGAGTGACAAATTCCACTTCAATCTCTTTTGCTTCGTCCCCCAGAGTGATGAGCGCGCATTTCCCCTCTGAGGCAGGTCCGGGGTTGACGACCAGCGTTCCTTCGATCTCAACAACCCCGGTGTGATCATGAATATGGCCGCAGCAGACGAGATCAAAATCCTTCAGGCTATCACGGAAGCATCTGCACCCTACATTTGTTCCGCCAATATCATCAAGTGTGCCGTATGGGGGTGCATGGGTGACCAGAATATTATGTACGTTCTGGTGCGCCCTCTTTTTTGCCTTCTCTAACAGTTCACACAGTTCCTCTTCAGAGAGTTCAAAAGGTGTGTTAAAGGGTGTAGGGTTTGAACCTCCAACACCAGTAAAGGTTACCGGCCCTACCTCAAGGGAGGTTCCGTGCAGGTTCACTGCGTCAGAATATTCGATGACCCTCAGGATCTCCCAGGCATCACAGTTGCCGGGAACAGCAAAACAG
>NZ_JAAAWJ010000123.1 GCF_009914725.1 Methanogenium sp. MK-MG
TGCATATAGATCTTTGGGTGCTATAGCTTTCATATTGGCAATGTAGCTAAATTCTTAGAGAATTGGAATGTGAGCCCTAATTTTCAACCGGAGTTTGGGGTAAATAGATATTCTGTGAACCGGCGGATCTCTCGGAAGATTGAAAGATGAAGAAGGAATAGTAGTATCAGGAGCAGGCCCGGTATGACAAAGCACCAGTATGTCCATGGATATGGGAAAGATGACTCTGAAAGGCTCGTTAAACAATCAGAGGCACTGGAAGAGATTCTCCATGCAGATGAGGATTTTCCCGCAGGCACGCAGATCCTGGAGGCCGGATGTGGTGTCGGCGCCCAGACGGTGATTCTTGCCCGCCGGTTTCCGGGGTCGGATATTCTCTCGGTGGATATATCAGAGACCTATCTGGCACAGGCCGAGGAGCGGGTGAAATCCTTTGGATATACCAATGTCACCTTCCGTCACGCCGATCTTGCAACAACTGACCTGCCGCCGGAGAGTGCGGACCATATCTTCGTCTGTTTTGTGCTGGAGCATATCCCGGAACCGGAGGCAGCGCTTGCAAACCTCTGTCGTGCCCTCCGGCCGGGCGGGTCGGTGACGGTCATTGAAGGGGATCACGGCTCTGCCATCTTTCATCCCGAGAGCCCGGACGCCCGGCATGTGGTGGACTGCCTGATTGAACTCCAGCAGCGTGGCGGAGGTGACGGGAATATCGGGCGGCGTCTCTACCCTCTTCTCACGGCTGCCGGATTTTCAGAGGTCAGCGTGACACCGGCACCCGTATACGTGGACGCGGGCCACCCGGAACTGGTGGAAGGGTTTACCGAAAAAATATTCATCGCGATGGTGGAGGCCTCACGGGAGGCGGCATTCCGGGCAGGCATCTCTGATTCCGTTCGCTGGGATGCAGGGATTGCCGCACTCCGGCGGACGAAGGAGCCGGATGGCACCCTCTACTATTCGTTCTTCAAGGCAACTGCGGTGAAATGAACGGGGCGGGAACATCCGGTTCAGCATGACTGATGCCGAGTATGCGAAAGACTGCCCCCTCCCAGATCTCACGGATCTCCGGCTCTTCAACACCCGTTGCAGCAAGTTTCTGCACACCAAGAGAGGCTGCCTGAACCATCAGGGCGGAGCGGGCCGTGTCCAGTGCCGGGTCAATGGTTCCCCGTTTCTGCTGATCGCGGATGAATGATTCGATGGCGCTGCCCACCTCTTTTCGTATGGTGGTAACCTTTTTTTTCACCTCCGGGTCGCGGGCAGCAAGCGGGAAGAAGTCAAACATTACATCTCCTTTTCCGAAGATGCCGGGGTGCACGGTGTTTTCGTAGATATTGCTGATGGTGGTATGGAGGTCTTCATCCGGCGTCCGGGCGATGGCCTCACTGAACCGCCGGATGATGCACTGGATCACTTCACGGGAGAGTTCATGCTTGTTTGTAAAGTAGAGGTATATCGTCCCCTTTGAGATTCCCAGACGGGCGGCGATATCCTCCATCCTGAGAGAGTGGTGTCCTTTCTCCTTTGCCTCAAGGTAGGCGGCCCGGAGAATCTTCCGGCGGACCTCTTCTTTATATGCGGGTATCACTTTTGGCATCTGCACTTCCTGCATACCCATTAGCCGTTGAAAAGGAAATAATGAATGACCATTCATTATTTGTGGGGTCGCCCTCTCTTCTGGACAGGTGGTATGCACATCTCCCCGGCAGGGGCGTACACACCGTGCAGATGCCTGAGACCGGGGTAGAGCTGAACTGTAAATTTAGAAAAACAGGTAATATGGGCTGAGGTTTTGGCCTCATCCTTTTTTTTCTCTTAAATACTACGCGGCGATCGTGGTTGCAGCCGCGAGTGCTGCAAGGACGAAGAAGGCAAGCACAGCCATAAGTATTGCCGGTAAAAAGACCGCGATGAAGGCCCGTGTGGTGGATATCTCGTGCAGTTCTTTTATTGCAAGAATTTCAAGAGCAAGTGACCAGAACCCTGCGAGGATGCCGATCATGGGAATCCAGCCGAAGATCAGGTTCGGGGTGAGGGAGTAGATGATGGTCCGCATGGTGGTGGCGAGTCCCTTCCTTCCGCCTGCGATATAGACGAAGATGTGGAGAATGATACCTGCGATGAAGAGTGCGATGACACCGAAGATGATGATGAATATGATGGACGCAATGACCATCCCAAGGGTACCTAATGCGGCGAGGCCGCCCACCCCGAGGGCCCCCAGTCCGGCTTCAGCACCGGCCATTCCTCCGACCACGCCCATAAACAGTCCGAGCATAATTCCGGTCAGTACTCCGTAGATCACAAGGAAGATAATGAAATACCGCAATGTGTCTCCGAGGCTCTCATCTCTGTGTGCAATCAGTGTCTGTGTCGGATCGAGAAGGAATCCTTTTACGTTATCGATGAATCCTGTTGACATGGTAATTGTTCACCTGCTGATGTGTTTTAATTTATTTCTGATAAAAGTATTCACCACCTCATCGCCTCCTGCCTCTGCTCCTCCGGCATCTTCTCAAGGGCATAGCGGAATGTGGTTCGCGGCATTCGGTCTGCATGTGCCTTCAGGAATGCAAAGACCTCGTCCGGGTGATCTGCACTGGCGACTTTCAAGAGCCAGCCATACCCTTTCTGCACCATCGGGTCAGTGTCTTCCAGCATCTCTTCTGCGATGCTGAATGCCAGTTTGGTGTGGATGCCCGTTTTTACGGGAACAATGAGGGAGACGGCAGCCCCCCGGCGAACCCAGCGGTTTGAATCTTTTGCCCACTCCAGGGTACGGTCTGCCGCATCCGGGTGACTGAGGAAATACGAGCCGACGGGCCTTGTGCAGAGATCATCACGAAGAAATCAGGCAGGAAGCCCACGACTTTAGTCGTTGGAGGAATGCCGTCAGAAAGGTATATGCATATACAGGGCCAGTGACTCTGTATCTGTGCTACTAACTGTGAAGGTCAAACTCCTTTCAGACCAGGAACAACACAATGCTTTGTTAAAAACAATGGAACGATTCAACGAAGCATGTAATTGCATTTCTGACGTAGCATGGCAGAACCAAATATTCGGGAAAATCGGACTTCAGAAACTTATTTATAGTCCCACACCATACTTTTATTAATAACCCCGTCGAACATTGGCTATGCCCAGGCCAGTGCAGATCCTTATTGAAAGGCACCTAACATCTGAAGACATCAGTCTTCGAATAAAATCCCTAGAAAAAGATACGAAGGTATTGAAAAGATTATATTTCATAAAATATCGATATGAGGGCTATAGTGTCGAAAAAGCAGCCCAATTAGTGTGTGTTTCACATAATACAGCTTATATCTGGCAAAGAAGGTGGAATGAATTTGGCTACGAGGGTTTAATTCCAAAATATGCCGGTGGAAAACCCTCGAAACTTTCAGATAAACAAAAAGAACAATTGGAAATGACGCTTAAAGATCAGGACAATTGGACTACTAATGAGGTCAGAAACTTAATTTTTGATGAATTTAAAGTTGA